>DATEIS010000677.1:0-17369 GCA_035278765.1 Pyrinomonadaceae bacterium | reverse complement strand
TGTCGCTGCGCTCCAACCCTGGGCTGAAATTAGCGAACGCCTTCGGCGTAATTTCAAATTAATGCACTACTATTCATTCACGCAGATCCAGCTTTAATCGATTGAGGTTTTGTCGCCGCTTCAGGCAGATATTTATGAATCGTTATCCCGTCCTCGCAGGGAGTCACATCAATCTCGTTGAGTTTTAAGTAGCGGCCGACCTCGCTGAAGATTGTCAATCCCTTACCGATGGCAACTGGATACACAAAAAAATGATACTCGTCGATCAAGTCATGTTTAATTAGACTCGATGCAAATCCAGCGCCTCCATAGACCAACAGCTCCTTCCCCGGCCGGTTCTTGAGCTGGTTGACTTCCTCAACAACGTCCCCTTTTGCAAGAACGGTGTTGGGCCAGCGAGACTCATCGAGGGTCTTTGTAAAAACGATCTTCGGAACGTCGATCATTTTCTTGGCGAACGTATATTCAATGTTCTTTGGATCCTTTAACGCGTTGCTCCAGTAGTTAACGAACTCGTCAGTCATTTTTCTACCCATCAGAATCGTGTCGGATGAGTCAATGACAGAGTTTAGATATTCGACAAGCTTCTTATCATTCCAGTCGAAAGTCATCCAGTCGAGCTCCCCACTTGGACCAGCGACAAAGCCGTCTAAGGTAATGTCCATTTGCAGTTTTAGTTTTCTCATCAATTCTCCCCTCGTTGTTGTTGCGGCAAGACAATCGAATTCATTTTTATGATATTAAAGGTGTCGTGTAGGTATATTGCGAGCAAACTACACTACTGTCCTAATTTCACACAAAGCCGCGCTTAGGCTTGACTTCTAATTGATGCCGAAATCTCCAGCAGAAAAAAATCTTACAATCACACGCTTTGAACTCACGAAGCGAATATTGGTTGTGGCAGGCCTGGCAGCTTTCATGTTGTTGGGTTTGGTGGTAATCAGGTCCAACCCACGAACAGGATGGACCTGTGTTGTTTTGTTTGGCGTGATGACGATCCTTGGAGTGGTCGACCTCGTCAAGCTTCGAAATCACAAGATTGTTAAGGGTAAGGGAACGAGGGCGAACGTTAGAACTTCGCTGATCTGGTCCGGAACGATCATGGTCATGTTTCTCTTTGGACTGCTCGAGCGACTCCTCTCAAGCCTTGCGACAGTTCGCATGCCGGTTTTCGGAATATGGCTGGCTACATTTGTTACGACGCTGGCGTTCTATCCATTTCGCGGAGAACAAGCGCAAGACCTTCCAACTTTTAAGATCTGGGCCATCTATTGCGCCTTTATGGGATTTGCCAGCATCGGAATGTCGTATGTGGCCAGGTGGCTGGATTAAAGACTTAAGAGTCGCTGCGTTTTCAAGGTATGACGCGATCGGCCTGAGCGACGAGCTTCGGCGGTAAGACGAGGTTTATAAGTTCAGCAGCACTTTTGTTAATACTCAAATAGTAACGACTGGGGTAATGGACCGGCAGATCGCCTGGCTTAGTGCCTTTGAGAATCCGGTCGACATAACGCGCGGCCTGTCGATACTGTTCTTCCTGATCCGGCGCCCACGCCATCAGCCCTCCGGCCTCGACGAAGAACGCCGCCTGGTAGATCGCAGGAAGTCGATTCTTCGCGGCGAAGTCCACAATTAGCTGACGATTCGCAAGCGATAACCCGCCCTGGAAATTAAGGAGACCATTCATACCGTCATTAAGGATGGCAGCTAGCGCTGTTTCCAACTCGTTCAGTGTCGAAGCCCGGTATGGTTTCACTGTCAGACCGAGCGATTTAACAGTCTCCATGGCATCGGCAAGCTGGGTTTCATGACCGCCAATGCCCGGTGTCGTCGAGAGCAGCGCGACGCGTGAGACGCTGGGTGCAGCAGTCTTCAGAAGCCGAAGACGCTTCGCAGTCACACCCGGCGGTAGTTCGTCCATCCCGGTGTAGTGACCGCCGGGGCGCTTGAGGGTCTTGGCGAAGCCATTGCTGACCATCCCCGGACAGGTAGCGATCACCATCGGCATCGCCGGATTGTTCTTGCGGATTTCGAGTGCCTGCGGCAGTGCCGCGGCCAGGATCAGTTCGAGGTCCATGCCGGCAAGCTCGGCTGCCTGTACGGCCATATCCGACGTGTTGGGGCGGGAGACGCGTCTTTCGATGATGAGATTTTGCCCATCCACATACCCAAGCCGGCGCAATTCATCCTCGAACGCCTTGATCAATGTCGGCACCGCACCACTAAGAAAGCCGATACGCCTAACCCGCTGTTGCTGCGCAATGGTGGTCAGCGGAAGCGCACAACAAAACAGTCCGAGGTGACTGACGAACGAACGACGACTGTAGCTGCTGGCCACGAATACCTCTATAGTCTTGATGAATATGCGAGCGAGAGTCTATATCGTCTAATAGCAAACGGGAAAGCATGTTTGGAGAATTCACTCTATTGAAGGTGTTGCTGGCGGCAGTCTTAGTTGTCGTAGTCTCCGTCCTCTCATTAGGTATTTACCTGGCCCTCAAGTTTTGGCCCAGAGGTGCGGACGTGCCGATGTTGAAGACTCCGGCGTGGGCGTTAAAAGATTTCGACGAGTACCATTGGGAATTTATGCTTCGCCGAGAAACGACAGCGGGTGGCGCGTTGCTCATCAAGCGGACTGATCTGGAAACGGTTTACCGGTACGACCCGCAAGAGCGAAGTCTCAATGCTGTCGGCGACACTGAATGGCAAAAGGCTGGTGGCCCAATTGCAAAGTGTTTCGATTACCGGACCCGAAAGCCTGCTCGCGACGTCATGGTTACTCAGAATGATCGTGATCACCAACTCTTAATCGGGAAGCCAAATGCATTGCGTGAAGTTCCAACCGCCGGCGGTTACCCACTTCAGAATGAAGTCTCACCGAGTGGCAGATGGGTGGCCGTGCTATCGGGAACTGGTCCAGCCATCCCTTCTCTGAGTCCTTTCAGTGGCGAGTTTATCCTTGGACAACGCTACCACGAGATCCTTTCGTTACCCGATACCCAACAGGTAAGTAAACCAATACGTTTTCCAGTTAGAGATATAAAAGCCTTTTTCAACGCGTGTTGGTCTGCCGATGAAGAGTTTGTGGTCCACACTCACTGGCAGTACACGGATCTCGTCGTGATACCCACCGGCGTCAGCTCTCGTTGATTGACTTCAGTTAGGGGCATAACCTATTTGGTTCACCTGTCTTTGCTCCAGAGGAGCGCAATGTCCGCGCTGACTACATGTCGCTCCTACGGAGCGAAGCATTGGGGTGTGGCCGTTGGGCCATAAACATTGTGCTCCTCCGGAGCCAAGGCAGTGAGCCTCGCTGATTGACTTCAGTTAAGGCATAACATATTTGGCTCACCTGTCTTTGCTCCGGAGGAGCAGTATATTTATAGCTCTTCTCACCTCAGAAATTGGCGCTCCAGAGGAGCGCAATGTCCGCGCTGATTACATGTCGCTCCTAACGGAGCGAAGCATTGGGGTGTGGCCGTTGGGCGATAAACATTGTGCTCCTCCGGAGCCAAGGCAGGTGAGCCATATATGTTATTTCCTTAATTAGCGACTCCAATAATTGGCGCGATAATCCTTGACCGTGATTTCATAAAGGTATACTGTTCGCGATCAGTTAGAACAAAATGGATTGCCTTCTCAAGGGGAACCGGTTCCTCTAATCAAACCCGGAGACCCATCCTGACTCGGATTCCGCTGGACCTCCGGATTTAAGGGACCAAACACACAGTAACGCTTTCGGCGTTGGACTCTTTTCATTTACTTCTTCTGCCTCATCACAAAGGAGCGGAAAATGACGATCTTGAACAATCCCGCACAACCCGGCCCTTTTCAATTCGACACTATTATCTATGGCTCGCCGCCGCTCGCTTACGGGGCGCCGTTGGCCCAATATGTGATCTACAACGCGCCTGATCCGGCGTACGTCACACCGAGGATCAACATCTCCGCGTTCGCAAACCTTGGCGGAGGTGCGGCATGGCCATTTCTCAATACGAACGTGCCGCTCAATGGCCATGTGGTCATACCCCGCGGAAGAGGCCCGTTCCCCCTGGCAGTGTTTGCGCACGGTAACCATGGCCCATTGGAGAATTCCACCCCCGGCTACTTGTATCTCTGCCAGTTGTTTGCGTCGCACGGAATTATCGCCGCAACGATTGATGTGAATTTTCTCAACGGAGCCAATTTTGGAGAGAACGATGCCAGGGCGATTGTTCATCTCGAACATATCAAGCAGTTTCGAACCTGGAATAACACTGCGACTCACCCACTGAAGAGCAAGGTCGACCTGAACCGCATTCTCCTTGTGGGCCATTCGCGAGGAGGGGAAGGCGTCGGGCACGCCTCATTCTTCAATCGACAAGCTTCAATCGGCGTCGTCAATCTAAACGGTCTCGGGCCTTTCTTTCTCGGTCCTTATCGATTCGGATTGTCTGCTGTCGCCGCCATCGCTCCGACTGACCAGCAATTTGTCCCCGTCTCAGGACCGACGATTGTGCCCGATTCGTACTTCATAATTCACGGCAGCCAGGATGGGGATGTCTCTAACTTTGAAGGCTACCATACCTACGAACGCGCTCATGCCGTGGACCTCGCCAATCCCACCGTTTCCGACGGTAAGTTCAAGTCGATGTTGTGGGTGTATAGAGCGAATCACAACCAGTTCAACAGCATTTGGGCACCGGAAGTTGCCGCGATGCCGCGTCCCAGCCAGGAACAGATTGCCAAGGTCCACCTCGGCGCCCTGGCGCAGGCAGTGCTTTTGGATCGGCCGGAGTATCTGGAGGTGTTGCGCGATCACGGCGCAGCCGTGGCGTGGGAACCGGCCGGCACGGATTTAGTCTCGCAATATCAGGATCCGACACGGATTTTCGTCCAGCACAATCAGGAAGCCGTCGCTCCTCCGGTCGTTTCTCTGCCGGTTCAAGGCACCGTGGCGGCAGATGGCGTCGTCGCCACTCGGGCATTGACGGCATTGGTCGGCGGTGCTCCGACCACCACGATTACACTTCGGGCCGCATGGAACGTTCTCGGTTCGCGTCTGTTGTTGACAGTGGATCCGGCGACACTTCCCGCGGAACGATACAAGATACTCGCGCTCCGCGTTGGTCAGTCAGTTGAGGCGGGCAACCCCGTCAACCGGGATCAGGACTTTACTCTTGAGGTGTCGAGCGGCTCGCACACCGCGGCGTTTCCAGCCAGTTGTCTGCACCGGTTGCTGTATCCGGGTCCCACGTTCGGTGTGGCGAAGATCATGATGCAGACGTTGCGGCTACCGACTGAGCGGCTCCTCGAGTGTGGCGTGGACCCAATCGATCTTCGCTCCATTGCTCTTGTATTCGATCGACGGTCGACTGGCGTGCTTTACGTCGGCGATTTACAGTTTTCCAACTGATTCTGATCCATTGGAGGTATCGTCATGGAGCCACCAACACCACCAAAAATCACCGGCATAGACATCGAAGCCGCCAAGCCCAACGAGGCGGACAGCGAGAAGATTGCTCGGATCAGCGCGGACACGAATCGGTCACTGCCTCAGGTCGCTCAAGTTGTCAGGGTCCGGCTCAGTGCAAAGCCGCCAGCAACGTCGATGGCGTGGAGACTTTATGTGGACGACGTGCTCATCCCCAAATATTGGGAATACGAGGACGGGATTTACTTTACGGTACTCGATCCACAGTTTTTCTCCGACCACACAGGTGAGCCGTTACGCTTCTCTCAGGACGGCGTCGACTTTTTCGAAACCGGAGTGAAGCTTCCGGCCCCAACTGAAGCGGTAGCGGACTTGGGGCTCAGACGCCAGGCGGCCAAGCCATCAAAAAGGAAGGCGACAAAGGCGTCCAAAAAGAAAGCGACTAAGACATCAAAAAGCAAGAAGCGATGAGTCGCTGCTACAGCGGGGTTCGCGGAGGTTTGAACTGTGGTCCATCACAGTACAAACCGGTAGAGCAGAATGCCTGATGTTCTGACAGCTTTTCCTGAAAGGATCGTTGGACGAAACTTGGTCTTCCACGCGGCGTCCTCTGCGGCCTGACGCAAGTCTGGGTGGCCGCTCATTGCTTTCACCCAGATCACTTTTCCTGCTTCATCAAACACGATGCGGACTTCGACGGTTCCTGAAACGCCGGCGTCGCGTGCTGCTCGGGGATATGTCGGCTTAAGGAAAACGAAATGTGCTTAGCCGTGATCCATGAGTTCTCACTTCGACGCTGTTCTCTGCACTGCTTCTCCATAAGTTGATTGGCGCGTAATGTAACCATGACAACCAAGCTTGCCACCACCAGCCGCCGATGCTCGCTCTTTGTCGCCGTCTAATCTCCGACCAGATCGACTATCCTAGCGGCACGATCGAAAAATAAAATTTTCCAGAGAGCTTGTAGAATTTCAGTCTGACCGTTCGTCGTTGTAGTGAAGGCTGAATAACTAGCCCGCCTGAAGATCATTTCAAGGAGAAGATAAATGCCGCAATATTTTGTTTCTGGTTACCTTCCCGACGATTTCGACCCGTCCCAAATGGACGAAGCGATGGGCCGCGATATCCACGCGCTCAACAAAGAGATGGTTGCTGCCGGTGTCAGGAAATTCGCTTGCGGTCTTGGGTCCGCGAAGTCGCTGCGAGCGCAGCCCGATGGCGGAGTCCTCATCACCGATGGGCCGTACCTTGAAACCAAGGAACACATCGGCGGTTTTTGGATATTGGAATGCGCTGACATGGACGAGGCACTGGCGTGGGCGCGCAAAGGCGTCGCCGCCACTCGTGGGCAGGGCGAGGTGCGAGAGATATTCTTCCAACCGGCAACCGACTAGCAACGACTTCAGGCAGCGCAATGCGTTTCATCATGATGGTGATCTACGAGTCGGCCGCGCCGGATGCCGTTCCCACGGCGGACGCGAAGATGATGGAGTACAACAAGGCACTGCAGAAGGCGGGAGTGCTGCTCGCGCTGGATAGCTTGTTTCCTCAATCTACCGGAGCACGAGTTTTGTATGTGGACGGCAAGGCGATGGTGATTGACGGGCCGTTCGCCGAGATGAAAGAAGTAATCGGTGGCTACTGGATCATCCAGGTTCGCACGCGCGAAGAGGCCATTGAATGGGCCAGACGTGCTCCGATGTCCAACAACGAAGTAATCGAAGTTCGCCAGATTCACGAAGTTCACAAAGTGGCCGAAGGCTTCGAGCCCCGAAACGTCGTACACTAGATTGCATGAGCGATGTAGCTAAGACGATTGAGGCCGTTTGGAAGATCGAATCCACCCGCCTCATCGCCGCGATTGCTCGTGTCACCCGCGACATCGGCATTGCCGAGGAGCTGGCGCAGGATGCGCTCGTGACTGCCCTCGAAGTTTGGCCCGAGGAAGGCATCCCCGAAAAACCCGGCGCATGGCTGATGACAGCAGCAAAGCGGCGCGCGATCGATTCCTTGCGACGTGGCCGTATGCTGCTGCAAAAGCATGAAGAGATTGCCCGCGAGCTCGAATTCCAACAGCAGCAGTTGGCCGACGCACTAGATCATTCCCTGGACCAGGTGATCGATGACGACGTCCTCCGCCTCATCTTCACTGCATGCCATCCAATCCTTTCGATGGAAGGACGCATCGCGCTCACGTTGCGCCTGATCGGCGGCCTTACCACGCCGGAGATCGCGCGTGCATTTCTGGTGCCGGAAAAGACGCTGGGCCAGCGAATCACTCGCGCCAAGAAAACACTTTCGGAGGCACACGTTCCGTTTGAGACCCCGAGTGGGGACGAGTTGCGTCGCAGAGTTGAGTCCGTGCTCATGGTGGTCTACCTGATTTTCAATGAGGGCTACACCGCGACCTCAGGCGATGAATGGATGCGGGCGGCTCTCTCTGAAGATGCGCTGCGTCTCGGGCGCATGCTGGCCCAACTCCTCCCCGGCGAATCGGAAGTTCATGCACTTGTGGCGTTGATGGAGTTGCAGTCATCGCGCAACGCAGCGCGCCGAGGCAAAAATGGCGAGGCCGTCTTATTACCGGATCAGGATCGCTCCTTATGGGACTACGCCCAAATCCAGCGTGGAATGACCGCGCTCGAACAAGCGCAAAGACTAGGCGGTGGAGCGAAACCCTACGCGTTGCAGGCAGCCATTGCCGCATGTCACATGCGCGCCCGCACCGCTGAAGAGACAGACTGGGACCGCATCGTACTTCTCTACGACGCCCTGCTGCAAATCAATCCATCTCCAATCGTCGCACTCAATCGCGCAGTCGCCGTTGGCATGGCCCAAGGTCCAGCCGCAGGACTCGACGCACTCGACGCAGCCGCGACGCTCGCCGGTGACTCTGCGTTAGCCGGCTACCATCTCTTTCCCAGCGTTCGCGGAGACCTGCTGATGAAGATGGGCCGGCTCTCTGAGGCACGCGAAGAAATCGAACGCGCCATCGCGATGACGAAGAACCTGCGTGAACAGGAACTGCTGGCGAACAGGTTGAAGCAGTTGGACGAGAGATCGGCCTACTCCGTATAGTGCGATTGGCTTTGCCTCAAAAATAGGAATCGTACTTGGATAGGGTCAGTACAGGGAGCGGTAGCGACCTGGTCGTGATCAGCATGCGATATTCCTAATGATTTTGAAGCCCACGGTTGGTCCAGGTCGCTACCGCTCCCTGTACTGACCCGATCCAAGTGCGATTCTCTCTTTGAAAACGCGCTTGCTAGCAACAAAGGGGTCAGGTTACGGTTGCGGTTCATGAACGAGGGGCTTAGCCTCAAAGTCGAGATTTGCAGTTGAACAACTCAGGAGCGGAAAAATATGAAGTGCACAGCATGTGGAAGTTCATCGCTCGTCGAGGGCACGACTATCGATGGCGGCGACGGATCAACGTTTGGGTTTTACCCGAAGGATATGCCAGCTCTTAAACGTATTTTTGGTATTGGGAGCAAACCAGTTCAAGCGTATGGATGCGTCCGTTGTCGAAACTTACAATTTACCGTTGAGTTTAGTGAACGCGATTTAGAGCGCTATCAGCAGTTTGAAGGTGAGCAGCCAGATGTGTTGGAAAGAATAAACTCGAATCCGAAGAAGTTGGAAGGCTAGAAGAAGATGTCGAATAGATTACTCTGACTCAGCGCAGCGTTGTCATCACAATGGAGGCATTTGATGAGAGAAGACCTTGCCGCAGTAAATGTCACCCGCACGTATACGCTCGCCGCGTCGAACATCGCGATCTTCACTTTCATGCTGTTCTATCTGTACCCGAGGTTTGAGAGCGGCAGGATCAATCCCCTCTTGTTCCAGGCCACGCTGCTTGCGATGGGAGTCGCGACCTTCTCACTCGTTTTTGCGACGTTGCACTACTACCGGTGTTCGCTTGCCGGAGGAATGAGTGACACCGAAAGGCAGGTGCACGCTCGGCGAGCCGACCGCTTCTGGCTTCTGGGTTACACCACAATGTTTCTGGCGCCGAGTATGGTGCTCTTCCTGATTGGGCTGCAGGCCGTCGCATTTGTCTGGCTCGCCTTATGGCTCGTGTACCTGTTCTTCGTGGTTCGCTTCTTCCCAAGGATTCAGACGCCGCGGTAATCCCAATAGTGCGAAAGTTGTTAAATCGTATTCACATCCTGGGTGCATCAGGCAGTGGTACGACAACACTTGGCTCAGCATTTGCCGCGAAACATGGCCACACACATTTGGATACGGATGACTTTTACTGGATCCCAACGGATCCCCCATTCGTTGAAAAGCGCCCGATTGAACAACGCCTCGAGTTATTAAGGGAGGCAATGCAAAGATCGAATTCCTGGGTACTTTCGGGTTCACTCGCGGGCTGGGGCGATCCACTCATTCCAGAGTTTGAGCTTGTAGTTTTTCTCGTTGTGCCCGTTGAAGTGCGGATGCAACGACTGCGTGCTCGTGAGATTCAGCGCTATGGGCACGTAGCGCACACCGAGTTTCTTGAATGGGCCAATAAGTACGATACCGGTGGCTTTGAGATGAGAAGTCGAAAATTCCATGAGGCGTGGTTGAAAAATCTGCAAACGCCGATCCTGAGATTGGAAGGCGAACGTCCAGTTGATGAACTACTGGCACAAGTTGAGCGATTTTCAGTTAGTGCGGATGTTCCCCGGATAAACTGTCAAAAATTACAGTAGTTAGCTAGCTGTGGCCGAAATAGAGTGAGCCATAGCGATGAAACCACTTACGCAGCAAGACTCCCGTTTTGAACGCCGATCGTCCCATAGTTTGTGGGATACATTAATCCGGGTCGGTTTAATTGCGGTATTAGTCGTGCTTTGTTACCGGGTCTTTTCCCCGTTTCTGAATTTGGTCGTTTGGTCGATCATCCTCGCGGTGACGTTGTATCCGGTGCATCAGATGCTTGCCCGCAGGATCGGTGGAAGACAGGGACTGACTTCTATCATTTTGGCGATACTCGGCGTGTCGTTGATTGTCGTCCCGACGTGGTTGCTGATGAATTCATTCGCCGATTCTATTCAAAGTATCGTCGGCTCCGTGCAGCAGAACACAGTGCATATACCACCTCCGCGCGAGGGAGTAAAAAACTGGCCCATAGTCGGCAAGGACCTTTACCAAACCTGGTCAGATGCTAGTGTGAATCTACCGGGGCTAGTTCAAACAATGCAGCCAAAGATCAGCGTTTTGGCTCGGCAGGCCCTTTCGATGGTCGCGAGCATTGGCAGCTCCATGTTGTTGTTTCTAGCGTCGTTCCTTGTTGCCAACATCCTGATGACCTACGGCGACTCAGCTTCACGCGGTGGACGAGCTATCTTCCACCGTCTAGTGGGTTCGCCGAGCGGTGAGACACTTGCACGTTTAGTGCTGTCAACGATCCGAGCTGTCGCACTGGGTGTCGTCGGTGTTGCCGCCATTCAAGCGCTGCTTATCGGACTGGCCCTGTTGCTCGCCGGCATACCTCTCGCCGGTGTATTGGCGATCATTGCGTTCGTATTAGGTATCCTTCAGGTGCCGGCTCTAATCGTCACCCTTCCAGTCATCGTTTATGTCTGGGCGAGTGGCCAGTACAGCAACGGTGCGGCGGTGGTATATACCATCATCCTGCTGTTGACCGGCCTCGTCGATAATGTTTTAAAGCCTCTGATGCTTGGTCGCGGTGTTGATGTTCCGATGCCCGTAATACTCTTAGGCGCGTTAGGGGGGATGGCAAGTGGCGGCATTCTGGGAATGTTTGTGGGGCCGGTAGTGTTAGCGCTTGGATACAAGCTCTTTACCAATTGGGTTGCGACGGATCCCGATTCTGCGCCGGCGCAATGAAATCAACTATGCGCAAATGCCGGCAGGGCGCATTAGAAACCTTCAGGAATCGGCGTCTCCTGCTTTATTATCCCTCCGCAAAGGTTCTCCATGACTGAACGAATGACACACGAAGAATACGTCGCGATGCAACGTCGCCGCGTCGCTGAACTAGCGCGACAAATCCTGGACGGAGAGATTGATGTTCTGGATGGATCGAACGAGATAGCGTCACTGCGATCGGAAGTTGAAGTTGAAGATTCGGATCAAGATTTCATGGCCTTTGGAATAGTTTCATCAGAAACGGATCACTTGCCGATCGGTCGCGAGGCCTTAAATTGGTCCAACGAGGCCTTGGTCCGCAAGGAGCCGGAGCTGAAAAGCTCACGCGAATGGGCCATTGAAATTGTCCGTGCTGAATGCGCAAGCCTTGTTGTTCGATTCGCGGACGCATAACATCCTTTCCCGCGCCTCGGAAGCGCCGTTCGTGACAAGCTACTTGAGCGCTATGAGTCTAACTCTCTCGTCATATTCCTCATTGGCCAATCTCTTTGTTGCAAGCGACAGGAGGTTCTCGATGTCTAGTGGCAAAGTAGTGCTGAATGCTGAGTGAGTGCTGTGCTAGATTTCCGAGCGCCCGCGCGGACGATAGGGCCATTCAAGCTGTTTGTAGCGAAGAATGCTATCCGTCTACACTATGCGAATGTACTGGCGGCGTATGTCAATACTGGATAGTCAAGGTCTTCGAGATGCGTCAAATCATCGAGGTGACGCCGATACCAATCTATCGTTTTCCCAAGTCCGGCATCTAGAAACACCTGAGGCGACCACTTCAGCGCGGTTTGCGCCTTCGTCGCATCAAGGAACTTTACTGTCGGCGGCTCGAGGGTGGCCTCGTTCACGATGATGTTTCTCGGAGTGCCGTCGTACACGTCAGAGATCTTATGAACGAGTTTGCGAATAGACGTGGCGTTCGTAGATCCGATTCCGAAGTTGAACACTTGCGGAGTCCGGTGATCGTGAGTTGCTGCGTGCTCCGCCAGGCACAGGAAGGCGTCGACCGCTTCATCGACATACAAGAAATCCAAAACAGTTGACCCGTCCCCCCTGGTAAGAGCTAAGGGTTCGCCTTGTAGCAGCTGGCGTATTGTTTTTGGAACTATGCGGCTGAAGTGGCGATCGCCGGGGCCATAGACGTTAACGAAACGCCCGATAATTCTTCGCAAGCCCCCTGCATTACGCAGCTCTTGTTCGGCTTGTTGTTTCGACGCTGTGTATGCATAGAACCCTGCGCGCAAGGGGGCGGTTTCAGCCAACGGTGAGGCGTCGGCTGGTGGTATGCCATAGGCACAAGCGCTCGACGCTAACACCACAGTTGCCTCACAACTCTTTGAAAGCACAGAACACAGGTTTTTCGTTCCGCCCGCGTTTACCTCAATGGTCGCCTGTGGTTCAAGATTTGACAGTCCGGAGATCGGCTGCGCCGCCAGGTGAAATGCAAAGTCAAAGGACCATCGCGCCAGTTTCATTAAGTCGTTCAGACTTCGAATGTCGCCTTCGACGTATTCAACCTGGGCCATAAGGCCAAACGCCGAGAGAAGTGTCCGATCAGTTTTGGCAGCGACATCGAAGACAACTACTGTCGCGCCCGCTTCCAGCAGCCGTTGACAAAGATGGCTGCCAAGAAATCCGGCGCCACCCGTTACAAGGACGCGGCGGCCTGAAAAAGGACCGACGGCGGAATCATTTTCAGACGATTGTGAGTACTTCATATAGTCATCTCCGCTACAAAAGCTTCGGCGTACCTCAAATCTGTACCGCTTTGTGACGCTCTAAAAGCCATTCTTCCCAACGTGTGATCGCGCTGAACTACAGGAGGCAAATCTTTTTTATCCATAACCCTAAACGCATTCTCGAGAATAAACGCCTTCTTTTCAGCGAAGCTTATATTACCGAAACGTTTATCGTCACGTAGAGTAATAGGCCGATTGCTTTTAATGCCCACGTCGACGAGTAAATTAGGTTTGAAGGGACTGCGACGGAAGTCTTTAATTTCATACTCGAACACGTTGGCGCCTCGGAACGCCACGATGGCAGCCTTTGCGGCCAACATGTGATCGCGATGCACCTCGTCGTCTTGACGGGGCACAAAGAGCAAATCGGTATGACCTGCCCTTTCAGCCAGGCGTTTCATGTAAGTGCGTACCTTATCTTCGGCGAAAGACTGATCGTCCAATCCCAAGTCTGGTTCCCTATTCAATTCGTGGCGGAAGCCAAGCTCCCTACAGAGGTTCTCGATGTCTTCATGCAACTTATCAAGCGTCGCGCCCTTGAGCTCATAACGGTCATAGTATGGTGAGCGATAGACATTGCAGAGCGTCACTACGCGGATCTGAGCTTCGTAGCACTCTCGCAGTCGCATCAACGCGCCGGAACACCCTAACCATACGTCGTCGAAATGACTACCTATAGCGAGGACTCTCAGATGATCTGAGAAACCGGAAGCCCGCATCCGGCGATATGGCCAATGTCGTGGGCGAGATTCGAAGTACCGTTCTACCTCGGTCGATTTATGAAGACCATCGCGGTTTTGCAAATCTGTTTGAAACTGAGGCAGGTCGATAGTTGCAATACCATCGACAGCCTCGGGTTGTTTGCCGGAAGCGCTCTTGTAAGAAGAAATTACTTTACTGGGAATTGTTCTGTGTCCGTTGCAATAAAGAATACACCATCTTTCGCTATTGGATAGAACTTGTAAACTGTTGGGTAACTGTGGATCGGCATTCCGAGAAGGAACGACCAAAAAGTCGATCTGATGGCGAAGTTTATTAACGTACTCCATCCGCGAGTCATTTTCGAGCGCGTCTGAGCAGACAAGAACCGCAAAGTCACCAAATCCGGTGTTCCTGAAAACTAAAACAACTCGACGCTCCGGCGGATCAAACCCTGGATCCTCGATAGGCGCTGGAAAAAACTTCTGTTGGTAATAGGTTTCATGATCGGGAAGCAGGATTGGACAAACATGCTCCACACGCTTGGTGTCTGGTGAGACTCGGTAGTAAGAGCCACCAACCACGACACAACGCTTTTTACTTTTGTCCACCAGTTCTCTAATCCTCATCTCAATTGAAAGCGATCCCGAAAGCTCTGGCATTACAATTAGAGAGCGTTCCGCCAGGGATTTCTTCACAAAATTGACAGCGGCGTTTTCGTATCGTGTGAAATTGGGATGGTTTGTACGAAGTAGGCCAAACTCGCCCTTCTTGCCATCGAGGATGAGCAATTCATCAGGTGGCCAATTCTTTTTATCCGCCTGCGACGCAAGTACCAATCGGGTTGGGCCAGGTGTGAGCCTATAGCTCCAGCCGACATCGATGATCTTATGGGTTGCTTTTGCCATGGTGTCGAGTAAGGACCAATAGCATAAGGTGCGATTACGTCAATGGTGAAGCTGCCGATGACCGGCAAATCTTGTCAGGTTGGTGGCCCGAGGTCAAGCTTATCCCGCCATTTCCAAAAGCCTATGATCTCCGTGCATCCCGCACGGTCTGTTTCAGCTCGTGATTCTATTCACTGCGTGCGCTAATGCTCGCTTGCAGCAAAAGAATGCCGGTCCCATAATCGTGCCCTTTTTCTTAGCGCCTTTGGTGAGAGTTCGCTCCCTTAGGGGGATTCAAAGGAAACCTGCGGCATGTATAGCACCCTAAGTAAGGCACTTTATGGACTAGTTCTTGGACCCTTAATGGACGCGTGGAAATTTTACGTGGAGCATCTTTAAGTGCATACTACGCACTCACTCTACTTTCCAAGGATTCAGACGCCGCGGGAGTTCCAATAGATAAAGGAGAGTGAATGACGGTGGTCCGCAAAAATGCACAGATTCTTTTTGGGGTAAGCTCAACGACATTCATGTCATGTGAGGATCCCTTCGCATGATTGGCCTGAACCCGTCACACGTATGGTCACAAAGAAAAGATTAGAAGCCATCCCGGACATCTCGTCACTAAAAAAGCTCTGCCAATCCTTGGCAATGTTAGATGCCATCATGTCTCCGGAATGGGATTACCGTTACTACTCCTTCAATTCTAATTGGGCCGCCGAAGAGATGATGGCGTCGATGAGAAACGGCAGCGGCGATGACTATTTTATTTTGTTCAATTCGCAGGGTGCCATCATGAAGGGGTTCGCACACGAGTCAGCAATGAGTCCATGGGCAAATGAGCCAGAACAAGTTTGGCCAGGAGTGCTTGACGAGGTCCCCAATGAATTCGCGGAGTTTTTGACGGAGCCTGCGTTTGCGATGACTGCGACAACGTTTTGCATCTGGCGAAGAAACACGGATGGGGCCTGGCAAACGGGACCGATCGACTATCCTAACGAAGAGGATCCGGATGGCTCAGAGGATCTATTGTTTGTTCTGGACGGCAATCCATCAACATATCAAGAGTTTGCCGAGGAATACTATGAGTGTTCAATTGAATTGGAAGCAGTAAGCAGTATCTACCAACACCAGCCCCTCACCGCCGAGACGATAAAGGCATTGAACCCGGAAGTATCACTTGAAAGTTTAGCTTCAGATCTCGAGCAGATTGCCTATCCTGGCGGCTCATCTCCTGGCTAAAGGAAAGTTCCAGCCGCCCGTCACCTCCACTCACCCTGGAGCGTGAATGCCGCCCAAAAATGCGGCGAGCTCCAACGTTTGTCAGCCTGCATCGAGCCTTGAGCAGCCTTGAGCGCAGCCGCCGGCCGCAGTCCTTCGCCGAGCATTTTCTGGTAGAACCTCTTCATCAACTCCGACGTGGCCCGATCGTCGACTTGCCACAAGGTAGCCACCACGCGAGGCGCCCCTGCATACATGAAACCGCGCGTTAAGCCGAGCAGTCCTTCGCCTCTGGTCTCTTGTCCCACTGCCGTCTGGCATGCGCTCAGCACCACCAGGTCGGCTCCCAACTTCAAATTGTAGATTTCGTAGAGTCGCAGGAAACCGTTTTGGGGCCGGCCTTTCTCATCCACGAGAGACAAGACTATTCCCGATAACTCCGGATGACGATTATTGATCAGTCCGTGAGTCGCAAAGTGAACAATCTGGTACTGGTCCAACGCTGCACTAGTAACATTAGTCCGGCTGGCTGCGAAATCCAGCGCCTCCAGTCGCTTGTCAGCAGACACCAGCCGCGTAATCTCCATGGCTTCTTGTCTCGTGAAACGTAAGCGCACGAAACTATCTAATCCTGATTCTTTTGCAGATCTGTAAGCCTCAGTCGAAGAGTCTGCCAACCTGGTGTCTTCAGACTCGCCTTTGCCAGCCATGCCGATCCTCGGATCGTCGCTTTGAAAGACGGGATCGGCGAGCACCGCGAGTGTTTTGGGTGCACGGCTGCGCCCCGCTGTTTCTTCTCGTAACGCCCCCATTACTGACGCGGATGGCAGGTTGATAATCTCGTGGTCCAGGATTAGCGGTCGATACGGCGAAGCTGGCTGTTCTGCTGGACCAGGTAAAGAAGCGAACGACACGTACTGCAACACACCATCACCTACGAACAAGAGGCGCTTGCCTTTGAGTTGAGCGGCTGCCGGTCGCAGTAGCATGTTGCTCAATACCCACGCCGCACGCTGATATTCGTCGTCACTACGTGTCAAGCGCGTACGTCTTTGCGCCAAAGTTTCGTCCTTGACCACGCGGTTTCGTTCAGTCACGAGTTCATAGAGTCGTCGCGCGGCCGCTTCAACGTCCTGCCGTTTTGGTAATTCAAAAGTGCTGATTGAGTCTTGCGTGACTGCCCACAAAAAACTTCTTTCTTTACCGAGTGAATATTCGAGTAGCAGTGTTTCACTGTCGAGCACCCTGGTTTGAATGTCTTTGAGGGTGAGCGGCAAAGGCTGTGTCAAAGCAGCATAACGCGGGCTGGTTTCCCTGATTCGCGCCAACACCTGTTCGTACTCAGTCGTCAGTGCATTAATCTCTTTGGCAATCTTGTCGGCGGCGTCTTCATTGTTTTGACCGCTCCGCAGGCGTATCTGACTTTCTGCCTTTTCCGCGATCAAATCTCGCAACTCCTGCTCACGAGCGAGCAGCGACGCATCGACCCCCTCGCGAATTTCAGCACGGGATTCGGCCAGCAATTCCAGCAGA
>DATEIS010000676.1:0-3065 GCA_035278765.1 Pyrinomonadaceae bacterium | reverse complement strand
GTGCTCGATAACCGGGTCAAATGGTTTGATTGACATGTTATCGACCGGAACTGTGTCCATATGTGAATTGAGCATCAGGCCATTCACATCACTTCCAGTTGAATGAACGATAGCAATGACGTTGTCGCGCCCTTCAGCCACGGTCTGACGTTCGCAATCAATCCCTGCGCGCGAAAGCATTGTTTCGATGAAGTTCGCCATCGCTTTCTCGACATACTCACCGCTATTCGCCCGCATCGGGTTCACACTGGGAATCGCGATCATGTCGCGCAAGAGTTGAAGCGTATTGGGCATTTTCAGACGGCTGCTAATTTCTCGATCGACCACCGCGCGCCGACCCAACGGTTGAATTCGCAGCGCGTTTCAACTCCGCGAGTTGTGATATCGCGAGTTCGTTTTGTGGATCGATCTTCAATGCACGTTCGAGTGCTACGCGCGCTTCCTCGTTGCGGCCCAGTGCTTTCAACGCGGCGCCCGCGAGCACGTAGCGAATAGCGCCCGACGGAGGCCACGGTTCGGCATCGAGCATTTTTTGCTCGTCGTTAAAGCGAGCGAGCCGTTCGTACAGTTTGCGCGCATCAGCCGCGCGTCCAACGTGTTCGAGTGCGACCGCTTTGTAGTAGTAGTGCTCCGACCAGGGCTCTTCCGGCTGCGAAGGAGGATTCAGTTCTTCAGTAGCGGCACGCTGCCACCATCGTTCGGCTTCATCACGTTTTCCAGCCGCCTCATACTCGCGTGCTGCTGCCACGTAGTACTTTGCCTGCGACTGCATCGCCGGTCGTCCGACTCCAAAATTGCGCGGAAACTCCGTGACTGCGGCAAACTCTGAAGCTGCTTTTAAGTAATCGCCGGTTTCTCGATATTTGCGAGCGAGGCCAAGATGTGCTTTGCGATAGAGTCCGAGGGCTGCGTCCTCGCCTTCGCCGGATGTGAAGGTTGTTTTTGACAGTAATGTCGCGGCCTCAGCGAAGCGACCCGCATCAATGTAAGCACCGGCCAGCGATTGCACTGCGGCTGATTGAGCCAGTACGGAAGCCGGAGCACCTTCCAATAACTTCACGCGGCGCTCAGTCGCACCCATCTCTGCAAACAACTTGTCGAGCTCGATATAGAGACGAAAGTCATTCGGTGAAACATTGATCGCCCGTTGATATTGACCAGCAGCTTCTTCCCGGTTTTGACTTACAAGCCACAAAGCCCGCGCATAGTTTCGCTGCGCGATAGTGTTAGCCGAATCTAGTCTCACCGCGTCTCGCCACGCAGCCAGTGCTTCCTTGTCGCGATACTTTGCTGCGAGCACGTTGCCGAGGTAATAAGCAGCGCGGCCATCGTTTGCGTTGGCAGCAACTGCGGCCCGCAGCACATCGATCTCTTCCACGCGATGAGGAAATACGAATGCGGGATCGCCCTTCGCGCCCAGTGCAAATTGAGTGCGCGCCCGTTCGCGGTCACCGGTTTTTTCAAACAGGTAACCGAGTGTGTAGTAAAGCAATGGATGGATGCGCTGCTTGTCGACTGCTAAATTTCCAGATGGTCCAGCCTTGATTGCATTCTCAAGAACATCGATAGCTTCCTGATTTCGTCCGATTGCAACGTAATCAAAGGCAAGCTCGAGCACCGCATCTGGTTCACGAGATAACAGGTGTCGCAGTTGTTCCGAAGCTGATTTTTCGTTTGCAGAGTCACCGGCAGCTTTGTTGATTAGATACTGTTCGCGAAGTGCGAAATAATCGATCGGCAACTCCCTCACAACCTGATTGATTCGTGTTCGTGCCGATTGGACGTTCCCATCCAGTCGTTCAGCGACCGCCAATACAGTTCGCGCTTTCAAATCACGTGGATCGAGCATGACGGACTGCTGAAGATGTTCGAGCGCTTGCTTTGTGTCACCCTTCGCAAGCGAAATCTCTCCGAGAACATAGCGCGCCAGCGACTCTCTAAACCCGGAACGCACAAGCCAGAGCAGATGATCTTCAGCTTCCGAAGAATGGCCCAAGGCGCGTTGCACCAAGGCAAGATAGTAATGAGCGTCGGCCGCGTCTTTGTTCCGCACGAGCGCTGATTCAAGGTGCTTTGCCGCTGTCGCATATTCACCGCTTCTATAAAAGGACAGGCCCAACGCGATATGCGCCGGCGCAAACCCCGGATCGCGCTTCAGTGCTTCGAGATATGCCTCGCGTGCTTCACGTTCTTTACTCTTTTTGTCGAATGCTAGTCCCTCTACGTAGCTTTGTTCCGCGCTCGCGGGATTCTTTGGGTCTGCAATCGGACGCGTGGCGGATTTGAAATCGGGATTGTTATCGGCCGGCGAATCCGTTCGATAGCGCAGCAGGACGCGACCATCCTTGCTCTTAAGCGTGAGCACAAGTGGTTGCCGCTGTGACGGCACTTCGACTGTGGTTGTAAAAACCTTTGCCGGATCCAGATCCACTTTGGTGGTATGAACCTGTTTGCCGCCATTGGCTAACACAACTTCCGCCTGCATAAACCGTCGATTAGGAGCAATCGAAACCACCGCACGACTTCCCTGCTGACTGATTCTCAACGCCGCATCACGCGTCGCCTCATTCCATGCGCCGCCCATTTGATTGACGCCAAACCAGTATTCAAAGAAATGTTCGACGCGATGTGGAGCAATAAACTGGTGCTCCATCTGAGTTTCAAAGCGACCACCTTGAAACTCCACGTACTGTCCACCGCCGTCAGTTAACTTATCGATCCAGACATCGCCGTTATCGTCAGTTCCCCATGTCCACGTCTTCTTGCCCGGCAACTCACGATGGTCCGCGACATGGACCACGCCCCAATCAGATTTCTCGTAATAAATGCCGAAGTAATCTCGCTTGGAGTCACGCGCAAAGAGCGAAAGGAAGTTTGGCACTTCACTGAAACGACCAATATCAACACCTTTTTCAATCGGAAATTTGAACACGGGCCAGAAGGTGTGCGGGTACGTTTCACGCATTGGATAGTTGAAACGTAAATCAGGCGCGGCAGGTGCACCGGCAGTGGACCAGTACCAGTAACGGCCCGGCACGTTACGCCGATTATTCAGCGTGACTTCT
>DATEIS010000675.1:0-5418 GCA_035278765.1 Pyrinomonadaceae bacterium | reverse complement strand
TTGCGGCTGCGGCTGCGGTTGGTGTTCCTGATGCGCTTTACGGCGAAGAGGTCGCTGCGGTTGTCGTGTTAAAGCCGGGAGCACACACAAATGCTCAGGAAGTTATCGACTTCTGCAAAGCGCGACTGGCCGACTTCAAATGCCCGAAGACGGTGCACTTTGTTGAGGATATTCCGAAAGGTCCGACAGGGAAGTTGTTGAAGCGTGAACTGGCGAAGATGTTATCCGCGTAACCTGCGACTTATTTCTTCTATCGATCAACCATGCGCCCAGCAGCCACAGCGCGCAGATCCCAATCATGATCGGTGAAAACAATTTACCGTAAAGCCCGTCAGGTGAAAACTTTTCCGTGGCTTCATGAAGGAAATCGCTGTTGGGTAACAGACCCGCCTCTGCAAACTCGTGGAAAGAATAAATACTTATCTGCACCATGAAGAGCAGCAGGAAGATTCCGGTGACTTGAAAGAAACGTCTGACATTGATCAGATGACCAAACTTGGCCCAACCAATCGCGAACGCGATCGCAGCGGCCAGCCCCAGCAAAGCACCATTGATCAGATTCGGATCCTTGACTTGCATCAACATCAATGCGGTTTCCATTCCCTCGCGCGTGATCATCAGGAAGGTAAAAATGAAGACACCCGCAACTGCCGCAATGCTTGAACCCTTTGAGGAAACAGCTTGTAGTTTCTCGCGCATCCGCTGCTGAACTTGATGACCGTGGCGCCACATGTGAATCACGAGTGTTCCCACCATCACCACTGCAATCGCGCCGAGAACCGCCTCGCGCAGAGCCTCATTGGCGAAGAACTGATTGACGTAACCACCAAGAAAACCGCCGAACATGTTCGTGACGGTCGCTTCCTCGACACCGACATTCAGCACGTAAGCGAGCCCGCCACTTGCCGCGAGGGCCAGGACAATGGCGACGTAGACCGTGGGGTTGAGCCACTTTTGTTCTGACTTACGAAGGTAAGCAAGAATGACTGCGACGAGTAAGAACGACTCGAAGCCTTCGCGCATGACGATGATGAATGAGTTCAGCATGATGACGCCGGAGTATAGCCTAGTTGAAAATAGATTTCAATTTCGTAATTAGATAACGCGGATCCAAATGAAGATAAACGCTGATTGGCGCTCTATTGAGGGGTTGTGGGGACGATGGCGAGGTCGGCGCGGAGGGGGCCGAGTTGGGTGATGCAGGTAATTCTCAGCGGCATACGCTGGCGATCGTCGCTGACCCACATGCGTAGTTGATATTTGTCGGGTTGGGGATCGTCGGTCGTTATTGACACTGCGATCGCCGGCACCTGGCGATCGCCGAGTTGGATCAACTCGCGTTTTTGCGACTCGACAAACATCGTCTTTGGTTTGTTCTCAACCAGAACCGCAATCGCGCTTCGTTTTTTTGGTGTTAGATTGAATGTACGAAGGATATAAAAGAACGAAACGTAGTCGTGCGTGCCGACGGGTATCTCGATCCGCGCGCCTTTATCAGAAGTGACAAGGCCGTTGTCCTGGTTGACAGTGAGAGTCTGATTAAGACGCCGTGCACCTTCCGATAAATTCATGACTGTGCGATAGGGAAGTAGTGCCCTCGGATCGACGTAGGAGTCGATCTGATCGCGCGCGACGAAAAGAGCCGCAGCCGCGCCCGTGGTTTGCGCAGTAACGGTAAGGTACACACCGTCGCGGTCGAAGTATTTAGAACGTCCGCGTACCTGAAACGTCGCCAGACCAAGAGGTGTATTGTTCGTACCAATGAACACCTGATAGTTGAGCTGTTCGCCGATCTTAAATGGGAAACTCTCACTCAATGCAGGCGGTGCGGCAGGTGTCGGAGCCGGTGCAGCGACGATCGCGGGCGTCGGCGCTGGAACGGCGTCAGGTGGTTTGACGATCTCAGACCCGGCGAGTTCGGCAATTAAGTCGCCTGAGCTTACACGAGCGCTCATCAGCACGGGCACATGTCGCTCATCGTCGCTGAAGTAGATCTTCATGTTCTTGATCGGCGAGTTGGCGACTTTGATTTGAGTAACGACGGTCGGATACGAACCAACGTTTGTTCTGATGTTGTCTTTTCCAACCACTTTCAATTCCGCGTGGTATTCGCCCGTTTCACCGCGCACGGAAAAGTCGTAAACCTCACCAACAACGAGCGGAAGAGCGCGGGCACGATAGAAAATAGAAAGGAAGTCGTACGTTCCGGGAAACCCTCTTTGCTTAGGCGGTATGGCCTCGTTCCCTCCCGGCTGACTGAAATCGCGGACAAAGTCCGCCGACCTAATCGCGTCGCGTGGTCTTTCTTCCGAGCGAAATGGCAGGCCAGTATGCGGATCGATGTATGTGGTGTAGTCGTTATTTATTGCGTAAAGCGCGACGTTGATGACGCCCGTCGTTTCCACGTGAGCTCGCAGTTGTACGGCTTCACGACCAAAGTGCAGGCCACGCGAGACGACTTCAGTCTCCACGTGCGCAGCGCTGGGGAAGTTTGAAAACGATACGTTGTAGGTCAATCTTTCGCCGACGCGATAAGGCGCTTGCGAGAAAGCGAGTGGCGCTACTCCACCATCCTTTTCCTGTGCGAACAATGGAAAAGCGGATGCGAGGAGGATGATGAATAATGTGGAAATAAACGAGGGTTTCAAGCTGCGATTCACCGTGGCATGATAGTTTCAAATCGAGACTTGGGCAAATACCGCCCACGCCAACAGATTGTACACGCTACCTTTATCAATCAGTTCCTTTCGTTAGTAAAGACTCAGATTCTTCCATCTCTGCGACAATTTCGTGCGCGGCTGCGGCCGGATCTGTTGCTCCTGTGATCGGTCGTCCCACCACGAGGTAGCTTGCGCCCGCGGCGATTGCGGCGGCTGGTGTTGCGACTCGTTTTTGATCTTCAGGTTCGTTTGTCGCTGGTCGTATGCCGGGCGTGACAATGAGAAACTCGGGATTCGAGACGAGGTCGCGAATAGGCTTTATCTCCTGAGGTGAAGCGACGACGCCATCAACCCCGGAGTCTTCTGCAAGCCGGACGAGACGCAGCACTGATTCACTCGGACTCGAGCTCACGCCTATCTGCGAGAGGATGGTCGCGTCGATGCTTGTCAGAACGCTGATGGCGAGTACCTTGGCGCGATTGCCACCTTTTTCTGCGACTTCGTTAACAGAATCGACTGCGCGGCCCATCATTTCACTGCCGCCGCTGGCGTGAATTGTGAACAGCGAGACTCCGAGTTCGGCGGCCGAGCGTGCAGCGCCGGCGACCTGATGTGGTATGTCGTGGAATTTCAGATCGAGGAAGACTCTCGAATCGAGTGCGGTGATGTCTCGAACGATTTGTGGACCGGCGGACGTGAAGAGCGTCGAGCCGATCTTGAACATGCCTGCGACGCTGTGAAGTTGTTTCACGAGGTCGAGTGCTTTTGCGGGTGTGTCGACGTCAAGTGCGATGATGAGTTTTTCTTTCGCTGACAATTGTTCTCCTTTCAAGTTTATCCACAGATTACACAGATAATTCTTTTGCGCGGCTGCCGACCGCGGCATCAACACTAGCGAATTTCTCGCGCACCAAAATCCTCGCGAGACCTTCGTTAATGTCGTTAGCGATATTAGGTCCCTGGTAAATGAATCCCGTGTACAACTGCACGAGGCTGGCTCCGGCGCAAATCTTTTCCCACGCGTCTCGGGCAGTAAAGATACCGCCGACGCCGATCAAGGGAATGCCGCCACGAGTCAATTCGTAGAGTTGGGCGATCATTTGTGTCGATCTACTTTTTAAAGGCTTGCCACTAAGCCCGCCTTCACCGGCTGCTGTCACAATCTTCGCATCCGTGGTCAGATTTTCACGACTAGTCGTTGTGTTCGTCGCGATGATGCCGTCGATATGAAGACCTTTGATGACGTCAACAATCATCTCGAGGTCGCTGCGCTCCAGATCGGGTGAAAGTTTCACGAGCAGTGGAACGCGCTTTTTATGTTGTTGCTCGAGTTCACGCCCACGCGTCTGAAGCGCCGACAGCAAGGCAGTCAGTTGTTGCGACTGTTGCAGCTCACGAAGTTGTGGTGTGTTTGGTGAACTGACGTTTACGGCGATGTAGTCAGAGACGTTGTAAACGAGTTCGAAACTTTTCAGATAGTCGTCGGTCGCTTCTTCAAGCGGTGTGATCTTGCTTTTGCCGATGCTGACTCCGAGCACACAATCAGGCCGATTATGCTCGACTCTTTTTGCAAACGCCGCAGCGCCCTCGTTGTTGAATCCCGCACGATTGATTAACGCCTGATCTTCAGACAAGCGAAACAGTCGCGGTCGCGGATTTCCTGGTTGCGGATGAAAAGTAACAGTGCCGGCTTCAATAAAACCGAAGCCGAGAGCCGCGAGTGGCCGCAAGGCGATACCGTTTTTGTCGAACCCGGCAGCGAGTCCGACGGGATTCGAGAACAACAGTCCAAACCTGCTGATGGGATTCTGCGTCGAGCGTTTTGCAAGTATCCGTGACGGCAGTAACGAAAGAGAATGTAAAGCGAATTCATGAGCCGTCTCGGGTGAGAGGCGGAAGAGCAGCGGGCGTACCAGTGAACGATAGGACATCGTTAGATCTTGGATCTTTGTACTTTGTTCTTAGTGCTTTGCCCTTTCACGAGTCTTTGATATCAAGTACAAAGTACCAAGTACCAAGCACAAAGTACAAAGGCGGCACAAATGGCAACTTGTCACGCCAGACGCTTCTTGTTAGTATCCGCGCACACACATGGATTTCGTCGAGAAAGCCCGCATCATGGATGGCCCGCGCATCAATCGCGCATTGGCTCGTCTTTCGTCTGAAATTGTTGAAGAAAATCATGGCGCCGGCGACCTGTTCCTGGTTGGGATCAGGCGGCGCGGTGTTCCGCTCGCCGAACGCATGGCGCAGAAGATCGCCGACCTTGAAGGTTATCGTCCGCCAGTCGGTGTGCTTGATATCACTCTTTATCGTGACGACCTCTCGACAGTCGGTGCGAAGCCTGTAGTTAATCGCACTGATCTTCCGGGCGACATCGAAAACCGCAACATCGTCCTGATTGACGACGTGCTCTATACCGGCCGCACAATTCGCGCTGCGTTAGATCAGTTAATCGACTTCGGCCGCCCGCGGCGCGTGCAACTGGCAGTCTTAATCGATCGCGGCAAAGAACATCGCGAGCTGCCGATTCAGGCTGACTACATCGGCAAACTCGTTCCCACCAAGAAGAGCGAGATTATCAAGGTGATGCTCCAGGAGTTTGATGAGGAAGAGGGAGTGGTAATCGTCGAAAGGCCGTCGGATACGGCGTAAACGAAGCGGCCAACAGGCCGCTTTTTTTGTGTAGTTTTTGAGCTTGGTATTTAGAACTTAGTTCTTAGTCAAAGAACCAAGTACAAAGCACAAAGAACAAGAT
>DATEIS010000674.1:0-10973 GCA_035278765.1 Pyrinomonadaceae bacterium | reverse complement strand
CGCCGATTCTAACCCCTTACTTGTAAATCTTGGAATGCTGCATTAGTCTTGAATTCCATAAGCCCTTATATCAATTCGCATTGTAGTCAATAGGAGGATCTGTGGCGGTTATTCGTCCTTTTCGTGCTTTGCGTCCGCAAGTCGACCGTGCTGAAGCTGTCGCAAGCGTTCCCTATGACGTTGTTAACACTGACGAAGCCCGCGCGCTGGCCCAAGGCAATCCGCTCAGCTTCCTGCACGTTTCGCGTCCCGAAATCGACCTCCCGCCGGGCACCGATATTCATAGCGACGCGGTCTATCGAAAGGCAGTCGAGAATTTTGAGAAGCTGATTGCCGAGTGTCCGATGGAAACGGAAAGCGAGCCCAGTCTTTATCTTTACCGCTTGATCATGGGAGACCACGAGCAGTTCGGAATCGTCGCCTGCTGTTCGGTTGATGAATACGACAACAGCACGATTCGCAAACACGAACGCACGCGTCGCGACAAAGAAGACGATCGCACGCGCCACATGCTCATGTTGAAGGCGCAAACAGGTCCAGTCTTCCTGACTTACAGACACCGCGCCGAGATCGATGAACAAGTGTCCGCTGCTATTAGTGACGCTCCTCTATATGACATCACCGCTGCGGACGGCGTTCGGCACACTATTTGGCGGATTAGCGACGCTGATTCCCTCGTCAAAAGTTTTGAATCGGTGCCGCTCCTCTACATTGCGGACGGTCATCATCGTGCAGCAAGCGCAAGCCGCGCTCGCGCTGAACTCAAAGAACAAAGCTTCGCGCACACCGGGAAAGAAGATTACAACTATTTTCTGACGGTGATCTTTCCCGATTCGCAGATGCAGATACTTGCTTACAACCGTACGGTTAAGGATCTCAACGGACTCACGAAGGAAAAGTTTCTTGACACAGTCAAAGAGCAATTCACTGTCAGTGAGAGTGCGAGCCCTGAGCCACCGGAACGTGGTAACTGGAGTATGTATCTCGATGGCAAGTGGTATGGGTTACAACTCTCGCCCGCAACCACTCTCCCAAGTGGAACGGTTGCGGCGCTTGACGTGAGTATTCTTCAGGACCGCTTGCTCGATCCGATCCTTGGCATCAAAGACGTTCGGACCGATAAGCGAGTGGATTTCATCGGCGGTCTTCGCGGCACCAAAGAACTCGAACGTTTGGTCGATGAAGGCAAGGCCGCCGTTGCCTTTTCACTGTTTCCAACTACAGTCAATGAGTTGCTGATGGTCTCCGACGCAAACGAGATCATGCCACCGAAATCAACCTGGTTTGAACCCAAGTTGCGAGATGGCTTGTTGATTCACACTATTTAAATTTCCGATTGCCAATTGCCAATTGCCGATTTGGTTAACGCTGACGGCTTCGAAATTGGCAATTGGCAATCGCCAATTGGCAATAATATGAAGGTTCTGATAGCAGATAAATTCGAACAGTCAGGCCGGGATGGTTTGCAGGCACTCGGCTGCGAGGTCTCTTTTCAACCGGATCTGAAAGACGATGCTCTCGTCGAGGCGATTCGAAAAGAGGCGCCTGACGTGTTGGTGGTGAGAGGTACGAAAGTAACTGAACCGATGCTCGAGGTTGGAACAGTGAAACTGGTCGTGCGCGCGGGAGCGGGTTACAACACGATCGACGTATCAGCGGCTTCGAAGCGTGGCATCTACGTTTCGAACTGTCCCGGCAAGAATTCGATCGCCGTTGCTGAACTCGCCTTTGCTCTTATACTCGCACTAGATCGACGCATCGCTGACAACGTCATCTCACTACGACAAGGTGAATGGAACAAGAAAGAGTTTTCGAAAGCTCGCGGATTGTTTGGTCGTACGCTCGGACTGATCGGCGTAGGCAAGATCGGCCAGGAGATGATTCCGCGCGCCCGTGCGTTTGGAATGCCTGTGGTTGCGTGGAGTAGAAGTTTGAATGCAGAACGAGCAGCGGCGCTCGGCGTGGAGTTGAAAGCATCGCCGAAAGAAGTCGCAGCCACTTCAGACATCGTCAGTGTTCACCTCGCACTGAATTCAGAAACCAGAAACTTCCTCGACGCCGATTTTTTCAACGCGATGCAACAAGGTGCTTACTTCATCAACACTGCACGTGGTGAAGTTGTCGATCAGCAGGCATTAGTCGCAGCTATGAGGAACCGCGGCATTCGTGCGGGTCTCGACGTTTATGCCGTCGAACCAACCAGCAGCGCCGGCGAATTTCACGACGAGATCGTTAAAGAAGAAGGGCTCTACGGCACGCATCACGTCGGCGCCTCGACAGACCAGGCACAGGAAGCGATTGCGGCGGAAACGGTGCGTATCGTTAAAGAGTTTAAAGAAACGGGCAAGGTGCCAAATGTCGTAAACCTCGCGCGCCAAACGCCGGCGACCCACAGGCTCGTGGTCCGCCATCTCGATCGCCCCGGCGTGCTTGCGGGCGTGCTCGAGGCGATTAAAGCGGAGCAGATCAACGTACAGGAAATGGAGAATATCGTATTCGAAGGCGCCGCAGCGGCCGTGGCTCGCATCAACCTCGACAATGCGCCCACGAAAGAAACCCTTCAGAAACTCCAGGCAAACAATTCAGATATCATTGAACTGGATCTGCTTGAATTGAAATAAGATCTTGATGAACACGACCCTCATTACCGGAGCATCGACGGGTATCGGGGCAGCATTTGCCCGCAAACTCGCCGCACTCGGCAGGAATGTGCTCCTCGTCGCCCGCTCGGAAGACAAGCTCATCGCGTTATGCAACGAGTTGGGCCGGTTGACCAGTATCCGCGCGCAGTATCTCACTCTCGATCTGCAACAACCCGACGCCGCCGCGCAGTTGTTTGAAGAGACACAAAAGCGAGAGCTCGAGATCGACACGCTCATAAACAACGCCGGCTTCGGATCGATGGGCGACTTCGCCAAACTCGATCTCAATCGAGAGCTCGAAATGGTCCAGCTCAACATTACAGCCCTCGTCGACCTGACGCAGCGCTTTCTGCTGCCGATGCGCGAACGAAAGCGCGGCACGATCATTAATGTGGCATCGACCGCCGGCTTCCAGGCCGTTCCGTACATGGCCACGTATGCTGCAACGAAGGCTTTTGTGCTTTCGTTTTCTGAAGCTCTTTGGGAAGAGAATCGTTTGCACGGCGTACACGTGATGGCGTTGTGTCCGGGCGTCACGGAAACAAACTTTTTCGAAGCCTCAAAAATGGATCGTCCACCGATGCGCACGATTCAAACGCCGGAAGAAGTGGTGGACGCCGCACTGCGCGGGTTGTCGCGCAAAAAGAGTGTGGTCGTTTCGGGCTGGACCAACTGGTTCACCGTTGAAGCGGAGCGCTTCGTACCCCGCACGTTCGTGACAAAAGTAACTGGCAAGGCTTTGCGTTCGCGCTTTGAGTAAGAAGGGTGGAGAACAAAATGACGGAACGAATCTTTAATTTCAGCGCAGGACCGGCGGTGTTGCCGGTGCCGGTTTTGGAAGAAGCTCAACGCGACATGGTCAGCCTGCCGGGCGTCGGCATGTCGGTGATGGAAATCAGTCACCGGTCGAAAACGTTTGACGAGATCATCGCTCGAACTGAAGCGAGTCTGCGCGGGCTGCTGAAAATCCCTGACAACTATCACGTGCTCTTTCTGCAGGGCGGCGCGAGTTTGCAGTTTTCGATGATACCGATGAATTTTTTGCCGGCCGACGGCAGCGCCGATTACGTATTGACGGGTAGCTGGGGCAAGAAGGCGCTCAAGGAGGCGAAGAAAGTTGGCGGCGTGAATGTCGCCGCGACGATGGCAGACGGCGGCTTCACGCGTTGCCCGTTACGTGACGAGATGAGTTTGAATGCACGCGCCGCCTACGTTCACATCACGAGCAACGAAACAATCGAAGGCGTGCAGTGGAAACGTGAGCCCGTCGTTGGCGATGTGCCACTTATTGTTGACTCTTCTTCTGATATTCTGTCGCGCGAGCTCGACGTCACCAAATACGCACTCATCTACGCAGGCGCGCAGAAGAACATGGGCCCGAGCGGCGTAACGCTCGTGATCCTGCGTGACGATTTGCTGCAACGCATTCCCGAAAACATGCCGACCATGCTCGACTATCGCATTCATGTCGAGAACAAATCGCTTTACAACACGCCGAACACGTGGGGCATTTACATCATGGATCTCGTCTGCAAGTGGCTTGAGAACCAGGGTGGCCTCGCGGGCATGGAACAACTGAATGACGAAAAGGCTCAGTTGCTTTACGACGCGATAGATGCGACTGATTTCTATCGCGGTCACGCCGACCTGGATTGCCGCTCGCCGATGAACGTCACGTTTCGCTTGCCGGCGGAGGACCTCGATAAGAAGTTCGTCAGCGAAGCAACGGCGCAGGGACTCGACGGTTTGAAGGGACACCGATCGGTCGGCGGTATTCGGGCGTCGATTTACAACGCCTTTCCGCGTAAGGGAGTCGAGGCGCTCGTGTCGTTTATGAAAGACTTCGAACGCCGCAATGGCTGAATGTGGAAACAGTCAGTTTCAAGATTGAATCGGATAAAGCTGGGAGTCGTCTCGACGCATTCCTCGCCTCACAGATCGAGGGTTGGAGTCGAGCGCGTCTGCAACGGTTGATCGAGAATGAAGACGTCCTCGTTAACGGCAAGTCTTCAAAACCTTCTTACAAACTTCGGGAGCACGACGAAGTTGAAGTCGAGCTGATCGCGCCCGCCACGGACGCTTTCGTACCTGAAAATATTCCGATCGAGATTGTTTACGAAGACGACACTCTTGTCGTGGTTAACAAATCTGCCGGGCTCGTGGTCCATCCTGCGGCAGGCACGCCTTCCGGCACGCTCGCCAACGCTCTCGCTTATCACTTTCAGAATCTCCCTGGAGGCGGAACGGGCGTGCGGCCCGGTCTGGTTCATCGTCTCGATCGCGATACATCGGGGTTGATGGTCGTCGCTAAAACTGATGCCGCACTCGAGAACTTGTCTGATCAGTTTCGCGATCGGACGGTTTACAAATCTTACGTCGCGCTGGTCCATGGGCGCCTGGCGTCAAATTCCGGAAAGATTGATCAGCCGTTGGCGCGCGATCCATCGAACCGGACGCGCATGGCTGTCGTGCGTGGCGGTCGCAATGCATTGACGCTCTATCGCGTACGGCAAGGCTTCGATCGGTTTACGCTCCTGGACGTTGAGCTAAAAACCGGGCGAACACATCAGATCAGAGTGCATCTTGCGTGGTTGAAACATCCGGTTGTCGGTGATGAAACTTACGGCGCCGGCCGCGACAACACCATTCAGGACGCACGCCTCCGCGCACGCGTTCGCAGCCTCAACCGCCAGTTCCTGCACGCCGAGAAGCTCGCGTTCACGCACCCGAAGACCGGTGAGTGGATGAAGTTTGAAGCGGCATTGCCCGAGGCGCTCGTGGAATTGTTGGCGTCGTTGAATTAGGTAGTTGATCCAATCGAGGGCGGCCACGGAGGGCCGCCCCTACAGTACGTTCCGAGATGATCGATGCTACTGTAGGGGCGGCCCTCCGTGGCCCGCCCTCGATTGAATCACGGCATTGGTTCGAAGCGTTTGGTCAACTGCTTGAACCTCTCATCATTCCGCAATCCGTCAAACATTGGCTCAATCCTGATCAGCACCAGACCCGGATGTCTCGCTTCAAAAGCCTGATTCAAATACTGAATCGCCTTGTCATTATCTTTCAAACCCGCATACACATTCGCAAAGTACAACCCCGTAACATACCGTCGCTTTGACAACGCCTCGAGCTGATTGATGATCGCGCGTGCTTCAGCCTGTTTACCCGCCATTCCATACGCAAACCCGAGTGACGCCGCCGCTTCTGTCTCAGCCTCAATCACCGAGTCGGGTATTGGACCACTCGCCGGCGCCTTGATCAATTTGCGCAGCTCGGCGATCGCCTCGTCGTACATTCCCTTCTGCACATACGCGAGTGCCAGATAATGGCGCGCCACCCAAAAGTCCGGATCGCTCTGGAGCGTCAATTTGTACTTCGCGATCGCGTCGTCGTAATTGTGTTCGTAATAGGAATAGAGCCCCGTATTTGAACTGATGATCGGCGACAGCGGATCGAGTTTGTGAGCCTCCTCGATCTCTGCCTTTGCCGCACTGAATTTTCCCATCTGCATGAGGTACGAGGCGTACCACTGGTGCGCAGTCGGGTATTTCGGATTCAACTTCAACGCCTGCTGGAAATCGCTTTGCGCTCCAAACCAATCCCAGTCGTATGCAAGCCTGACAAACGCGCGTGAAGTGTAAGCTTCGGCCAGCGTCGGATCAGCGTCGACAGCCTTCTGTGCTGCAGCTTTCGCTTTTGGCATTTCGTCGACCGGTCGCGCCACACCGATGTCTGAAAGAAGAGCGTATGAATCAGCGAGTCCGGAGAAAGCGAGTGCGAAAGTCGGATCCTTCTCCTCGGCGCGTTTGAAGTAATCGATTCCGTTACGGAACCCCTCTTCGTTGCGCTTGTTCCAGAAGTATCGACCTTTCAAATAAAGTTGGTATGCCTCGGCGTCGTTTGTATAACGCTTCGCCAGCTTCTCCTCGTCTGCGCCGGACAATCGCAGCCGCAAGCTCTCCGAGATCTTCTTCGAGACTTCATCCTGGACCGAAAAGATGTCGGCAAGACTGCTGTTGTATTCAGCGCCCCAAAGCTGCGAGCCATCGTCGACTTTGATCAGTTCGGTTTTGATCACGAGACGATCGTCGAGCTTGACGAGTCGTCCTGTCAGAACAGCACCCACATTCAGATGACGCCCGGCTTCGACCGGATCGAGATTCGCGCCTTTGAAACGGAAGGCCGCATTGCGCGACATCACCTTCAGATTCGGCAATCGTGAAAGACTGTTGATGATGCTTTCCGTCAAACCGTCAGACAAGTACTCCGTATTTGGATCTTTACTGTCGTTAACAAACGGAAGTATGGCCACGGAATTGATTGGGCGTGACCGCCACGCATACAGAACTGCCGCAACACCAGCCAACACCACCAGCAAAGCGAGGGTGCCAAACGCGATCCATCTCGACCTTTTTGTTGCCTCGCCAGGCGCAATGCTGGCGACTGTTGCGGGCTCCGTGACAGTTTCGACCTGTGATCTGACCCCTGTCGGCGTTGACGACAACGCATCGGCCTGCGTGACAGATGGCGTCTGTCTGATTAACTCGAGGCTGTCTGTTGTATGCAGTTCGTCGCGGAGCTGTTCGAGATCGAGCTTTAGATCCGTGATTGTCTGGTAACGTTTGAGTCGATCTTTCGCGAGCGCTTTGGCAACAATTCGATCGAGTTGTCGCGGCACCTCCGCGACGTGGTGAACAAGTGGCAACGGTTCGTGATCGATGATCGAAACGCGCGTGTGACTATCAGTCTTACCCTTGAACGGCGGCTCTCCGGCCACCATTTCATAAAGCACCACACCCAAACTAAAAACATCTGTGCGTTCGTCAACACTTTCACCCAGCGCTTGTTCGGGTGACATGTAGCCCGTGGTTCCCATAATCGCGCCGGGATTCGTCACCGTGATCGGAATCGTAACAGCATCGGGATCTGCGCCTGAGGTGTCGCGATCGGTCAGTTTTGCGAGTCCGAAATCCAGCACTTTTACGAAACGATCGCGCACGAACTTGTCCTGCCGCAACATAATATTTTCAGGTTTTATGTCACGGTGAACAATGCCTTCGGTGTGCGCAGCTTCGAGTGCCATTGCGACCTGGATACCGATGCCGAGTGACTCATCAAGCTTCAACGGACCACGCCAGAGACAGTGACGCAGAGTTTCACCATCGATGTACTCGGTGGCAATGTAATAACTGTCGTCTGACTCGCCGATTTCGAAAACGGTGAGAATGTTCGGATGATTGAGCGCGAGAACCGCGCGTGCTTCCTGTTTGAAACGACGCAGGCGGCTTTCGGAAGTCGTTAGCTCGTGCGGTAACACCTTGAGAGCGACCTTGCGACCGTGTTGTTTGGTATCTTCGGCAAGGAAGACTTCACCCATGCCACCCTTGCCCAGTCTGCGTAAGATGCGATAATGGGCGATGTAGTCAGGTAGTGAATTGGTACCAGCGGTGTCTGAGCTGTTCGGGCGGTCGGGCATGAAGGCGAATACTTGCGCGACTAAGTTGGGCCGTGAACAATTTTCCAGAGCATTGTAGCATCGTGCGACCTGTATCGGACCCATAAGTCAGATAGGACATATACGTCCTTTAGCTTATGATCGCAGGCGCTTATCTGCCAGAAAGGGCAACAAGTTCGGGATCGACCGCATCGAATCGCCGGTCCCAGTAGACTGCGGTCAGCTCCCGAACCATAATCCAAGTAGCATGCCAGCACGTATAACATCATTTTTGTTCAAATATTTGTCGGTAGCTGTCATTAGTCTCGCGACCGCGTTTTCAGTTTCCGGGCAGAAGCCAAAGGCTTCTCCGTCACCTACACCGGCGACGGAAAATCCGCAAGGTATTGAAAAAATCGCGATTCGGCGTGTGCGTTTGCCAATTACGGTGACCGATAAAAAAGGTCAGTTTGTACCCGGACTTACCCAAAGCGATTTCGTAGTTCTCGAAGACCGAATCCCGCAGACAATCGAAACTTTTTCCGACGATCTTTCGCAAACTACGCCGCTCTACGTCGCGGTGTTAATGGACACGTCGCCCTCGACCGCCGGCAAGCTGAAGTTTCAGCAGGAGTCGGCGATGAACTTCATCCAAACTGTGATCAAGCCGCGTAAGGATCGTGTGCTCTTTGCAACCTTCGACGATGAGATCAAACTACTGCAGGACTTCACTGACAAACTCGATCTACTCGACAAGGCTGTTTACGGCGTCAAAAAGATGGGAACGCAGACTGCACTCTTCGACGCGGTCTGGCAGTTCTGTGATGAGAAGATGCGAACGGTTCCTGGTCGTCGCGTTTTGCTGATCGTCACTGACGGTGAAGACACCTACAGTCGCGCAAACATTCGCGACGCGATCGACATCGCTCAACGCACCGAGACCACCATCTTTGCCATATCAACCAAGGCGGGCTTTTTATCAACAGTTCCAGGTGTCGAAGCCGGCCAGGTCGCGGATAAAAAGGACAAGGATTTACAAACGCTCGCCGAAGAAACGGGCGGCACCGCTTTCTTTACCGGCGATATGCTTTCGCTCGAGCGCTCGTTCACGAGAATTTCAAAAGAACTGCGAGCGCAGTACCTCGTCACCTATAATCCGACAAATAAGAGTTACGACGGCTCGTTCAGGAAGATCGATGTGAAGCTGTCGGATAGTCGTGGCGATCTGAAAGTGAGAACCAAGCGCGGTTACAAGGCGATCGCCGACAGCGTAATGCAATAAGGAGTTTTGGAAGTACGATGCAATATCGCGAAGTTAGTCGCCCAGTAGTTTTGTTGGTTTTAGTTTTTCTGCTCTTGTGCGGTGGAATAGCAAGTCGCACGCTGTCAGCGAAGAACGAGAGCAACATCCAGGGCGCAAGCGCATTTGCATCACCGTCGCCGACGCCGCGAAACCGCGAGGAAGTGCCGCAGGACTCGGACGAAGTCATTAAAACCGAGACCAATCTAACCAACATCTTTTTCACAGCGGCCGACAAGAACAAACGTTTCATCAGCGATCTCAAAGCCGAGGACATCCGCATATTCGAAGACGGACGGCCACAAGAGATTTTCACTTTTCAACAGAACATCGATCTTCCGCTTTCGATCGCGATTCTGATCGACACTAGCATCTCCGAACAATACACACTGCCTGAGGAAAAAGAAGCCGCTCGTGCATTTCTAGAAAACGTTTTGCGGCCACAAAGGGATGAGGCAGCGATTGTGTCGTTTACCGGCGAAACAACTCTCGAACAAGGCTTCACCGGAAGCATCGATCGATTGCGGAGAGCGATCGATCACGTCGAGTTTGTTCCACCATCCGGTTACATTGGCGGCGGAGTCATCGTGAATGGAACGCCTCCCATTTCGGGAACGAATCAGAGCCTGGCAGGGTCAACTGCAATCTGGGACGCGGTGTGGGCGACTTCCGAAGAGTTAATGGTTCAGTCTGCCGAACACTCTCGCCGGGCGATCATCCTGTTGACTGACGGCGACGACACCAGTAGCCGCATGAAGATGCACGACGCGATCGAACGTGCGCAAAAGGCTGACGCGCTCATTTATGCTATCGGCATCGGCGATCGCTACCAGTTCAATGTCAACGAAGGGGACCTGCGAAAGATTGCGGAAAGAACCGGCGGGCGGGCCTATTTCCCAAAACATGAAAGAGACCTTCGCGACGCTTTCACTCAGATTCAGCGTGACCTTCGCGAGCAGTATCTCGTAGCCTATTCACCAAGCAACAAGAACCGGGATGGGTCATACCGGAAAATCGAGATTCAGGTCATAAACCCGGCTCTCAAACAGCAGGATCTCAAACTAAACTACCGCGCCGGATATTTCGCTAAAACAGACGCTCCGCAGCCACCTGCAACTCGGAAACGCGTTCAGGATCAATAGTTTAACCCCGATCCGCGTAATCCGTGGTCAACTTTCGTTAAACCTGTTATACTTCCCCGGCTGAGCGCGTCTGCCGCGCCAGGTTTTGTAAGAAACTCCCGCACCAAACATCTCCGTTGTTCCTCCCGAGGTTTTCTTACTCAAGAAACGCCGGACACAGACTGAATGAGAACAAGCACCTCAGCGCGGGGCCGAGTCCTGATTGTCGATGACGATCGGAAGATCCGAGATCTGCTCGTAGACCTCCTCGAACTGGAAGGTTACGAAGTCTCGACCGCTCCTGACGGTTCACAAGCCATCGAATTGGCGCTCACGTTCCAGCCCGACCTCATCGTCAGCGACGTGGTGATGCCGGTTGTTGGTGGTCTCGAACTCTGCCGGCGGCTGAAAGAAAACGCGCATACGGCCTACATCCCGGTGATGCTGATCAGCGGCCTGATCACTTCAAACGACGG
>DATEIS010000673.1:0-8116 GCA_035278765.1 Pyrinomonadaceae bacterium | reverse complement strand
CCGCCTGCCCATTTTAAGGGAGGCTTGACAGCCGTTGTAAGAACTTCTTCAGAATTCCCGTTAGAAGCGTCGAATAAATTTGAAGTCGAGTCTATAAGTCGCAGAGTCGATCGCGAGTCTAGCGCCGTTGCGGGGTGAGAGTGTTCCTGCAAGGAAAACGCTTTCATCTTTTTTAGCGGTTGCCTGCCAAGGTCGGCTGCAGCATATACGTCAGAGCTTCGTTAGTCAACACTATTAGCAGTAGCCGCATCTCAATCTAACCCAAGGACTTGGGTAAACCTCTCCAGGCCAAGATTGCGATTTCAGCCTCAAAAGCAGCAGCGAACATCAATGCACGGCTAACATGATCGCTCGGTGCTAATTGAAATTGTCTCAACGGAGGGGTTCACCCCAAAACCTTGTGGCCAATTTGTGGACAGAATTTGTAGCACATTGCGGTGAGATGCTGGCAACGAATGGGAAAGAACTGCAAAACCCTTGATTTTCCTCGGTGACTGCAACTTTCGAAAAGGCAAATACTTAAGTTTTTGCCGAGCGTCTAATTCGCAATGCGGAGGTCAGGGGTTCGACCCCCCTCTTCTCCACCAACAACTCACATTACTACAATAAGGTCAGGAGTTGATTCTTTCGCGGAGAGATCGCGCAACACATGAATGCCGAGAGTTCACCACTCCGCTGTGTTAACGCTTTGCCGCGATGAGGTACAACCTGCGGGCGGTGGCTAGATAAAGCGCATCACCGATCGCAGCCGGGCGGGTGTAAAGCGGAGCATCCATCTGAGTCTCCGCCAACAATTCCTTGCGACGCCCGACACGAAGAACCGTCATGAGGCCTCCAGCGTTCCCAACGTAAAGCCGGTCGCCGGCCAGCAGAAGACTTCCCCAGATAGGATCATGCGTTTCGTGTTTCCATAGGTGAGCACCCGTCGCCGCGTCCAGACAATGAACGGTTCCGCCAAGGTCTCCAACGTACAGCAGGCCGTCCTTCACGATGGGTGTTCCCACTACGCGGCCGACCTCACGCGAAGTCCAGAGGAGCCGGGATGTTGTAACGTCTCCCTGACCGTCGGGACTGATCGCATAAATCAACGAAGGAGCGTTGCCGTGACCGGGTGACTGGCCCATGGCAATGAAGACGCGGCCGTCATCGAAAACCGGTGAAGCAATGATAGAGCCGCGCGAAAGGACGCCGGGACGCGGAAGCCAGCGGGCATCTTTCGGGTTGCCGTCAAAGCGCCAGATTTCGTGACCCGACGCTGCGTCGTACGCACGCAGCCATCCATCTCCTCCGCCAAAGAGCACCTGCATGCGGCCGTTGACGTTCGCCGCCACAGGACTGGACCAGTCGCCGTGCAGTACCCGATCTCCTGGTCCATTGACGCGCCAGACCACTTCGCCCGAGTGCTTGTTCACTGCGATCAAATTCGGAGCGCGTGGCGATGGGACGCTCAAGTGGCCTTCATTCTGGCCGTTGGAGGTTCCCACAAAGATCAAATCACCGAGTGGCAACACGTCGCTATTGCAGGCTTCATGTGGAAAGACACCCAGGGCAGGCATGTCCAGTTGCCAGATGATGTCTGCTGCGGCCTTACTTTTGAAGACCTCTTCTCGATATGGACCATCGTTCTCATCATCACCGAAACCCTGCATATCGAGACAACGGAGTTGACACTCAGCGGTGACATAGTACAAGCGGTCGCCTTCAACATAAGGAGCACTCGTAGTCGAAGGCAACAGGAACTCTCTTAGACCGCGCTCCACACGCTGGGCCACATCCTGCCAAAGGAACGCTCCATCCATCACTCGAAACGCCATGAGCACGCCTGCATCTTCCGTGAAGGCGGAGTTCATATGTCGGGTGTTGTCGCTACCCACATACAGCACATCGCCGGCAACCACGGGACGGCCATACACCTCGTTTCCCAACTCGAAGCTCCAGACAATGTTCCGCCCAGTGGACGTATCCCAGTCAACCGGAGGATTGCCCGCTTGATCTACCGTCTGAGGTTGGGGCGCGACGGAAACCGCGGGCAAACGAGGTGAGACGAACGAGTCTCCAGTCTCGACGCCGGCGATGCGATTCAACGCCCACTCAACTTCATAACGCATGGTGGGATCATTTGCGGACGCTCTCAACGCCTCACGGGCTTTCTGTGCCTTCGGTCCGATCTTGCCAAGCGCCCCAACCGCGCAGATGCGCACATAGAGGAATTCATCGCTCAGCGCTTCGATCAACTGTGGCACAGCAGATTGCGCGGCCGGGCCGATGCCTGCGAGAGCCTCAGCCGCCGCCCACCGGACACCGGGCATCGGATCGTCCAAAGCTATGGCGAGGTTCCTGGTCGCCGCACTCGCCTTCGGACCGATCGACGCCAGGGCTTCCGCAGCGTAAACGCGAACGTAAGGGTTCTCGTGCGAGAGAGTCTTAACTAGAGAGCGCACCGAAGGACTCGCCCTCTGGCGCAAAGCGCCCAATGCACGCGCGGCATCGCCCGCGACCATCGAATCCCCGTCTCTCAGTGCCCGTCTCAACGCCGGTTGAATCGATTCTGTATCGGGCGCGAGGTCAATTAAGGCATCAGCGGCAAAGCGCCGGAAGGTGACCTGCTCGTGCCGAAGCAGTTGGACCAGCAGCGGAATGGCGGGAGGACCAATCTGCCGGATGATTTCAAAAGTTTGTTGATGCAGGGCTTCATTGTCACGGTTGAGGAATCGTCTGAGTAAAGGTAGCGAACGTCCCGCACCCTGGACCAGGGTGGCTTCGGCCATCGCCCGAACCTTAGGGTCTTTGGACAGCGCACGATTTTCCCAGTCAATCAGCTGAGCAGAGTGTCTGGCTTGATGCGAACGCTTCGGTTGCGGAAGTGAACGTGAGGTTTGAGCGAGTGCTGGTATCGCCAACGTATATAGCAGCGTCCAGAGGAACAAGTGTCGCATCACGGCAAGCAAGGTTTGGAGAGATCAATTGACGGTACTGTTGTTGTGCCGCGGTGCTCCAACTCGATCGAATCCAGACTATATAGCCGGACAAGTTCTTCCAATCGTGAGGTAACGTGTCTCCAGTTATGCTGTAGTGCCGTGCTGATCACATGTTTCTCCAGAGAAGCATTTATAGCCCGCGCCTGGTTCCTGACTGTTTCAATTCGGTAGTGAAGGTTATTCCCGGAACTGTAGTTGAGTTCCTGAGTTGAGTTCCGGAAACTTGATAGCAATACCAACAAATCGGCGGAACTCCTGGTTGAGATCGGTTGAAGCGGTGAAAGCTCAGCCTTCACTTTCGTTGAAATGGTGTCTGCATCACTGGCCAAGGTCGCTATTAATTGTTCCGTAATAACAGCTTCGCTCCATTTGATCCCATTCAACTTTGCGAGTCGATCGAGGTCTGCATGCAAATTACTCCAAGCCAGTATCATGTCCGCAGAGACGTTCATCGCCAGCAGTTCCTGCTCGATATCAGATGCTATTTGCATCACAATCACCAGGTTGTGACGCAGGTAACGAGAATCGGTGAGTCCATCCGCGGCGAGCAGAAGATCTTCAAGCAGTTCATTCAAATCACAGTCAACGGTAATGGTCCTTCCACTTTGCCTGACAAACGTTTTGTAAACGCGTATTGCTCCTTGATTGATCCGTTTTACGAGTGCTTTTTGTTGCCGGGCAGGAGTCAACTTCGGTGTTCGCGCTATAGCGGAAATCGAGAGTGTCGACACGCAGATCAGCATCGCGATGGTAATCAGCCTCGATTTCATTACTTCACTCCGCGGCTTTGCACTAAAAGTAGAAATTGCACTTGGATCGGGTCAGTACAGGGAGCGGTAGCGACCTGGTCAAATCATGCGAGTCAAAATCGTCAGGAAATATCGCATGCTGATCACTGACCAGGTCGCTACCGCTCCCTGTACTGACCCGATCCAAGAATGGTTCCCGCCTTTGAGGCAAAACGTCACTCCGCCAGAAGGACTTCAACCTATACCGGCGGTATCGTAGAGAATTTCGTGGCGAAGAATTACTGGTAAAAGTGACAGGTAAATGGCGGAGTGTGAGGTGTTACGAAATCAAACCGAGTCGCAAGGAATACCTGATAAGCTCGGCTGTCGTTTCGACGCCGAGCGTCTGCATCATTTCGTATTTATGCGATTCGGCAGTCCTGGTGGAGATGTTGAGCTGGGAGGCAATCTCCTTCATCGTCAAACCGCGACTAATCAACTCCAGCACCTCGCGCTGACGTGGAGTGATGGTCGTCTTCTGCGGATGCAGGGTCACGAGTTCGCTCGGCAGGTCGGTTATCAGTGGCGAGACGTAATTGTTTCCGTGGGCGACCTCTCTGATTGCGTTCGCCAGTTCTTCGCCGGCAGCTTGTTTCAAGACATAACCCGATGCGCCACAACGAAAGGCCTCTGACAGGAGCGTTGCATCGTCGTGCATTGTTAGAAAGATGATCCTGGTTTCGCTGCCGCTGGCTCTGATGCGTCGCACAGCATCGAAGCCGTTGAGAACAGGCATCGAGATATCTACCAGAATGACATCGGGGTTCAAACGAAGAGTCGCTTCTACGAGCTCTTCCCCATTTCCTGCCGTGCCGAGCAACTCAAACTCATCGCGCAACAAACTCTCCAGCCCTTGAGCGAACATGACGTGATCGTCGGCGATTAGCAGACGTATACGTTTCATCTTAATCTTCTATGCCGCCAGCGGCACTCGCACAACGAGCGTGGTGCCGTGCTCCGAAGTTGAGCTAATCTCGCAACTACCCTGGAGCAGGCGCAATCGCTCTTCAACACTTATCAATCCCAACCCCCCACTTTGCGCCAACGTTTCCACGTCAAAGCCCTTTCCGGAGTCAGACACTCGCAGTTCCCAGTTGCCGGAAATTCTTGTTAGAGAAACTGCCGCCGACTCAGCGCCCGAATGTCGAGCAACATTTCGCAACGCCTCAACCGCGACGCGGTAAAGACAGATAGACGTTTGGAACGGTATGCGTTCATCGCCGACATCCGCTGTCAGCTGTACGTCGATCCGCTCCTCGTCACTGAAACTAACAATATACGACTCGAGTGCCGTTACCAGTCCCAGGTGCTCTAAAACGGCGGGATGCAATTGGTGCGACAAGCGGCGCACCTCATTCGTGAGAGCGTTTGCAGTTTGGCGCAGTCGATCGAGTTCGGCAATCAGTTCTCGATCCTGCATCGGAACATTTCTCTTGAGCCGGCTGATACTCATCGAAAGCGTAGCAATCTTTTGATTCAGATCATCGTGAAGCTCACGCGAGATGCGGCGACGCTCAGCTTCCTGAGCGTCAATCAGTTTGCCCAGCAACTTCCGGATCTGATTATGACTTTGGTGCAGCTTTTCCTGACTTTCATTTAGTGCTTGTGAGGCTTGTTGAGCGGCGTCGAGAGCCAGTTCGAGTCGTAATCCTTTTTGTGACGAAGCTTCCTGAGCCCGCTCGCGCTCTTTAATAGACGCGGCGAGTAACATGAGCGGCAGCGAAGTAAGAATCAGGAACAGTTGAACCGAAAGCGCATTCAACTCGGGTGACTGGGTTGCAAATGGACCAAGGCCACGTATTGCTGCCCAAATCTCAAAGATACTCACAACTATCAGCGCTGAACTGGATCCTCTTGGACCAAACCTAATGGCCGCCCAGAGCAATAGAGGCAATGGTAAATAAAGGAAAGCTGGCCGAATGTCCGGCCCAGTGGATTGTGAACTGAAGCTCACTAACTGCACTATCAGGAAGCTGGCCACAAGCAAACCAGCTTCGAGATAACGTGTCCAGGAGTTATTTCGTAAGGACGCAAACTCAAAACGCCGCCAGGTAATTATCAGAGGCACCAACGTTAATGTCGCAAGCATATTCGAGAAAAAACGCATGCGAAAAACTTGCCAGTAAGAGCTGTTTTCAAACTGGTTCAGCATCACAAAACCAGCATCGATGAATGATGATAAGAATGGTCCGAAGAATGCTATGAGGATGAACATTGAGACGTGGTGCGTAATATCAAAGCGCACTTCAGATCCCGTGAGGTACCGAAGGATAGATGCGCCGATCAAAGCTTCACTACAGTTGCTGACAAACCAACACAAGATCATCGTCATCGGTATATCCGCGTTGAGCTGCACTAAAAGATGTGCTGGAAACGCGGCCAGAAGCAGGTACCACCACGAACGGGTTCGAGAGAGCAACAATGCTGCAAGCAGGATTGAATTTGGTGGCCAGAGTGTCGAGACGGGATAAGGCTGGAACGTTAATGCAAAACCGATTTTGGCGCCGATGTAATAGCCACCGCCAACCAACACCGCTGCAAGAAGAGAACGCAGCAACATTTCGCGGCGGATCTTTAGAGAGTCACGAATTGGTTGGATTGTATTCACGACGAGTTGGGACATTCGTCGTGCCTCCCCACGTGCGCGATCTTTTATGAGTTAGTCGAAGAGGCTTGTCAGCTTTCGGCTGTTTCCGTTTTTGAGGGCGTGATTATAGCACGAGACGATGTTCCGCTTTGAAGCCTTTCAGTCGCCCCGCTCCGAAAAGATTACTCGCGCAAAGACGCAAAGGCGCAAAGTCTGACCCTCCGGGCAGCCAGAGGTCTTAACTTTGCGCCTTTGCGCCTTTGCGCGAATAATCTTTTCTTCACGGTGTTACTGTCTGCGCAAAAGCTGGTTCCGCTACTTTCCTTTCTTCGCCTAGAAAACGATAGGCAAGACCGGCGAGTGCCGCGCCGACTATCGGCGCTAACCAGAAAAGCCATAGCTGCTTCAACGCCCAACCGCCAACAAAGATGGCCGGGCCCGTGCTGCGGGCAGGATTTACCGAGGTGTTGGTTACTGGAATCGTCACCAGGTGGATCAGTGTTAAAGCAAGGCCGATTGCTACACCCGCTAACGCCTGTGGAGCATGCTTGTTAGTGGATCCAAGAATCACGATCAGAAAAAAGAAGGTCATCACCACCTCGGCAACCACGGCAGCTATTAATGAGTACCCACCGGGTGAATAGGCGTCGTACCCGTTCGCGGCAAAGCCAGAAGCAGCAGCATCGAACCCGGTCTTGCCGGTGGCGATAACATATAGGATGCCGGCGCCGACGATGGCTCCAGCAAGTTGTGCGACGATGTAAGGAATGACGTCTCTGGCGAGGAAGCGACGCGCGGTGCAAAGACCAACCGTCACCGCCGGATTGAAATGCCCTCCCGAAACGTGGCCCACGGCGTAAGCCATGGTCAACACCGAGAGACCAAAAGCCAGCGAGACTCCAAGTAGTCCGATGCCCACCTGAGGAAAGGCCGCAGCCAGTACAGCACTGCCACAACCACCGAGGACCAGCCAGAGCGTTCCCAAAAACTCCGCGGTCAGTCTTTGTGAAAGCGAGTATTCATTCATAGCGTGTTCCTTCTCAATTCTGAATACCTGGATGGGCCGATACTTTCCTTCTGTCGCGCCTCGGCCCATCCAGTCTGAGGCGACAGTGCTGCTCTCCTCCTGATGGAGTAGCGCTGCGCTACCTCAGTCGGTGCGTCTCCGTATTACACACCGTCCCCCCTTGAAAACCACCGACGACCGGCCAAAACTTCGCCTATCGCTAACACCAAGTCGCCACCCATTTTTGCTTTGGTTACATATCCTTCGGCGCCTGTCTCAAGTGCGGCGGTCCGGAAGTCGAAATCGTCGTGAAGCGTCAGGAAAACTATTCTGATCCGGGGGTCGTCCTGTTTGATCCGGCGTGCGACTTCTATCCCGCTCATGTTCGGCATTGATATATCAAGGACGCAAAGATCGGGTTTTAATCGTGCGACAGCTTCCAGGAATACTGGTCCATCATCCAGGGCCGCCAGCACTTCAAATCGTCGCTTCAACAAACGAACAATCGTGTTCCGTACTTCCTCATGATCGTCAGCAACTAAAATACGCGCGCGCGCCACGTCGAACTCCTTGTCAGAAAGGGATCGACAGCCCCCTGGCATGGTTTCAAATTCTGCTGACTATCGTACGGAGGTCGCGTCAAAACAGAACTAGCAAAATTAACAGGTCAATAGGAATCGTACTTGGATCGGGTCAGCACAGGGAGCGGTAGCGACCTGGTCGGTGAGCAGCATTGACCCACACGGTTGGACCAGGT
>DATEIS010000672.1:0-13867 GCA_035278765.1 Pyrinomonadaceae bacterium | reverse complement strand
ATCTTTAGCCCCAATCATCATCGGCACGAGGAAGTTTCCCAAGGTCGCCGGTATCGATGGAATGAGGAAGAAAAAGATCATTATGATGCCGTGCTGGGTGAAGACCTTGTTGTACGTGGCTGACTGGAGAAAGTCGCCCTGAGGCGTTAGCAGCTCAAGGCGAATCATCAATGCATAAAGCCCGCCAATGAAAAAGAAGAACGTGATCGACCCGAGATACAGCAGCGCGATGCGCTTATGATCTTTGGTCAGCAACCACGACTTCAAGCCATATTCGGCATTGATGTAGTTGACCTTGGACGGTATTGGTGGTTCGTAATACTCTATCGGTCTCATAACTGCACTAACTTCATTTTAAATTCTGCGTGGGCGACGCGGCTGGTCGCGCGGTTGTAGCCGCGGAGCTTGCTGCCGGTTGCTGCGTCTGCCCGCCCTGTAACGACTTCATAAAAGCGACTAGCGACACTAACTGATCCTCACTGATCTGGCCCTGAAACGTCGGCATGATCGGACCAAACCCCTTAACTAGTTTTGCCTGCGGGTTGATGATCGATTCACGGACGTAAGCTTCGTCGATAGTAACCTTGTCGCCCGTTTGCAATTCCGTTTGTGTTCCGAACACGCCGGCGAGCGCTGGACCACGTCCGCCTTCGCCGTTCGGTCCGTGACAAGAAGCGCAACCGAGTGTTTGATACAACTGCTGACCTGCCGCTGCCGGTGTCGTGTTTCCTGTATTGCCGCTCAACCAGTTATCAAACTCTCGCGGTTCCATGACGATGATCGAGCCCGTCATTCCCGAGTGGTTCATGCCGCAATATTCAGCGCAAAACAAGTGATAAGTACCGGGTTTGGTCGCTTCAAACCAGAGCGTCGTGTACTTACCCGGCACGACGTCCATCTTGGTGCGAAACGCAGGCACGAAGAAGTCGTGAATCACGTCTTCCGACGTCATGATCAACTTGATCTTCCGGCCTACAGGCACGTGCAACTGGTTGATCTCGCGCTGGCCAGTGGCGTGCTGGAGTTTCCACATCCACTGCTTTCCGACCACATAAACTTCGATCGCATTTGCCGGCGGCTTGTACTGCTGGAAGTAAACCTGTGCGCCCCAGCCAAACATCGTCATCGCGATGATGAAGGGGATGATGGTCCAGAGCGTTTCGAGCTTGTGCGAACCGGCGACGGGACGCGGAATCTCGTACGGCGTCCGGCGTCGATAACGAATCACGAAAAAGATCAGCACTGCCGAGATCAGCAGCGTAAAGAAGAGCGTGACCCCCGAGAGATAGAAGTAAAGTGCGTCAACCTTCCACGAGAAGGTCGAAGCGCTGTCAGGCACCAATGGAATCCACGACTGCATTAGTGAACGGCGCCTCCAGTTTTTACTTCTAGTTTAGGATTGCGTGCTTTGAGAAGCAGAACCATCGCCAGGATTCCGAGTAAAGTCGCGACGCCGGCGATGCGCATGACTTTCATCACCGCCGCGCCATATCTACCTGTCGCTGGATCGTAGTGGTAGCAATAGAGCAGCAGTTGATCGACTGGACTTCCAATCTTGTTTGCCGACGATTCGATCAGTCCGAGACGCAGGTCACGCGCGGGATAATCGACGCCGTAAAAGTATCGCGAAAGTTTTCCCTGCGGTGTTGTCAGCATGATGCCGCTGGCATGTGCAAACTGTTTCGTGGCTTCGTCGTAGCGATAGTGAAATCCGACTGCCTCGGTTAATTGTGTGATGCTGGCCTGATCGCCGGTCAGGAAGTGCCAACCGCTGTTTGCTCCCGCGCGCATTCGCTCGGGGAGGTAATTCATATAGACCTGCTTCTTTGCGGTGGCGAGTGTGTTCGTTTCGCGTGGATCGAAACTGACTGTCACCACGTCAAACTCTTTTCCAATCTGAAACGGCAACACGCGGAACGACGTTGCCATCGCGTTGAGCACTTGCGTGCAGAGCATTGGACAGTCGTAATAGACAAACGCGAGCACGACGGGTTTATGTCCGAAATACTGACCGAGCTTTACTTGCTGCCCGCTCTCATCACGAAAGACGAGATCGAGCGGTAACTGTTGGTCCAACTTCTGTTCGATTCGAACGTCACGCAGCGCAGTCGGTAATCCCGTCGACGGACTTCCCGTCTCCGGACGCGCTCCATACAACGGCGAGCTCGGACCTGGACCTCCGGGCTGTGCAAATGCTGTCGCAGACAACAATAAAACTAACCACAGATTACACAGATACTTCATTGCAGTCTCTTCTCTACTTCTCGGCCGGAACTCGACGCGGTTGGCGTACTGATCGCGTAGTCGGACAATTTTCCGCCCGGCCCTTTAACCCTTGTTGGCAATCCAGTCGAAACGACTTTCTCCATTGCCTGTTGAATCGGCATGCCGACAACATTGCCGGATTGATCCTTCAATCCCGTCCTGAGGTTCTCATCCCACTGCGCGCGAAGCGCTTGATACTCAGCTTGTGGAACGGCCTTCTCAAGATTCTTCGTCTGCCCGTTTTCAAGTGTGATCTCAAATCCAGGCGCCGACTGGAGACGTGGCTCAGGCGGCAGCCGATCTTTCTTCTCAGTCAGAGCCATTGGGCCACGGGTGGGCTCTTTGGCCTCCTGCGCTGCGAAGTATCGGAACAACCCCCACATGGCGAGGGATACAGCGGCCGTCGCGATCGTCAGCACGACGACGAACGTGAGCACACCTCGTACACTGACGTCGCTCTTCTCGTGCGTGACCTCGACGTTGCGAATGTGCGAGACGTCCGGCGTTTCAGTTTTATGTCCGTCGCCTTTGTGTTTCTGTGCCATCGAAATAAATCCTAATGTCCACCGGCATGCATCTGTTCGAGTGTCGACTCAAACTGCGGATCGTTAATCGGAATCAACGATCGTTTGCCTAGTTGCCAGGTAAAGAACGCCAGCCACACGCCACCAAAACCAAGTATTGAGATCACGTCGAGCCAGATCCATTTGTGATCCGGAAATGCGGGCACCAGCATCCACAAAAGATCCACCATACGCATCACGAGGATCAGTACCGCAATCACCACCAGCTTGCGTGGATTGCGTTTGATACTCCGCGACAAAAGGAACAGGAATGGCGCCGCGAAATGGAGTATTCCGATCGTGATGATAGTGGCGCCCCAGCCGCCGTGGATGCGCTTGATATACCAGCCAATCTCTTCCGGAAGGTTGCCGGACCAGATAATCAAATACTGCGAAAAAGCGAAGTAAGACCAAAGCATGACGAGGGCCAGCAGCAGTTTCCCGAGGTCTTGAAAATGCAGCGGCGCGACGATTCGCTTCATCGGTTCTTCGCGAGAAAGCCCAGCCATTACGGCGATCACAAACGCGAGCGCGCTCAGACTCCAGGCGGCGACATAGATGAATCCGTAGATCGTTGAAAACCATTCGGGCTCGAGCGACATGTACCAGTCGATCGAGGCAAACGTGACAGTAAAAATCAGCGCCACCATTCCCGGGCCCGCGAGCAGGCGCATGTTCTTTGTGTAACGATTGTCCGCGGTGCGATCCTGCGCGAGCGACCACTTGTTGAATAGAAAAACCAGCGCTCCCCAGATCGCGAAGTAAATGACTGCGCGGACCGTAAAGAACTTCAAGTTCAAATATGGTGTCTTGAAATTCACCACGTCATGTTTCGCGAGCTCTGCGGGGTCGGTCCAGTGGTGATAGATCGAATGCGCGCCGATCAGAATCGGCACAAAAAGGATCGCCATCAAAGGCAGGACTCGCGTTGCCGCTTCGAGCGAGCGACGGATCACTAATCCCCAACCGCCACCAGTCAGGTGTTGCAGCATCAAGAGGGCGAGTGAACCGATAGTGATTCCGGTCCAGAACGTCCAGCCGATCAAATACGATTCAAAGAACTGGTGGCTGTTGATGAAAGCGGTGGCGACGAGCGCGACCAGAAACACAATGCCGACGATAAGAGCGCGCTTCTGGAAGTCAGACATATTCGGAGGATTGAATGATTGAATCATTGATGTCCTCCGGATGTTGGCGTTGGAGTCGGCGAAGCCACAGGCGCCCCCGGGCTCGCTGAAGCGGCGGCGGTGTTCTGTTGACTCAGTTGCAACGCACGAATGTAAGTGATGATGGCCCAGCGGTCTTGCACCGGAATTTGTGATGCATATGACGGCATCGCGCCCCAGCCGTTTGTGATCGCGTCGAAGAAATGTCCGACCGGAGCTTGTCGCAGGCGATCGTCGTTAAATGAAGCCGCACGACGGAAACCGCGACGCACGATCATGCCGTCGCCGTTGCCGGTGAGACCGTGACACGCGGAGCAGAAAATCTCGTAGCGTTCACGACCGCGATCGACGATCTCCTTTGTTACGACGAAGGGAAAAGTGTCGACGTCGTCAGGATATGTATCCGTTTGTGCCTGCGTACCGGCTATTTGTTGTTGCGTTGCGGGTGTCGCAGTTGCGCCGGCTGCTCGTGCTTTCTTTCCGGTGAAGTACTCGGTGTCGGTACGCAGTTGGCCGCGCGGAATTGTTCCCTCGATAGGTTGCCGCATCGACGTCCCATCGCCAAAGAACGACGTGCCGCGATACGGTTTCATCTTCGGCTGGTCCTGCATGTCGCGACGGCAACCGGTGAGAAGGATCAATCCGCATAACAACAGAAGAAGAGGTTTCTCCCGCAAAGGCGCAAAGGCGCAAAGGAAAACCTTTCGGGAACCGGAGGTCTTCCGTTGCGTCGTGGCGCCGTTGCGCGAGAAATTTCTTCTAAACCTCGACATCGTTAACTTCAACTGCATTCAAACTCTTCAACAACTCCACAACTTCAGCGTGCTCAAACTTCGGATCGTTAGCCTCGACCGCCAGGAAGAATCGATCGCGCGTCGCCATCGCAAAATTCGGCACATTGAAAACCGGGTGATATGGCTGCGGCAGTTTGTTGAGCACCAGCATTCCCAGCACCGCTGAAAAGGCTGCCACTAACACCGTCATTTCAAACGTAATCGGAATGAATGCGGGCCAACTGTTGTACGGCTTGCCACCCACATTGATCGGGTAATCGATCACCTCGATGTAGTACTGCATCAAAAACCCGCCGATGCCGCCGACCAGTCCACCGATAAAAACAATCAACGGCAAACTCGTGCGCGTGAAGCCGATGGCTTCCGAAAGCTCTTCAATCGGATACGGCGAATACCCATTGATGCGCCGATAACCGAGCGAGTAGACGCGACGCGCTGCTGCCACCAGATCCGAAGGATTCTCAAACTCCGCAATCACGCCGTAGAGCGGCGGCGCGTGACGGCGATGCGTCCCTCCTGAGGTAACGTGGATCTGTTTGTTCTCTGCCTCCAACTACTCCTCCACCTCCGCCTCCGGCAGAATCGTGCGCATCTCAAAGATCGAGATCATCGGCAGGAAGCGAATAAACAGAAACAGCAGCGTAAAGAAGAAACCGATCGTTCCGATAAACATTGCCCAGTCCCACTGCGTTGGCTGATACATGCCCCACGACGACGGCAGGTAGTCGCGATGCAGACTGGTCACGACAATCACAAATCGCTCCAACCACATGCCTATCGAGACGATGAATGAAATTATCCAGAGCGCAAGCAGGTTGGAACGGAATCTTTTGAACCACAGAAACTGCGGCGTGATGATGTTGCAAAGGATCAGCGCCCAGTAATAGAGCGAGTATGGACCATGCATTCGGTTCCAGATCATGAAGCGTTCGTATTTGTTGCCGCTGTACCAGCCGAAAAACGCTTCCATGATGTAGCCGTAACCCACGATCAGTCCGGTGGCGAGCATCACCTTGCCCATGTTGTGCATGTGGCGCATGGTGATGAAGCCTTCGAGGCCGTAGAACCTTCGCAGTGGAATCGTCAGCAGCAGCACCATCGCGAAGCCCGCATAGATGGCGCCCGCGACGAAGTACGGCGGAAAGATCGTTGCGTGCCAGCCGGGAATGATGCCGACGGCGAAGTCGAAACTGACGATCGTGTGCACTGAAAGCACGAGCGGTGTGGCCAGACCCGCCAGCAGCAGGTAAGCCATCTCGTAGCGATGCCAGTGACGCGCAGAACCACGCCAGCCCATCGCCAGCAGGCCGTAAAGCATTTGAAACGGTTTGCTGCGGGCGCGATCGCGAAGCGTGGCGAAGTCAGGGATAAGACCGACGAACCAGAACATCGCCGACACGGTTGCGTAAGTTGAGACCGCGAAGACGTCCCACATCAACGGGCTGCGAAACTGCGGCCAAATCCCCATTGTGTTGGGATACGGAAACAGCCAGTACATCAGCCACGGGCGACCAAGGTGGAAGATCGGATACATGCCCGCCTGGGCCACGGCAAAAAGCGTCATCGCTTCGGCGAAGCGGTTAATCGACGTACGCCAACGTTGTCGCAGTAAAAGCAGAATCGCAGAGATGAGTGTGCCGGCGTGGCCGATTCCGATCCACCAGACGAAATTGAGAATGTCGATGCCCCAGGCGACGGGCACGTTTACGCCCCACAATCCGATACCGACGAACAAGAGGTTCGTCATCGCCAGCAGCATCAACTGAAAGAGGGCGAACGAGATTGCAAAGCCGAAGAACCACGCCAGCGACGTCTTTCGTTTCAAGACGATCGAACTGATCTTGTCAGTCACGGAAGCGAACGTCAGCCCCGGATCGATCACGGGCGACGTCGAATGCATCGGACCTTCGGTGTATGGTTTTTGCGGCTCGTCTTCCATTTAAAATCCATCCACAGATTACGCAGATTGTTTTATTTAATCTGTGTAATCTGTGGATTCGGGTTCTTCAACTGCGACAAATAAGTCGTGCGCGGCTTCGTGTTCAATTCTTCGAGCAGCGAATAATTACGCTCGTTCTGTTTCATCTTCGACACGCGGCTATTCGGATCGTTCACGTCACCAAACACGATCGCTTCCGTCGGACAAACTGCCTGGCACGCGGTAACAATCTCTCCGTCGCGAACTTTTCGATCCTCGAGCTCTGACTGAATCTTCGCGTTCTGAATACGCTGCACGCAGTAAGTGCACTTCTCCATCACACCGCGGCTGCGCACTGAAACTTCCGGATTGCGCATTAGCTGGTATGTTGGCTGCTCCCAGTTTTGATAAAGGAAGAAATTGAACCGTCGCACTTTGTACGGGCAGTTGTTCGAACAGTACTTCGTGCCGACACAGCGGTTGTAGACCATGTCGTTCAAACCTTCGGCGCTGTGTACGGTCGCGTGAACGGGACAAACAGGCTCGCACGGTGCATTCTCGCAGTGCATGCAAGGCACCGGCATGAAGTTCGTCCCTTCCGGATGACTCGGATCGAAGCCTCTGAAGTAGGTGTCGAGGCGAATCCAGTGCATCTCGCGACTGCGGACAACTTCGGTTTTGCCGACGACGGGAATGTTGTTTTCAGACTGGCAGGCGACTGTACACGCGTTGCAGCCGATGCAATTGTTCAGATCGATCGCCATGCCCCACGCGTAGTTGGGCGCGTTCTCTGCTTGATTTTTGTAGTCGTAACCGGGATAGAGCGTCGGGTGGCCGTGTTTTTCGCCTGGCGCGTGCTCGCCGCTGCCGGCGTGCAGAAACTCTTCCAGCGTTTGCGAACGAACGATGTCGCGCTCCTCGGTGCTGAACTTTGGATCCTCGAGATTGAAGTGAAGCTGCGTGGTTGCGAGGATGTAATCGCGACCGGTATTTGTAACCGTCGCGCCAGTCGTGAACCACGGTGCCGTAGCCGTGCGTATCTGATAAGCGTCAAAGCCTATCAGTTCGCCGTCGTTTCCACTTCCAACCTTGCCTGCCAAACGGCGTCCGTAACCGAGATGAACCGTTATCACTCCATCCGGTTGGCCGGGCTGGATCCAAAGCGGCGCAGTAACTTTTTGTCCGTGTTGATTGTTGATTTCGACAAGCGGCACGTAGTGTTCGCGGCCTTTCGTCGCGCCGCCGTTGTTGTCCACACCCGCAATTTGCCGCGCGGAATTCGGACTGACAATCGCGACGTTGTCCCAGGTGACTTTTGTCAAGGCTTTGGGAAGTTCCTGCAACCAGCCGTTGTTTGCGAAGCGTCCGTCGTGGATTGATGGATCGGTACGGAACACCACCTCAAACCCTGCCGCTGCTTGTGGCGGTTGAGAAGTCTGTTGACTGGCCCATCCAGAATTTAGTGCGACTGTTTTGGTTTGAAATGCCGAATTTGCAATAAAGCCGTCGTGAATCGACTGTCGCCACCAGGTTTCGAAGTCCTGCGATGGAGAAGGCGCGGGAGCTGGAGTCGCTTCAGCAGTGGGAGTCGCTGTTGGTAGCGCGCTTTGGTTATTTCCTGCGGGTGTCGCTTGCGTCTGTCCCTGACCACTTCGCTGCGTTTGCCAGAAAGTCTTCACCATGTCGTACGGCTTGCGGTCGTACCGATCGGTAAAGATAGCCAGCAGTTCGTAAGCAGTTCTGCCTTCATAGAGCGGCTGGATCAGCGGCTGAATGATCGAGACGGTGCCGTCGTATGAGCGCGTATCGCCCCAGGATTCCAGGTAGTGCGCCGCGGGCACGTGCCAGTGAGACCACTCTGACGTTTCGTCCTTGTACTCGCTTAGATGGACAACACGTTTTTTGACTTTTTGCAGCCGCTCCGGACTCAGCTTCAGATCGACAGGAGTGTTGTGAACCGGGTTGCCACCGATTATGACCAGCAGCTCGACCAGTCCCGAATCGATGTCAAACAGCAGCGCCTCAAGTGATGCTTTGTGATCCACTGAATTTACTTCCAGCGGATCGGTGTAGAAAACGGTTTTGCCAACGTTACCAAGCGCGTTGTTCATCGCGTGCGCGAGGGCGTGGATTACTGGCGGCTGGTTGTCGCCCGCAAGCACGATGCTGGCGCCGTTGTGTTGCTGTAGATCTTTGACGAGCGGTGCGATCCACGGAAGATTCACAGTCGCAGATCCAGTGGGCGATTGAGGAATTGCGCCCGCCGCGATGGCTTTCGCGATCGCTTCAAACTCACTCGGTTTCACTTCCCAAGTGTGATCCCCCATCGCGCCCGTATTCGACGGCGTTGTCTCAACCACGTAGAGACGATTCATCTCTTTGTTCGTCTCGGTAATGCGGCGGCGCGCCATGAACTCGCGCGAATATCGCAAGTAACCAGGGAACGTGGGGGCCAGGAAGTCGCAATCAAGCGAAAGAACTCGCTGGGCCAGATCGAATCGATACGTCGTGTTTACCGGTAATCCGAAAGCCATTATCGCGCCGGCTCGCGCGTTGTCGCGATTGGCGGGCTCATACTGATGGAACTTCGCCTGCGGCAGCGCTGCCTGCAACTCCTGTATCAGCGCGCCCAACGTCGGCGAAATGATCGACTCAGTTAAAAAACGAATTCCTTTGCCTGCCTGCGGCTTTTGCTCGTCGAGTATCGAACGCATTTCACCGACAAACGCCGTCCACGTCCGGATATCCTCACGATACATGAGCGTTGGTGAACGATCCGGATCGTAAAGACTCAAAATCGAGGCTTGGGTGAAAATGTCCGTCGCACTCGATCCACGCGGATCGCGAATCGGATCTTCAGGCGGAAAATCGGTGGGCCGGTTGTTTGGATGGTCCGGATTGCCTTCGATCTTCGTCGGCCGTCCCTCGTTGCTTCGAACGATTACGGGTGTAGCGGCGCCAAACAGTGGCGCAGCAGTCGCAAAGAAAAGTGCTTTGCCTGGGACGTACTCTTCCGGCTGATTGACGTTCGGAACGATCTTCTCGGGTGGTTGGAAAACGCAACCACTCAAACCGGCGAGTGCCAGCGAAGCGCCCATCAACTTGATGAACGTGCGACGCTCGATCGGATCGTGCCACTCTTCCGCTTGTTGCGGAAACTCACGCTCAACAAACTCACGAAAGACAGGCGTGTCGGCGAGTTCTTCAAGACTGCGCCAGTATTTCTTTCCGCCACGCGGCGTATCAGCATCCTGCAAAGCAAGAATGTGATCGCGCATTAGCTGGAAATTTATGTGACGGTCGCTATCGCTCATTTCAAAACGTCTTTAACGGTGGCAAGTTGAACAACTTGTCAGAATTTCCTTGCCCTGGATTCGATACTCGGCTTTCCATTGCATCGCTTTTTGCAGTTCATCGGCGGTCTTGTTTTCGGGCCGCCAGGTCATGTCGAAAATCTTGTCAGGAGGCCGGACAAACCTCTCCGGCGCGCGATGGCATTCAAGACACCATTCCATCTGTAAACTCTTTGCCTGGTATAAGATAGGCATTTCGTCGATGCGTCCGTGACACGTCGAACAACCGACGCCCTTCTTCACGTGAATGCTGTGATTGAAGTACGAGTAATCGGGCAGATCGTGAACGCGAATCCACTCGATTGGCTTGTTGTTTTTGAAACTTGCGCGGACCGGCTCGAGATATGGACTGTCAGCCCAGATCTGCTTGTGACAGCTCATGCACGTGTTGGTCGAAGGCAATCCGGCGGATGCTGCGGTTTCAACTGACGTGTGACAGTAACGACAATCGATGCCGTCGTCACCAACGTGGTGTTTGTGACTGAATTGAACTGGCTGTTGTCTTTCAACCCACTGACCGGTGTTCCAGGACGAACGGTTTAATTCAACTGCGACCCACAACAAGGCAACAGCGATAAAAACGGCGCCGTAAATCGTGATTTTCGCCAGCGCGTTAGTGCTGTGATGGAAGATCTGTGGCATCGCCGCAGGTCAAACCTGTCGGGGCGCTACTCAGCCCACTAACCTTTCGATCAATGTTGTAATGCGAATAACGTCGTACTTTACCAAATGGAAGGGGAATTTCAAATTGAGCCACGGATTTACACGGGTGAACACGGATCAGAATAAAAAATAAACTCTGATCTGTGAAGATCCGTGTAAATCCGTGGCTAACTATTCTGCTGTTGCGTCGCGGGCCAGTAGGGCGGCGCCAATGGGGGCTGCATCGAGGCCGAGTTTTGCGGCAACGATCTCGGTTGCTTCAAAACAAGGCTGAAATGCTCTGCGTTTTACTTCCTGAATGATTGGATTGAGGATTAAGGCGCCGGCGTCCATCACACCACCGCCAAGCACGACGAGTTCGATATTCAATAGATTGATGACACTTGCGACGCCGGTGCCGATGTATTTTCCGGTGCGCTCGATCATCATGAGCGCAAAATCGTCGCCGTCCTTAGCCTGGTGAGCGACGTCGTCGGCCGTAAATGATTTGTTGAGTGCGAGTCGCGATAGTGAAGAAGTCCCATCGCGATTGAGACGTTCACGCGCGCGGCGAACGATGCTCGGAGCCGACGCGACCGTCTCCAAACAACCGGTGTTCCCGCAAACGCATTGATATCCTTCGGTGTCGATCGTGATGTGACCAACTTCACCGGCGAATCCCGATGAGCCGGTCCAAAGCTTTCCATCGAGGATGATCGCGCCGCCGATGCCGTTTCCGATCATCATGTAGAACATGTTGCGCGCGCCTCGACCAGCGCCGACTTTATATTCACCGTAAGCCGCGGCGTTGGCGTCGTTTTCAAGCTCAACTCGCAGACCCGTGGCGCGAGTCAACTGACCATGAAGATCTTCAACGATAGTTGAAGGAAGATCTCGTGGAGCTATTACGCGATCCGTTTGTCGATTAACGAGACCGGGAATTGCGACGCCGATGGCAGCGATTGGACCACGTGAGCCGATCTCCTCGACCATCGTTGCCAGCCCTGGAATCAATTCTTTCGGAGCAATCTCAGCGACTTTCGTGTCGATCAGCGTCCCATCACTGTCCACGAGGGCAGCACGCGCCTGAATGCCCGATACGTTAATCCCGATGAAATTGCTTCGTGGAGTGGTCATGGCAACAAGTCTGGCCTGGGCGGAAGAAGCTGCGTGGACGAAGAATAGTCGAGGGTTCAGGGGCTGTCAAACAGGCGGTTCAGGGAGTAGAATCAATCCGTCCTAAGTAGTATGTGATTCGTAGCATGCAAATTCGCTCCATACTTCTGCCTACCGATTTCAGCGAGTGCGGCAACTACGCTCTCTCCTACGCCGCATCGCTGGCGCGGAGATTTGGAGCTTCTATCATCTGCGTCAACGTGATCGAACCGATTGTGCCGACCGTCGGTTATTCGGGTATGACTGAGCCACTACCGATTGCAGACATCACCGAGCAGCTTGAAGATTCAGCCGAGCGTGAACTACCAAAGCTCGCTGAATGCGACGAGTGCTCCGGAATCGACGTGGAAGAACTGGTCGTCCACGGCGAGGCAGCGTCCGAGATTGTACGGGTGGCAAAAGAACGTGACGTGGATTTGATAGTGATTTCGTCGCACGGGCGGACGGGTTTGGGACGAATCCTCTTTGGTTCCACTGCTGAGTCGGTGGTGCGACATGCCCCTTGCCCGGTGTTAGTGGTCAAGCCTCCCCAAGAGGAAGAAACAGAAGAGTAGTAGTCAATAGTTAGCCCTCCAGTTTATTCTGTCAGCCGCCATCGGCTGATCTTGTTATTCGGCTTTCATACTTTCGAAGTTAAGCCCTGGTTTATACATGCACCTCGACTTCGTCAACGATTTACTGTTTCAGTACGGGCTCTACGCAGTTTTCATTCTCGTCATGCTGGAAGGAGACATCACACTCCTGTTGGCGGGCGTGCTCGCTCACAGTGCGTTCTTTGGAGAGTACAGCTTTGCGCGGGTGTTGCTGTGGGGAACGATTGCAGGCTGCGTGAGCGACAACCTCGCGTATTTCGCGGGGCGTGGGTTTTGTGAAGGCGTCAGAGAGTTTCGTTTTTACCGAGCGGCACAACCCCGGCTGCAAACATTGACGAACAAATTCGGTGCTCTCTCGATATTCCTCTCCAAATACATTTACGGACTGCGCTGGGCGTCGTGCGTGTTTTATGGCGTCGGGCGAATGCCTTACCTGCGGTTCCTCGTGCTTTCGTTTGCAAGCTGTTTCATGTGGGTCTTTATACTAGCAGGCGCCGGGTACTTTTTCAGTGGCGCGGTGATGGGCTTGATCGGCGACTTCCAGCGACTCGGCAAAGTTTTACTCGTGATCGTGATACTGGGAATCGTCGCTTTTTACTTGCTCGAGCGGTTCTGGCTTTCGCCCAAGGTGGAAGAAGCCAATCCCGAGCGTCTTCAGGAACTCGAACACGCCGCCACCGAGAAGCTCCAGGATTTGAAACAGGAGATTCAGGACCACATCCCGTTCAAACACCAGCGACGCGGCGATAAGAAGTCAGAGGGCGATGCCGACTGATTGCCAATTTCCAATTGCCGATTGCCAATTTGCAAACGGTCGGATGAAATTGTTACTTTGCCTATCGTTATCTGATCCCCGCATTCGGCAATTGACAATTGGCAATTGGCAATGATTATTGAATCAACCGCACCTCCTCGTGTCGACCTTGCTGGCGGCACTATCGACATCTGGCCGCTCTATCTCTTTCATCCAGGCGCCACCACAGTCAATTTTGCACTTTCACTTCATGCTCGTTGCCGCATCGAGACGCGCGACGATGGACGCATCATTCTTGAATCACGCGATCGAAAAGTTTCTTTTGAAACGCACCTGTCAGCACTTGAAGACTTGCTACAGGAAGAGCGACTCGAGTTGGTTTCAAAGCTGGTCCACTTCTTCAAGCCTACAACAGGCTTCCATCTTGTTGCCGAAAGCAGTGTGCCCGCAGGCGCTGGTCTCGGAGGTTCATCAGCGCTCGCGATTGCGTGTATTGGTGCGTTGAACCGGTTGGTTGGCAATCGTTACGACGAAAAGAAGTTTGTGACGATCGCGGCGAATGTTGAATCGACAGTGATCAAGGTGCCGGCTGGTTTCCAGGATTACTATCCACCGCTTTTCGGTTCGGTTTCATGCGTGCACT
>DATEIS010000671.1:0-6336 GCA_035278765.1 Pyrinomonadaceae bacterium | reverse complement strand
TTCCAAACCACGGGCGGCCACGGAGGGCCGCCCCTACAGTACGTCCTATGGTGCTAACGACGGGTGGCGGTGACGCCGGGCCAGTCGTCTGTGCGAAACGGCGATGCTGGAAATCCTGCGCCGTTGTAGAGATTCGCCATCGGGTTGTCGGCCCAACCGTAGCGAACCGCAACCGGCTTCATAACCTTCGGACTCGAAACGATCACCGTATCACCGTCAATCCGCGCGTCGGCCCACACGAATCGACGATCGTCTCCAGCGATCGCAAAACCCTTAACTGGTCCACCATCGCTCGTTTTTAATCCCGCGCCATGTTTAAACCGAATTCGGACCTTATCGGAGCCTTCGATCTTGAATGAATCGAAAAGTGGTCCTGATGGAATATCTTTTTGACCGTAAGTCCCCGCAAGCGCCCACGCCGCGAGACGGCGACCAACATCAAGCTTGTTACGCGGATGAATGTCGTTCTCGTCGCCAATGTCGATGGTAACGGCCATCCCTGTTTGCGGCTCGCGCAACGTCATCGTTTGCGCTTCACGCAACTCAGCCCAATCGCTTTCGTCCGGCTCAGCCTTGTTTGCATGCCAGTTCGCAAGCTGCACGAAATAAAACGGAAACTCATGACCCCACGCACTTCGCCAGTTACGAATCATGATCGGAAAGAGCGTGCGGTACTGATAGGCACGTCCGGCGTTACTCTCGCCCTGGTACCAGATCGCACCACGAATCGCGAACGGAACGAGCGGCGCAATCATCGCGTTGTAGAGCACACTCGGATTGTTCTGGTTGCTGACGCCGACTGCTTCCGGACGCGAACCCCAATCAGGATGCTTCGGTTCGAGCGCGAGCTCTACTTTGTAATCCCACGCTCCGCGTAGTGAGATCACCTCCGACTCCGCCGCGCCCTTAGGTGCAATCGACATGGCACCACCACGACTGAAACCACCTTCGCCGGCACTATCAAAAACACGCACGGCGATCACGTTTCTGCCGCCCTGTACGAGCGAACCCGGCACGACATACTTCCGCGGCACCATGTAACTGTTCGGTGTCTCTCGACCAATCGCACCGACTTTTTTACCGTTGAAGTAGGTGACGTCTTGATCGTCAATCGGCGTTAAGTTCAAAACCAAATCTTTGCCGGCCCACGATTCCGGTAGTTCGAGCACCTTACGAAACCAGACAGCGCCATCTATCAGCATTCCCGCGGTTTCGAACTGCTGCGGCAGATCCATCCTGGACCAGTCAGCAGTTGCGGTTGCGGGATCCGCGTATCCCAAAGCCTCACCCTTGTTGCCGGCATCGATATAGAGATTCTTTTGTTCCCACTCATCGAGCGCTCGCGCGTACGCTTCCTTGGCCTGCGGCGCCATAGTCAAACTACTTTGGTAGCGATCCAGAATCGGTTTGAATTCGGGTGACGCGACGAGCGCGCCGTGGCTGGTCCATGCTTCCGCCGGTGTGCCACCCCACGAACTGTTAATCAAACCGATCGGTACCTTGAGACGCTGGTAGAGTTCGCGCCCGAAGAAATATCCGACGGCCGTAAAGTGCGCGGCCTCGTCCGGCGTGGTAACAACCCAATGTCCTTCGAGATCGGCGAGCGGTTCGGCAGAGGTGTGATGTTCCACTCGGAACATCCGAATCTCAGGATAGTTCGCCTGCGCAACCGTCTCGGCGCCGCCGATCGTGTTTGCGAGCGGCCATTCCATGTTTGACTGGCCTGAACATAACCACACTTCGCCGACGAGCACGTTCTTGATCGTCAAAACATTATTGCCTTTGACGGTTAACTCTGCCGGCCCGCCCCTCTTTAAAGGACCGATCAAGACTTGCCAGCGTCCATTTGCGTCTGCGACCGCCTCGGACGATTTGTTCTGGAAGGTAACAATCACTCGCTCGCCCGCAGTGGCATTTCCCCAAATCCGAACCTTTGTTCCCTGCTGCAACACCATGTTGTCACTGATGATTGCCGGTAGACGCACTTCGGCATGCACAGCGTAGGAGGGGACAAGTATCAAAAGCGGTAAAACCGCTCGTAAGAGCTTTGTTGTATGGCTGGACATAAGTAGGTGAGGCCGATTTTCTACTATCTTGCCGGTATGTTCAAGAGGAAAATCGGGCTAACTAGACAGGCGGTAATCAAAGACGAAGCGACCAACCTGGATCGTTCCGCGTCCATTGGCCCCGGGCTGAATCAGTAGCGCACGAACCATCGAGCTCTTCCGGTTGCGAACCGCTTCAACTTCGCCAACGCGGTCGCCACTCGAAGCGCGATAAAACGTAATCGTAATGCTGTCGGGCGTCTTACGCTGGTAACCAAAAACGTACTCCCCCGGCTCCAAAGAGAAGTCAGCAATCTGTACCGGCACCTGGGCGATAAAAAAGTGTGAGTACTTTCCCTCTGCCGAATAGCCGGCCGTGATCATCACCACACCCGCAATAAACTTCCCGCGCCCGTCCGTAACGCCCGACGCGGTGCGAAACTCCGTCTCGATATTCTCTTTGATCACGGGCGCGCGCGCTGGGATGACTTTCCTCAACTCGGGCTCCGAGGCAACACGCCAACCGGCCACGAGCAACACCATTAATATTGACGCCTTCATCACGTCCGTAGTCTAGCTACAAAAAGGATCAAAAGCCAATATCGGCCTTTTGTGCTTTTTGTGGCTTTTTGTGGCAGTATCGGATTGCACATGCGTCGCTTAATTCCCCTTCAAGTTGCTGTGGCGTTTCTGCTCCTCGCCGGCTCGCGCTCCCCCGCCCTCGACTCCAATCGCAGCCTGAAAGAGTTTGGTCATCAGGCTTGGCTGACTGAAAACGGCCTCCCACAAAATACAGTTCAGTCGATCATCCAAACCCGCGATGGCTATTTGTGGATCGGAACGCAAGAGGGTCTCGCACGCTTTGATGGATTAACCTTCACTGTCTTCGATAAAGAGAACTCTCCCGCCTTCAAGAGTAACGACATTCGTTTTCTCTACGAAGACCAGCAAAGCCGCCTCTGGATCAGCACTTCTTACGGACTCGTATGCCGTCACAACGGGCAGTTCACAAGTTTCACTGAAAACGAAGGCTTGCCGGATAACAGCATTGGACCAGTTGTCGAAGACACTAGCGGTAACGTGTGGATCGGCACCGCTGGCGGTCTAGCACGTTTTGAAAACGGAAATTTCAAGACGCTGACCGTAGAACAGGGATTGTCGCGAAACGTAATTCAAACGTTATGCGCAAGAGCAAACGGAACCCTCCTCGTCGGTACATCGGCCGGCGTTCAGTCGCTGAGCGGCGATCGTTTTACTTCCTGGACCACGTTGCCTAATGTGCCCGCCGCGAATATCAGTGCGATCGCGGAGGCAAAGAATGGACACCTGTGGTTTGGCACGCTAGATGGCCTGTTCGGTGTCGAACGAGAAGGCGCCACGCCTGTGCCAGTCACCTTGCCCAACAGTCGCATCAGTGCTTTGCGAATCGATCGCGAAGGCGCTCTCTGGATTGCCACGGCCGGCGGCGTCGCTCGTTCGCTGAACGGCAACGTTGAATCACTGACCTCAGCGGATGGTCTATCGAGCAATTTAGTTCTCTCACTATTTGAAGATCGCGAAGGCAGCATGTGGATCGGCACCGAAGCAGGTGGTCTAAACCTACTAAAGAGCAAAAAGTTCAATACGTTTACAACTCGTGAAGGTCTGCCAAGCGATCTTGTGAAAGCCATTTACCAGGACGCGCAGGGAGGAATCTGGATCGGATCGCAAGGTGGCGGGCTGACGCTCTTTAAGAATGGTAAGTTCACAACCTGGACCACACGCGACGGACTTTCGAGCGACGTCGTGCTTTCGCTCGCAGGCGATACGCAGGGAGTCATCTGGATCGGCACGCCCGACGGCCTGAATCGCTTTAAGGACGGCAAGTTTCAGGTCTTCACCTTTGCCGAAGGACTTTCAAACGACCTGGTGCGATCGGTGCTCGTCGATCGCAACGGTGTTTTGTGGGCGGGTACGCGAGACGGTCTAAACAGTTTTCGTGACAACGAGTTCAGGACTTACACAACTCAGGACGGACTCGCGAACAACTTCATCGGCGCCATCTACGAAGATTCGAAAGGCAATCTGTGGGTCGGCACTCTCGGCGGCTTGAACAAAATCAAGGACGGAAAATTTCAGACATTCACAACGAAGGACGGTCTTTCCAGTAACACCGTCATTTCTCTTTACGAAGACGCGTCGGGCGACCTCTGGATCGGAACAAACGGCGGTGGACTCAATCGCATGCGCGGCGAAAGGCTAGTCTCCTTCACCAATCGCAACGCGCTTGCGGCCGACGTTATTTATCGAATTCTCGAAGACAAACAACAGAATTTGTGGTGTAGTTCGAACAAAGGCATCTTTCGCGTCAATAAAGGTGAACTTGATAAAGTAGCAAATGATGCAAACGCGAGTGTCAATCCAGTCTTTTACGGACCAGCCGATGGAACGCTGACGCGCGAAGCCAGCGGTGGTGGTCATCCGGCAGGTTGGCAAACAAGCGACGGGCGCATGTGGTTTGCCACGATCAAAGGACTCGCCGTTATCGATCCGGAACATATACCGCTCAACACCGCGCCGCCCCCGATCGCGATCGAACAACTCTTCGTCGACAACCAATCAATCCCGTTAACTCAAAAAGTCACGCTCTCGCCGAGTAGTTCCCGACTCGATTTCTATTACACGGCGCTGAGTTTTATCGCGCCTGAGAACGTGCGTTTCAAATACAAACTTGAAGGCTTTGACGACAACTGGATCGATGGTGGCGCACGACGAGTGGCCTCGTATACAAACCTGCGACCAGGGAACTACCAGTTTCGCGTAATCGCAGCAAACAACGATGGCGTTTGGAATGAGAGTGGAGCGACCGTGCAACTCTATCTGGAGCCACGCTTCTATCAGACCTATTGGTTTTTCGTGCTCTGTGTCGCGTTGCTGGGGCTCACCGCGTGGCAACTGTATCGCATGCGCGTGCGACGAATGGCCCACCAGTTTAGCGCGGTGCTCGGCGAACGTAATCGTATCGCGCGCGAGATACATGACAACCTGGCCCAGGACATTCTCGGAATCTCGGTTCAGTTGGAACTGGTGGCACGTCTAATGCCCGCGGCAGCCGAAGCGGCGAAAGGTCATCTCGATCGGGCACGCATTCTGGTGCGTAACAGCATGACTGAAGCGCGTCGTTACGTTTGGGATCTGCGTTCCCAGGAGTTGCAGAAAAAGGACTTATCGGCAGCGCTTCGCGACACAACCAAACGTCTCACCGCGGAGAACGAGGTCGAGGCTGTGGTCGAGGTGACGGGTCCGATGCGTCCTCTGCCCCTCGAGGTTGAGACAAATCTCTTGCGTATCGGACAGGAAGCAATCAACAATGCAGTCAAGCACGCGCGCGCAAACCGCATTGATGTTACGCTGAACTTCGATACGCGAAACGTGCGACTCAGTATTCGGGATGACGGCCGCGGCTTCGATCCAGCAGCGCAGATCGCAGATGGTCACTTCGGTTTAATTGGCATGCGCGAGCGTGCCGAGCAGATTGGTGGAGTGCTGACGATCGATAGCGCCAGCGAGAGTGGAACGCAGATCGCAATCGATGTACCTTTGAACGATGAGTGACAAAATTCGAATAATCGTAATCGACGATCAGGCGGTGGTGCGGCAGGGATTCGTTTCGCTCATCAACACCGTCGCCGACATGGAAGTGATCGCGCAAGGCATAAACGGACAGCAGGCTATCGAGCTTTACCGCGAGCACCAGCCGGACATCACTCTCATGGACCTACGCATGCCGGTGATGGGTGGTGTTGATGCGATTGCGAAGATTCGGCACGAGTTTCCTGACGCGCGGATCATTGTTCTCACGACGTATGACGGCGACGAAGATATCTACCGCGCGCTCCAGGCCGGCGCCCAGGGTTATCTGTTGAAAGACATGTTCTTTGAAGAGTTGGAAGATGCGATCAGGAAGGTACATGCGGGCGCGCGACGGCTTCCACCTGTGGTTGCTGAGCGACTCGCGGAACGAATGAACGCTTCTGAACTCACGGTTCGTGAGTTGGAAGTTCTTCAGGAGATCGTGAAAGGCAAGACTAATAAAGAAATTGCGAGCACCCTGCGAATCAGCGAAGCGACCGTCAAGAGCCACATCAACAACATCCTCGGAAAACTCGGCGTCACCGATCGTACCCAGGCCGCCACCCGCGCCCTCCAACGCGGCATCGTTCACCTCTGATTCATAAAGCACGATCGAACGTACTGTAGGGGCGGCCCTCCGTGGCCGCCCGTGGTTTGGATACGGATTCAAGAAGCGACG
>DATEIS010000670.1:0-4215 GCA_035278765.1 Pyrinomonadaceae bacterium | reverse complement strand
GTCTTTGCGTTGATACCACGCGGCGTTAGAATACCAGCCGTTCCCTCCAAATGACGAAAGGCGCAAGATGACTCAGCCCAGTTGCCTGGTCTTCTCCGGCATTGCACCGCATCCACCAATCATGGTGCCGGAGGTCGGACGCGAATCGGTCGCGAACGTCGTTGATTCGATTGAAGCGATGGCAGAGCTCACGAAAAGAGTCATCGACAGCGGCGCCGAGACTGTTATCCTGATCTCGCCACACGCGCCTTTGGAAGTCGACTCATTTGTCGCTTACGAAGGACCGGAAGTCACCGCTGACTTCTCAAACTTTAGCGCCCCGGAAATATCCTTCAGCGCGCCCGTAGATGAAGAACTGCTAACCGCGATCAGGAAAGCTGCAGCGTCGCAAAACTATCAAGTTACCGTGCTGCGTGATCACGATCTTGATCACGGCACCGCGGTTCCACTTTACTTCCTACAACGAAACGGCTATCGCGGCCGAGTCGTGACACTCGGATACAGCTTCCTATCGAATGACGATCACTTGCGCTTTGGATCATGCATACGAAACGCGGTCGACGAAGTAGGACGTCGAGTTGCATTCATTGCGAGTGGCGACCTGAGTCATCGGCTCAAACCAAACGCGCCAGCCGGCTACAATCCCGAGGCACACGTCTTCGATGATCAGGTCGTAGACGCACTGCGCTCGAATATTCCCCGTCGAATTGTCGAGATTGACTACAAGTTACGTAAGCTGGCGGGTGAATGTGGCTATCGGTCGATGCTGGTTGCGATTGGTGCCGCCTCTGATCTGCCGGTGTCGTGCGAAGTGTTGAGTTACGAAGCGCCGTTTGGCGTGGGTTATTTGGTGGCTCAACTCACTAACCAGGTTGAACGTTCGGGTGACATTGCGCTTCCGGCTCTCGCACGCAACGCGGTGGAAACATTCATTCGTTCGGGAAATATTCTCGGGCCATCGGAATCGACTGATAGGTTCTTAACATCACCGGCGCCATGCTTTGTTTGTCTCAAAACTCTTGATGGTGAGTTGCGCGGATGTATCGGAACAATCGAACCGGCAAAACAGACGCTCGCGGAAGAAGTTGTTGCCAATGCGATCAGTGCAGCGATGAACGATCCGCGCTTCGATCCGGTTAAGGCGGAAGAGTTATCGAACCTGCGTTACTCCGTGGATGTGCTTTTTCCTGCCGAAGCGGCGGAGATGAAAGATCTGGACCCCGGAGTTTATGGTGTGATTGTCGAAGATGAAAGTGGCTCGCGGAGAGGATTGCTCCTGCCCGATATCGCGGGAATCGAAAATGCCGAACAGCAAGTGGAGATCGCGGCGCGAAAAGCCGGAATCGGTCGCGACGAACGAATCCGGCTATGGCGTTTTAAAGTGGAGAGGTTTGGGGAATAGGAAATCTTTTTAATCCTGCAAATCTTGTCAATCATGTCCAACATGAGACAGGATTACATGATTCACAGGATTAACAAGATTTCGGATTTACACGTCGAGGTTTCGCACGTCGAGCGCGTTGTCTTCGATGAACTTCCGCCGCGGCTCGACAGCATCACCCATCAACACGGTGAAGATCTGATCGGTTTCGACCATGTCATCGATCCGCACTTCAAGGAGGGTGCGCTTGTCGGGATTCATGGTTGTTTCCCAAAGTTGTTCCGGGTTCATCTCGCCAAGACCTTTGTAACGCTGGATCGTGAGATCCTTCTTCGCTGCCGCTAATACCTTCTCAAGCAACGCTTCACGAGTCGGCACCTCTTCGCTTGTTCCGTTGTCACCCGAGATGAACGGGGCCGCGAGATCTTCTTCGAGCGTCTTGTAAAGATCTACCGCTGTCTGAAACTCCACGTAGCTCGCGAAGTTCCAGTCGATGACGAGATTCACTCCAGTGCTGGACACCGTCTCAATCTCCCAGAGTCCATGCTCTTCGTCCTGGGTTAATTCAGTCCGGTGATAGCCGGCCTTATCTAAAGCACCTTCAATCTTGGCCATCAACTCTTCGTCCTGGAAGACCTTCCGGAGCGTCAATCCCTCTTTGCGGAGAATTCCTTTGCGTCCGCTCAGGGACTCGAGCAGGATGTTGAGCAGTTGCGGATCTCCACCCAGCCGTCGCGTCGCTCGCTCACAGTAACGTTTAAAATCAACCATCTTTTCGAGCGATCTCGCGAGTTCTTTACCTTCAATCGGCTGCTCGGCGCCCGCTGATGTCACCGACATATCGCCCGTCGCCATGCGCATGAGGTACCGAATCATCGAACTCTCATCTTTGATGTACTCTTCCTTCTTGCCGCGTTTTACTTTGAACAGCGGCGGCTGGGCAATGTAAACGTGTCCGTTCTCAACTAACGCCGGCATCTGCCGATAGAAGAAGGTGAGTAACAGGGTGCGGATGTGGGAACCGTCCACATCGGCGTCTGTCATCAGGATGATCTTGTGGTAGCGCAGCTTGGCGAGATCAAAATCATCTTTTCCGATTCCGGTGCCGAGTGCAGTGATCAGCGATTTGATCTCACTGTGACCGAGCATCTTGTCGAAGCGCGCTTTCTCAACGTTTAGAATCTTTCCCTTGAGCGGAAGAATCGCCTGGTTCCTTCGGTCGCGTCCCTGCTTGGCCGAACCACCCGCTGAATCGCCCTCGACTATGTAGATTTCCGACAGAGACGGGTCGCGTTCCTGGCAGTCAGCGAGTTTGCCGGGCAGCATGGTCGAGCCCAGTGCGCCCTTGCGGACGATTTCGCGGGCTTTGCGCGCTGCTTCGCGGGCGCGCGCGGCGTCCAGGGCCTTTCCGACAATCTTCCGTGCTACCGGCGGATTCTGTTCGAAAAACTCCGTGAGCCGGTCGTTCAGAAACGACTCAACGGCGCCTTTGACGTCCGAATTGAGTTTTCCCTTCGTCTGCCCTTCAAACTGTGGCTGCGGCAACTTCACCGAGATCACGGCCACGAGGCCTTCGCGCACGTCGTCGCCGGTCAGAGAGCCTTTGAAATTCTTCGCCAGGCCCGACGACTGCGCGTAAGCATTAATCGTCCTGGTGAACGCGGAACGGAATCCCGAGAGGTGCGTACCGCCGTCGACAGTGTTGATATTGTTCGCAAACGAGTAGACCTTCTCGTCATAAGCGTCGTTGTACTGTATCGCAACCTCGATCGAGAGGTTGTCTCCTTCCCGCTCGAAATAAATCGGCTTGTCGTGCAACGTCGACTTGTTCTTGTTCAGGTGCTTGACGAACTCCGCGATGCCGCCCTTGTAGTAAAACTCGTGCGAACGCTCCGGCTCTTCACGCTCGTCTTTGATCGTGATGCGAATGCCTTTGTTGAGAAACGCTTTTTCCCGAAGTCGCTCGGAAAGCTTGTCGAAGCTGAACGACGTCTCAGTGAAGATTTGTGTGTCCGGCTTAAAGGTAATCTTCGTTCCGCGCTTGCGCGTCTTGCCGGTTTGGTTCAGTGGGGCGACGGGTATTCCACGCGCATATTCCTGCTCATAGGTTTTTCCGTCACGCCAGATCTCGAGATGTAGCTTCTCGGAAAGGAAGTTCACGCACGAAACACCGACGCCGTGCAGACCACCTGAAACTTTGTAAGCGTTTGAGTCAAACTTGCCGCCGGCGTGAAGCTTGGTCATCACCACTTCGGCCGCCGATCGTTTTTCCTTTTTGATTTCGTCGACCGGGATCCCACGCCCGTTATCGATAACTGTGATCGAATTATCGAGATGAATCGCGACTTCGACCGTATCGCAATAGCCTGCTAATGCTTCGTCAATAGAATTATCAACAACTTCGTAAACAATATGATGGAGGCCTATCTCTCCAGTCGATCCGATGTACATGGCCGGACGCTTTCGCACCGCGTCGCGTCCTTCCAAAATTGTGATCGATGATGAATCGTAAGCCATAGTCTTCTTCTGTGTTGCTTTAGTTTCTGCTGTTACCAATCGCTTCTCCTATACACATATCAAACACTTCGATCGCCAACCGCGAGTGAAGCTTCGACGTTACTGCTGCGCACCATCCCTTCCTCGATTTCGTACACACTGGCCCGTGAAAAGAATTTTTCAACGTGGCTCCTTTTTGAGGTTGTAATGAAGGTTTGTGTGCGATTTTCAAGGTATTCAAGAAGGTGACTTATCCTTCCCTCATCCAGCTCCGCGTCGACATCGTCAATGAGGAAAACCGGATGGTCATTCGAGCCTGAATTATACAATGAAATCGC
>DATEIS010000669.1:0-2904 GCA_035278765.1 Pyrinomonadaceae bacterium | reverse complement strand
AAGCGAGTTGTTTGGACACGTGCGCGGCGCATTCACTGATGCCAAGAGCGATCGCGTCGGACGCTTCGAGCTCGCAGATGGCGGCACACTCTTTCTCGACGAGATAGGAAACGTCCCGCTTAATCTACAGGCGAAATTACTGCGCGTGCTGGAGACGGGTGAATTCGAGCGCGTCGGTTCTTCGAAGACGCAGAAAGTCAACGTGCGTTTGTTATCGGCCACGAATGCCGATCTACACGCCGAAGTCGCGCAGGGACGTTTTCGTCAGGACCTGCTGTTCCGGCTCAACACAGTCGAGATTCGTCTGCCGCCGCTTCGCGATCGACTTGAAGACATTCCCGTGCTTGCCGAGCATTTTCTAAAACTGCATCGCGAACGCTACCGCCGCCCGATCATGGGTTTCACGCCGGAAGCGCTCGATGCGCTGCGCCATCATCTCTGGCCCGGCAACGTGCGCGAACTGGATCACGTCATCGAACGGGCGGTGTTGATGAGTCCCGGAAACATCGTGACCGCCTTCGATCTCGCCCTCGAAGCAACACCTGACGCGCGTCTATCCGCGCGACTCGAAGAGATGAGCCTCGAAGATGCCGAGCGTCTGCTGATCAAAAAAGCCCTCGCCCGCTTTGAAGGAAACGCCAACCGCGCCGCCGAGGCTTTGGGGTTGAGCCGAAGTGCCTTGTACCGCAGATTGCAAAAATATGGACTTGGATCTTAGTGCTTGGTGCTTAGTACTTGGGTGCCCAGGCACAAAGTACGAAGCACAAAGTACCAAGCTTCGCCAACCTCAGTTATCATTACCAATGTGAGTACGCCCGTTAAGCCGCCATCGTTCTCCTCGCTCGATCCGGAACTAAAACGCGGCCGTCTGAAATTCGAAAGACGCATCACCCTCCTCGCGCTCCTTGCCGGTTTTCCCGCTGTCGCTCTCTGTGCACTGCTACTCTGGTACGACGGCTACTCGGCCCAGGTCCAATGGACCGTCGATCTGCTGCTGGTTCTCGGGTGGCTCGGCATCGCTTTCAATCTCAAAACGCGCATTGTTCGCCCGCTGCAAACGCTCTCAAACATTCTTGCTGCCATTCGTGAAGGTGACTACTCGATTCGCGGGCGGCGTGCCCTTACCGGTGATGCGCTGGGCGAAGTGATGTTGGAAGTGAACGATCTGGGCCAAACCCTTCGCGAGCAACGACTCGGAGCAATGGAAGCCACGGCGCTGTTGCGTACAGTGATGGCGGAAATTGACGTCGCCGTCTTTGCCTTCGACGGTGAACAGCGACTGCAACTCGTAAATCGTTCCGGGGAAAAATTGTTGGCCCAACCTTCGGCGCGTTTGTTAGGCCGCACCGCCGACGAGCTGAGTCTTTCTGCTTGTCTCAACTCATCCGCGGGTGCGGCGCCGCAAACGATGCAGATGGTTTTCCCGGGCGGCGTCGGACGTTGGGACATTCGTCGCAGCACTTTTCGTGAAGGTGGGCAACAACATCAATTGCTCGTGCTCACTGACCTGAGCCAGACGCTTCGTGAAGAAGAGCGTACTGCCTGGCAACGTCTGTTGCGCGTGTTGGGCCATGAGCTCAACAACTCGCTGGCGCCGATCAAATCAGTCGCGGGAAGTCTGGCGGATTTGATGGGAAGGGAACCGGAGCCGCCCGATTGGCGCGACGATATGCAGCGTGGTCTCGCGGTGATTTCTTCACGTGCCGATTCACTGGCGCGCTTCGTCGAGTCGTATTCAAAACTGGCGCGCCTGCCGCCGCCGCGACTCGAGCCGTTAAAGATCGGCGCACTTGTATCGCGGGTGGCGAGTCTAGAGACGCGGTTGCCGGTGAATGTTGTTGGTGGTCCGGATCTGTTGGTCAGAGGTGACGATGTTCAGCTCGAGCAGCTGTTAATCAATCTTGTTCGGAATGCGGTTGATGCGTCGATGGAGACGCGTGGTGGTGTGGATGTTGGCTGGCAGCAGAAGAATGGGCAGGTCGAGGTATGGGTGCGTGACGAAGGTCCGGGCCTCGCGAGCACCGCGAACCTGTTCGTGCCGTTCTTTACGACGAAGGCGCACGGGTCGGGAATCGGCTTGGTGTTGTCAAGACAGATTGCTGAAGCGCATGGCGGAACGTTGACGCTCGAGAACCGGCGACAACTTCACGGGTGTGAAGCGCGGTTGAGATTGCCTTTATGAGAGGGTTGTTAGACAGGATGAACAAGATTTTTCAGGATACATCTTGAGAAATCTTGTAATCCTGTCACCGTCTACTGCTGAATCTATAAATCGTTGTGGATTTGTAAGTCGCGCCCTTTTTCAACGTTGTGGTTGGGAACGATGGTTGGTTTGGTGAATCGGGATAGTGTTGAGTCTCGAAACAGAAACCCGATCGTCTTGGATAGAGTTTGCCCGCCTTACCTGTCAGCGTGCCATCGAGAAAGTTTCCCGTATAAAACTGCACTCCCGGTTCGGTGGTCCACACCTGCATGACCCGACCGCTCGTTGCCTCATAAGCCGTTGCCGCGAGCCGCATTACGCCTGGACGGCCATTGATCACCCACGTGTGGTCGTAGCCACTACCGAATTTGATTTGCTCGTCATCCTGATTGATCCTCTCGCCAATCGCATGCGCCTTGAGAAAGTCGAATGGCGTGCCTGAAACTCTTCTCAACTCACCGAGCGGAATCGAACCGGCGTCAGTCGGCACAAACCGGTTTGCATTGATCGTGACTCTCGTGTTGAGAATATCGCCATTACCTTCGCCCGCGAGATTGAAATACGAGTGATGCGTCAGGTTTGTGACAGTGTCTTTATCGGAGGTGGCTGAATACTCGATCTTGAGTTCGTTATTGTTCGTTAGCGTGTAGATTACTCTCACGGTGAGATTTCCCGGATAACCCTCTTCGCCGTCATTGCTG
>DATEIS010000668.1:0-3664 GCA_035278765.1 Pyrinomonadaceae bacterium | reverse complement strand
GCGCCTTAGCCACTTGGCGACGCGCGCTCATTAATCTGTGTAATCTGTGGATTGGATTGGAGCGGAAGGAGAGATTCGAACTCTCGAGACGAGTTTGGAAGACTCGCATGTTTCCAGCTACATCACTCCCGCTAAAGAGTTGGTCGGGGAGGACAGAGTCGAACTGTCACCACGAGTGCCCAAGACTCGGATGCTGACGTTACACCACACCCCGATTTTTGAATTTTGAGGAAGGTTGGAAGGGCGCGTGAGGGTCAAGTTAGTGCTTTGTACTTGGAACTTTGTTCTTTGTTACAAAGCGCAAAGTACCAAGTACAAAGCTCATCGCTCAACCCTTCACACAAACCACTTGCTTGATCTCAGCAACAACTTCAACCAAATCTTCCTGGTTTCTCATCACTGCTTCGATCGACTTGTAAGCGCCGGGAATTTCATCCAACACGCCTACGTCCTTGCGGCATTCAACACCCGCTGTCTGGCGTTCCAGATCGTCTTTCGTGAAGGCTCGCTTTGCCGCACCGCGAGATAGCTTGCGTCCTGCTCCATGCGAACAGGAGTTGAAGCTCTCTGGCAACCCGCGTCCCTTGACGATGAACGACTTGGCTCCCATCGACCCTGGGATGATTCCGTAAGTTCCTGCCGCCGCGTTGATCGCGCCCTTGCGTGTGACGAAAACTTCTTCGCCGTAGTGCTGCTCGAGCGCAACGTAGTTGTGGTGACAGTTAACGGCCAGTTCAGGCTTGAATGGCTGGCGATGATTGAACATCTTGTTGAATACCTTCAACAGACGCGCCATCATGATTTCGCGATTCTTCATCGCGTATCCCTGCGCCCACTTCAAGTCCTTCCAGTACGCCTTGAATTCCGGCGTTCCCGAAATGAAGTAAGCGAGGTCAGGAGCTGGTAGTTCGTTCAAACGCCACAAGCTCTTCGCGGTCGAAATGTGACGTTCAGCCAGTTCCTTACCGATGTTGCGCGAACCCGAGTGGAGCATCAGCCAAACGAAGTTTTCTGTATCCAGACAAACTTCGATGAAGTGGTTACCACCACCGAGTGTACCCAACTGCTTCATCGCTTTTGCTTTGCGATCCTGAACACCTTCGTGAAGTTCTTTGAAGTCGTTCCACCCTTCCCAGTACGACGATTCGTCAACCGACTCTCCATACTGATCAAATCCGGTTGGAATTGCTTCTTCAATCTTCGAGCGAAGTTCCTTCAACTTACCGTCGAGGATTCCGCTCTTGAACGGTGTCTTGACCGCCATCATTCCGCAACCGATATCCACGCCGACTGTTGCCGGGATTACTGCTTCCTTTGTGGCAACAACCGAACCCACCATGCTTCCCTTTCCCAGGTGCGCGTCAGGCATCAGCGCGACGTGCTTGAACAAGCATGGCAAACGCGAAACGTTGCGCAGCATCGACTGCTCTTCAATACTGAACTCGTGATTTGCCCAACTTAGAATCTCCTTCTGGGCACCTCCGAGTTGCAGCTTTTCATAAGGCATGGAACACCTCCTTTCATAAGATAGTCTAATTTAGAATTTGGTGCGCCAGGTGAGACTCGAACTCACAATCCCCTGCTTAAGAGGCAGGTGCCTTGATCCGATTTGGCTACTGACGCATTGGCGGAACTGAACGGACTCGAACCGTCATCGGCCTGGTTGACAACCAGGTGCCTCACCTCTCGGCCACAGTTCCGATATTGTGTTTTGAACTTTGTACTTAGAGCTTTGTTTGGGTGGGCTGACGGGACTTGAACCCGCAACGACTGCAGTCACAGTGCAGCGCTCTTCCAGTTGAGCTACAGCCCACATAATTGGAGGACCCGACGCGATTCGAACGCGTGACCTCGACCTTCGCAGAGTCGCGCTCTGATTCCACTGAGCTACAGGTCCTTTGTGCTTCTTTGTGTGTGTGATAAAAAACAGATGAAGGCAGAGAGAAACAAGCCGCGAACACACTTCGAGGCACACTTCTCCTGAGGATGGCGAACTCGCGGACTCTCGCAAAGCACCGAGTTCGTCATCCGGTCGAAGGCTCCCTGCCTTCATCCCGCAAAAGGGTATTTCGATTGTCAAAAAACTGAAGGAGCGGGATCTAAAGCCTCCCAGGGAAGCTGCCCGCTCCTTACAAGTCTCGCGAATTTTTCGTTGAGATTTGGGAGCGGGAGTCCGCTCCCGCTGATTAATTCGTAAACCGATCGCCTAACATATTGGTGGGTGACAGGCTCACGACGAGACCACACCCGGCAGTACGCTTATGCATACTCGGTTGCCGTTTAATTGTGTGTTCTATGGTCCAGCCCGTCATATTTGGTTTACCTCATTCGTAAAAACGAACTGACATGTATAAAGTAGTAATCGATGCCTGTCAAGAATTTTTTCGCAAAATATTTTGGAGAGATTGATCGCCGTGGAACGTACTGTAGGGGCGGCCCTCCGTGACCGCCCGTGGTTTTTGAAAGGCTTCAAGGAGCCACGGCCTCGAGGTTGGCGAACATGATTAAGCCACGGGCGGCCACGGAGGGCCGCCCCTACAGTACGTTTCGAAATACTCGATTAAACTTCGCGGAACTCAACTCTTGGCGTAGTAACCGGGACGGTGGCGGATTTCTAATTTCTGTTTCTTCAATTCAGGGTTTGTGATCTCGATCGAGATTGTTCGGTAGGCTCCATCGCGTTTCTTATTCGTTGACGAATATGCGATCAGATACTGCGTACGCAGCTCCTTTTCGATCTCTGCAAACGCGGCATTGAGATCGAATTTCTTATCCGGAAAAAACGCGCGGCCACCAGTGCGTTTGGCAACATCGCGAAGTACACCACGATCGAGACCATCTTTCGCGCTACCAATTCCGATTGCATAGACCACAGCTTCAGAGGCAAGCACCTGTTCAATCGCTTGCTTCTGACTCAAGCGCCCGGTCGTATTCAAACCATCAGTCAGCAGGATAATCGCTCGTCGTCTAACACCCGAAGCATTCGCGAGAACGTTGGACGACGTCAGCGCCACTGCATCCCAGATCGCGGTAGTCCCCTCCTCCGGCGGCGCCGGTAAACCTGGACCAGTCGGAATCCCAGTCAGCGGACGTCCCGCACCTAGATATGCCGGCACCGCTACTTCGATCCGCTGCAACACGCTATACACGCTCAACAAATCGCGCGTCATGGGTTGTTCGAGATAAGCCAACCCTGTAAACGGAATGATCGCTACCTGATCTTTGTGCGAGTCAATCACCTTTTCGATGAACGTTCGTGCCGCAGCCTTTTCAGCAGGCAGCGTCGACTCCTGCGAGAAACTGACGTCGATAAGGAACGCGATCGCAAGTGGCCTGTCCGTTTCGCGTTGGAACGTGAAGAGCTGTTGCGGCACACCATCTTCGAGTACGCGAAGATCCTCTGCCTTCAGTGTGGTGATGAAGCGCCGGTCTTTATCGGTTGCAGTGAAAGGAAGATTCGTGACGTCAGTGTCGGTGCGAATGACGTCGTCCTGATCGGTCTGCGCGAATACGGACGCACAGAGTAACAGCAACAGAATTAGTACCCAGGTTCGGTTCATGAAATGCAATGATTTTAGGCGACAGACAGTGGCGGAGCAAATCCTTGACTTTCTCCAGCCAATGAAATAGAAGCACACCATCATGAACCGAGAAAAATTGGAAA
>DATEIS010000667.1:0-7175 GCA_035278765.1 Pyrinomonadaceae bacterium | reverse complement strand
CCGTCTTCATAGTTAAATCCGTTACCGGCTCCGTCTGAAGAAGTAACGTCAAACTTCACGAGGTGAATATGCTGGCCCAGGATGTCTGTGGGCGTGCGTACCTGGAAATCGTCAACATTGTAATAGTTGGGAACGAGGTTCGTGTGCCAGAACTCGATAATGTCTCCCGTGTTTCCGCGGAAGAATAACGGTTCGGGTGCGCGTCCCTGCGTTCCGTTCGTAGTCGTGTACTGAATCGTCGGCGACGCGTCTTGCCACAAAGTCAACATGCGTTGCTGTGGATAATGCCAACCGAGTTTCTTCTTATTGAAGGTAACGTTCGCCTGGATCGCCGCGCCTTTGTAACGACGCAGAGTGCCCACGGGCTGACCGTTGTCATCAATCGCCGGATCGGCAAATGGAGCACCCGGAACTGGTCCACGTGGTAAGCCGTTGACGATATAGCCGGTCGGGCCTGCCAGCAGAGTGCTCTGTGGCGCTGTACTATTCGACGAAGGACAAGTTCCAGCGGCGCCGTTCGGGAAAAACGACGGATAACAACGCTGGCTGAAGAACTTTATCGCTACCTTTTCGACAGGCGTTCCGTCTTCGGGAAGTTTGTTGGCAATGATCGTCGCGAGATCTTTACTCCAGTCTTTCGTGTCGTGACTCTCGTAAGCGACTGTGCCGCCAATTACGACGTGACGCGGCAGACCACCATCGAGAAAACCACCAGCGCCGTCAGGTGCAAAATCGAAGGGTGGATGTGGTGCGCGCGCGCCGGCGACGCCCGGAATAAAGAACGGATAGCCCGGATTTACCGAAACGCTCGTGCCATTCGGATCAGGTGTCCCCGGGGTGCCGAAAACGATCTGTCCGTTGTCGATGAAAACCGGCGACGGCATCGGCGCCATCGGCAAGGTTGGCATCGGAACGAGAGCGATGTTCGGCGAACCGGCCGCAATCTCACCGTCAGGCAAAGCGCGTGTGCCTTTGATCGGGATTCCATCCTTTAACTCCGAACCGGCTTCGAACGTATCGTGCACGCGCCACATGGCCCACATTCCCGCCGCGAAGTGCGGGTAGAAGTGGCAGTGGAAAATCGAATCGCCCACCGTCTTATTTCGATTGCCGCTACCGTTGTAAACCATTTCCAGCGTGTAGCTGGCGCCGGGACTGATCATCTGGCTGTCGAGATAAGATCCCTGATCGCTGTTTGGTGACTGTAACCACTGGTGGGCGTGCTGGTGATGCACGTGCGAAACGTCACGGCCACCGTGAAGAATTCTGAACTTCACGTGGTCGTTCATGTATGTGTGATAGACGTTGGAGGGATCGTCCGGATAATAGACCCGAGTTGCCTTTGCGAGGACCGATAGTGAGTAAGGTGTTGCGGGTGCCGGTGGTACGTGCGCATTAGCGCAATTCGGATCCGGATTAGTAGGTGGTGTGGTGTCGCCATATTGCGCGGTCGTGCAAATCGGTGGCGGAGGCGGCACTGTTGGCACTGCCGGCGTTGTCGCCAACGGCGGGGCCTGGTTCAGGATGCTGACGTTTGCGGGCCTGTCAACGACCATCGCCGGATCGCCAACCGACCATGCACTGAGGAAGAACTCCTCAAACTTACAGTCAACACAATTACCCATCGGACCAACGCCGATACGGTTGGCGTAAATCTCTGCGCCGATTCCCCCCGTGCCGTAGTTGATCGCAAATGCATCCTGACCGGCAATGGTGGTGGTTCGCACAGGCGAATTTGTCTGTAAGACTGGAAACGCCTGTGTGGCTACGCCCGGAGAGGATCCATCCAGCGATCCACCGAGCGCACCGTGATAGATAATCGTAATCTCGCGATACGGCTGCACTCGATCCGGTGACGCCGGATTCTTACAGAACAGCGGATCGACGCCTGGAGGTGGAACAGGCGCACCGGCATCGCAATTGACTTGCGGTTGAGTAAATCTTCCGGCCTTTGGACCGGTGATCAGTGCGGTCAGATCCGTGTGAACGATGTTGAGGTTTTTATCCAGCATGTTCAGTATCGGCGTGTCCGCAGGAATCGGAGTTCCGTCCGGGTAAGTCGAGCCCGCCGGATAGGTCGCGTCGTACTTGATGATCGGATGGCCATCAGACGTCGAACCGCTCGAAGCGAGCTTGAGATCTTGTTGGGTGACCTGGCTGCGATACCATTCAGCGCCATCCGGCTGCACGTTCAGTGCGCCAAACAATCCATTCGTTATATGACTGCCGATTGAGCTCGTGTCGCCCATGCTGTAAAGGAGATAGGTACCTTCAGCTCGTGCGTAGAGTGTGTAAACTTGTGTTTGTGGCGGCCACGAAGTGCCGGCAGGCGGCGCCGGCGACGGAGAAGGAGTAGCCAGGCTCGAGTCATTCTTCCCCACGAAGGAACCATCGTCCTTCGCACCGGTGACCCATTCCATGCCCTGAACGTGAAGTGAAACTTCGGGCGTGTTGTAGGGTTCTCCAGGTGGCGCCGGAGTCGGGGCCGCAATTGCGAAGTTTGCCGGCGGTATGTTGTTGGTTAACGTGATCTGAATACAGTCGCCGACGTTTGCGCGTAGAACTATCGGGCGCGGTCTCTTATCGGCGCGCAGTTGCTTGCCGAGCCCGCCTACAGTGTCGCGCTTGAGCGCGAAAACCATTCCGCCCGGAATCACGGCGCCAAGACGGTTCAGAAAAATCGGTTGCGCAAGGGCGACAACGTCTGCCTTCAACGTGCGTTTACATTGAGTCTGCGGTACCGGGCCGGCGACGGGCGTTATCGTTGTCGCGGTTTTTGGTGGCTCGGCAACGCTCGGAGACTCAATGGATGTCTTTGTAGCAGTGGTTTCGTCCGTTGTCGGCGCTGGCGTCGACTCTGAAGTGACTCGCGCGGGCGTTGCAATCTCTTCGATCGGCTTTTCCGATGGTGTTCGCGGAGTCTGCGCCAGGGACGCGTTAGCGCTGAACAGAAACAAAATGACCAAAGCAAGGTAGCTGACGGGGGTCACGGTACTCTTCAGACGGAGCATGTCGCTTCTCCTTATTCATTTGCGGAACACACACAAGCAAGGTTGAGGTTTCAACGGCCGGACGATAGCCGGGAATTAGGACAAACTAACCTGGTTGATAACGAAGCGTGAAACTGCCGGAAGTGAAGTTGGTTTCCGCCTTGATCGTTTGTGCAATTACAAAAGAAGCCTAATTCGCCTCTCTTCAAGTGTCAAGCAAAATTCCTTGCTGCCAACAAGATATGGCCAAAATTAATTTGCTCATTTTTTATGCGCAGCGGAATTCCGCCCACGGCAGTGGGCGGATCGTTCAAGTCCTTGCCAAAACTCACTTATCAAACTTGAATGTAATCCCGCCCACGGAAGTGGGCGGATATTTCAAGTCCTTTCTAAAAACACACTTAAAAACTGGTAGTAATCCCGCTCACGGTAGTGAGCGGATTTTTCAAGTCCGCACTGTTCACCGGAAACGGAACAATCCACCCACTGCCGTGGGTGGTATTCAAGACAGATTTTTTAGGGACTTCATATAAAAAGGACTTGAAATATCCGCTCACTTCCGTGAGCGGGATTACTCATCAGTTTTGAGGAGTGTGTTTTAGAAAGGACTTGAAGTATCCGCTCACTCCCGTGAGCGGGATTACATATCGTTTTAGAGCGCGTTTTAGAATGGACTTAAAATATCCGCTCACTGCCGTGAGCGGGATTACATATCGTTTTAGAGCGCGTTTTAGAATGGACTTGAAGTATCCGCTCACTGCCGTGAGCGGGATCTCTATTTTCGGTTTGCGGCGTCGTTGATCAATTTCACGAGCGAGGTTGGTGATGAGAGTCCGTAAGCACGGGTCCAGTAGCCGGTTTGGTCGTTTCCGATCAGGATCATCGGCGTGTGATCGTTTTTGTTGGCGACGGCGACGCCGAGTTGTTGCAAAAGCGAATTGATATCTGAAGTGGTACCGGTGACAAACGCCCAACCGGGTTCGACTTTGAACTTTGCGGCGAAGTCGCGCAGTCGCTCCGGTGTATCAATAGCAGGATCGACACTGATCGAGATTAATTGAACCGAAGACTTTTGTTCAGCTAACTGCTGTTGCACGCGGCGGAAGGTGGCAGTCAGTGGAGGACAGATCGTCGTGCAAGTAGTAAAGACAAAATTTATTGCGACGACTTTACCTTTCACGAGATCTGTGTAGAAGTTCAGCGATTTTCCGTTTTGATCCCGAACCGTGACATCTGGAATGCGCATCGCCGTTGATGTATTTTCCTCAGGCTCAGGCGGTGCTTCCTCCTTCGGCTTGTCCTTAGTAAACCGCAGCGCCATTTTGCACTTCGGACACTTCCCCGGCTTTTTGCTGGTCACTTCAGGATGCATCGGACACTCATAGTGCCCGGCAGCTTTCCGGGTTTGTGCCGCAACCGGCACAACAAAACCAAGTAACAACAAGATCACAAAAGCCTTAGTCAACATGGTCACTGCCCTTTGTCATTCAAAACACTCTCAACCACCTTCATCAACTCATCTGCTTGCGCGAGTCCAAAAGCTTTCTTCCACAATCCCGTGCGTTCGTTGGCGATGATGAAGATGTTGAGATGATCGTTCTTGTTGTCGACAAACTGGCCAATCTTCTTGAGGGCGAAATCGACATTCGCCTTATCGCCGCTGAGAAAATACCAACCAGGACCCGCGTTCAGTTTTTTCGCATATGCTTTCAAACTGGCCGGCGTATCAACGGTCGGATCGACGCTGATGGACAGGAAGAAAACATCCTCGCCCATGCGCGGCCCGAGCGCCTTTTGCAACTTCTCGAGATTTCGATTCAACGGCAGGCAGCTTCCGGCGCAAGTCGCAAAGAAAGAATTTATGACTACGACTTTGCCCTGTAAGAGATCGCTGTAGAACCGCATCTTCTCGCCGTTCTGATTCGTCAGTAGAACGTCGGTAAAATATTTCTTCCCGCCTGATTCGCCATCGGCGCTCGGAGTTTGTTTCGGCGGGGTCGCTTCCTGCGCCATCAACGAGCTGCACAAAATGAAGAGAACGAGGACCGCGGTCAGGCTTGAGGTTATCGCTTTTTTCATGACTTCTTTGTTTCCAAAACTAGCGGTGTTATCTGGCTGAACGGTACATCCATTGAGGGAATTCGGAAGTGCACATAGTATACGCCGGGTTGCGGAGGGATAAAACTCATTTCATAAACTCCGTTGCCGACCGGCATCGCTGCTTTCCGCTCTTGCCAAATTCCGGGCGCCAGATAAACCAGCACGCCCAGATCATTCAAATTTGGTTTTCCCTCGCCGGTATTGCCGTCGATCAATTTGAAGCGCAGAGTGTACGACTGCCCAACCACGGGAATGTCAGTCGAGAGCTGCTGCACTTTCAATCCCGCTGAGATCGGTTTCGGCAGCGATGGATTCTCGTCGACGGCAAAACTAAAACAGTGAATCGCGCGCGGCGAGTCGAGCAGGAAGACTGCGTCGTAATACCCAGGCGTATCGAGGCGAATCGTCGTCGAATACAAACCTCGCTGCGTTTCGCGCAAACCGTTATCGAGCACGAGGAGAGCTTTCGGAATCCGTCGATAGTTCTGAAAACTACCCATCGGCGCCGCCATGCCTTCACTGTAAAAATAGATCATCTTGTCTGCTGGATTTGCGACGATCACTGCGCCTTCCTCCGGTGCTGGCACAATCGCATCACCAAGCGAACTCACCGCGGCCTCTTTCGGCGCTTTCTGGCCGGCAGGAAAACGCGACAGCGCGGCTTCCTTTTCGAGATCCGTGAGTTTGATCATCGTGACAAACTCACTGCCACTCGCACGAACATAAGCAAACTGCTTCGTAAACGTGATCTGATCAGAACCTGGACCGACGGCAATTTTGTGCATCAACTTGTTTGACGGCAAATCGAACACGAACACCGAATTCAACGCCGTGTTCAAAGCAAAACCATAACGACCGTCGGGCTGTAGGCGAAGCATCCGAAGACCGGGACTGGTTTTCAATCGAGTCAAAATCTCGAGTCGTGCCGGGTCGACAACAGCAATGCTGCCGTCCTCTTCATTCGCAACATACAGCGCCTTGCTCAACGGCGATATGGCAATTGAAATAGGCTGCGGTCCGACTTTCAGATCCTTAACGGGCGCAAGCTTTCTTGTGTCAATGATCGTGAGCGTCCCATCCTGCTTGTTGGTGACAAATGCAAACCGGTCGTCGTCACTAAAAGCAATCTCGTGATGTCCCGCGCCTGTAGGAAGTTGAGTGACAACCTTCAGCGTCGAGGTATCGATTACCGTCACACCGCTAGGGGTTCCGACCCACAGATATTTGGCGTCGTGCTGCAAAGCGACGCGGCTTGGCTTTATGCCGGCATCGATATTCCCGAGCGTCTTCCACGTGGTGGTGTCGACTACGGTTACCTGATTAACAGAAGGAACAGAGACGTAAAGACGATTCTGATCGGTGTTCAGCACCCAATCTTCGCCGGGACCAGGTAACGCGATCAGGTTGTAAAGCTTGCTGCCGCCAAAACCTGAGAGCGGATCGATGACGGAGATGTTTGATTCCTGATTGAGCGCCAGAACAAAATACGAGTTTAGATCCAACGCCGGGCGCTTGCTAAAATCGCTTTGCAGAAAAGCCTGAATCTTGTCGCGACATTGCTTGAGGTCAGACGGATCCTTGCCGGGTCGTTGATCGATCCAGACAGCAGGACGAAGATTGCTCAGCGGCACCGATCCGTTTGTGCCCATGATCTTGAAACTCGCCGTTGCGTCTTCACCGGCCATCAGCCCGGAATCGTTCTTCACCTTGCGGCTAAGTGGAGTGACTCTGAACTCGATCGAAACGCCCTGCTCGTTGACGGCTTGCGGTGTTGGACTCGGCGTGGCTTTCTGTGCCGAAACTTGAACGACAAGTGTTAGTAACAGAAGTAAGGGGCTGAAGAATTTCGCGGTCATATTAATGGATTTGTATCACTGAGATTTTGTGAAGTGGGACTTTACGAAAAGGCGCGACAGTTTTGGGCCGTCGCGCCTAATCTATTGTGGTCATCGTCCTCACCCCGACAACCACTTTGGATGGAAGGATTCACCAACCATCTGATTGGTGGGAACTATAGACTCCTTTTATTCGAATTGCAAATGCGAAAGCTATCCACAGATTACGCAGAAACATTTTTATAATCTG
>DATEIS010000666.1:0-11256 GCA_035278765.1 Pyrinomonadaceae bacterium | reverse complement strand
AGAAGTTCTGCGCCGATTTACCGAGCGCAAATGGTCTCGCTATGGAGAGTTTGTCCCCGCGAAACTAAATGAACGCCTCGCCGCTTTCGCCGATTGGAGACCAGACGGCGTCATCGCCGGCAACGGCTCCAATGAACTCATCCAGGCCTGCTTAACGGTCACGATGGAACCCGGAAAGCGCGTGCTGATCTCTGAACCAACTTTTCTACTCTATCAGCAGATTGCGACGGTGCTCGGCGGTGAAGTTGAAAGTGTTCCACTAAACCCCGGCCTGCAATACGACAGTGAAGCATTACTCAAAGCAGTTGAAGACCGTCAGCCTGACGTCACGATCATCTGTTCACCAAACAATCCTACCGGTTGTGTGCTCGAAGACGATGCTCTAAGAGCATTGCTCAGAGCCTCGCGAGGCCTGGTAATTGTCGATGAGGCGTATCATGAATTCTCCGAACATTCGGTTGTGCCGCTGTTGCACGAACATGAAAACCTGATCGTGTTGCGCACGTTTTCGAAGGCGATGGCCTTTGCCGCTCTGCGTTTGGGCTACCTGCTCGCCTCACCAGAACTGGTGACTGAAATACGCAAAGCAGTGCTGCCTTACAGCGTAAATCTATTTGCGCAAATCGCCGCCGAGGTTGCGATGGACCACTACGACACCGAGCTTCGCCCGTTAGTAAAACAGATCATCGCCGAACGCGAGCGAATGTTCGCTGAGTTATCAAGAGTTGAAAGCTTGAGTCCCGTGTATTCGAAAGGTAACTTCATGGTGGTGAAGTCTGCCACCGATCCACGTCGCATTTTTACCGCTCTGCTGGAGCACGACATTCTCGTGCGTGACGTCAGCGGTTATCCGATGTTGCGAGATTATTTCCGGTTTAGCTTCGGAAAACCCGAAGAAAACGATCAAATATTGAATGCAATCCGTGAAATCTGTGGCTAAAACAATGACCATGCAATCACGAATCGCAACTGTCCAACGCAAAACAAAGGAAACAGACATCCGCGTCGAGCTCAATCTCGATGGCAGCGGGCAATCGAGTGTTTCCATCGGCGTGCCGTTTCTCGAGCACATGCTCGATCTTTTCGCGAAGCACGGCTTGTTCGACTTACAAGTCATTTGCAAAGGCGATCTGGAGATTGACGATCATCATTCGGTCGAAGATATCGCCATCACTTTGGGACAGGCACTCGTTCAGGCACTGGGGGACAAGGCTGGCATAAATCGTTACGGCGAAGCGCTGGTGCCGATGGATGAAGCGTTGTGTCGCTCGGTGATCGATCTTTCGGGGCGGTTCTACCTGGTTTATGAGGTCCAAACGCGGCGACAGATGATCGGAAACTTCTCCGTCGAACTTGCCGAACACTTCTGGCGATCGTTTGCAGAGACGGCGAAGTTCAATCTGCATATCGATTGCCTGCGCGGGCGCAATACGCACCATATTCTCGAAGGTACTTTCAAAGCGACTGCGCGGGCGTTGCGCAAGGCTGTCGAGAGGAATGTTCGCATTGTTGGCGTTCCGAGCACGAAGGGGTCGCTGTGAGTCAGGTTGCGATCATCGATTACGGCGTTGGCAACCTGCGGTCGGTTGAGAAGGCTTTTGCGGCAACGGGCTGCGATGCTGTCATCAGTGGTGACGAAGAGACTTTGCGTCGCGCTCAGCGATTAGTGCTGCCAGGTGTTGGGGCGTTTGCTGCGTGTATGAAGGCACTGAAAGAGCGTGGCCTCGATCGTCTTGTGCTTGAGAAAGCAAGTGAAGGAACGCCTCTGCTTGGTGTCTGTGTCGGGATGCAGATGTTGTTTGAAGAGTCTGATGAATTTGGATCAACGCCGGGGCTGGGATTGCTGAAGGGATGTGTGCGCCGATTTGGAAACGAGCTGGTTGTGCCGGCGGTTGGATGGAATCGGATTCACCAGAAGCGCGAGCATGCATTGTTTGATGGTGTTGCCGCGGGGGCGTTCTGTTATTTCGTCCATTCGTTTTACTGTCAGCCGCGTGATGAAGGGGTTGTCGTGGGCGAGACCGAGTATGGGCAGCGATATGCGTCGGTTGTAGCGCGAGGGAATATTTGCGGAGTGCAGTTTCATCCAGAGAAGAGTCAGGATGTTGGGTTAAGGATGCTCAGGAATTTCGTTAATGTTAGCTAAGCGCATAATTCCGTGTCTTGATGTCGACAACGGCCGCGTGGTCAAAGGCATTCGCTTTGTCTCGTTGACTGATGCGGGTGATCCGGTGGCGCAGGCGAAGCGTTACGATCTGGAAGGTGCTGATGAGCTGACGTTTCTCGACATAACAGCGTCGTCTGACAGTCGCGCGATCGTTGCGGATCTTGTGCGTCGCGTTGCCGACGAGGTTTTCATTCCGTTTACGGTCGGCGGTGGTTTGCGTTCGGTTGAAGACATTCGCTCGATTCTTCGTGCCGGGGCCGACAAGATCACTTTGAACACCGCCGCAGTTGAAGATCCTGATTTGATCAAAGCGTGTGCGGAGACGTTTGGTAGCCAATGTGTTGTGGTCGCCATCGATGCTCGACGGCGTGCGCAGGGCGGTTGGGAAGTTTACACGCACGGCGGTCGACGCGCGGTGGGCCGCGACGCCGTTGAATGGGCCGTGCAAGCTGAAGAACTCGGAGCAGGCGAAATTCTTTTGACGAGTATGGATTGTGACGGAACGCGCAACGGATACGATATCGAGTTGACGCGTGCGATTTCGAGTGCCGTGCGGATTCCAGTAATCGCGTCGGGCGGCGCGGGTAAGGTCGAACATTTTTACGATGCGCTCACGGAAGGTGGCGCAAGTGCCGTGTTGGCGGCGTCACTTTTTCACTTTGGCGAGTTGTCGATTGCCGATGTCAAGAGTTATCTGCGCGGCCGAGGCCTGGAAGTCAGATGATTAACTTCGACGAGATTCGTTTTGACGAACGAGGGCTGATATCAGCCATCGTCCAGAATGCTTCGACTCGCGAAGTGCTCACACTCGCTTACATGAATCGCGAAAGCTTGCAGCGAACGATTGACACGAAACAGACGTGGTTCTGGTCACGATCCCGAAACGAACTCTGGCACAAGGGCGCGACTTCCGGTAACACGCAGGAAGTTGTGAGTCTCGCGCTCGACTGCGATCGCGATGCGATCATCGTTCTTGTTAATCCGAAGGGACCGGCTTGTCATACGGGCGCGGTTTCGTGTTTCGATCTCAGCACGCAAGCAAATGATCTTGGACCACTGCTCGATCAGCTCTACGAGTTGATTCAAAGTCGCGAGCGTGATCGGCCGGCTGGTTCATACACGACGTATCTCTTTGAACAAGGTCTCGACAAGATTCTCAAGAAGCTTGGCGAAGAATCGGCGGAGACGATCATAGCAGCGAAGAACGATGACGATGGCCGTCTGGCTGCTGAAGTGTCGGATCTCGTCTATCACCTGCTTGTGTTGCTGGTGGCGCGCGGGGTGAGTCTCAATCAAATCGCGGCGGAACTCGGACAACGCAGAAAGGTTCAAAGTGAAAAGTGAGGTGAAAAGCGAGCTTAACGAGTTGCTTCAGTTTGCGGTCGAGCTTGGACGCGGCGCGGGCGACATCACGTTGGAGTACTTTCGCAAGAAACCGGAAACGAGCACGAAGTCAGACGGCAGTTACGTCACGATCGCAGATCGGCAGGCTGAAAGTTATTTACGTAAAGAAATCGCGAAACGGTTTCCGGATGATGGCGTCGTTGGCGAAGAAGAAGGCGAGTTACAGGGCCGGTCGGGAAGACGTTGGATAGTTGATCCGATCGACGGCACGTTTGCGTTTGTGCATGGCGTTCCGTTTTACGGTGTTTTGGTCGCGCTGGAGATTAAAGGTGAAGCGAGTGTGGGCGTTGTGAATATTCCTGCGCTTGGTGAGATTGTTTCCGCGGCAAAAGGCTTGGGGTGTTTCTTGAATGGTGAGCCGGCGAGAGTCTCAAGCACTGCTGAGCTGAAAGATGCGCTGTTGCTCGCGACCGATTTTACAGCGTGTGCGCAATACGGTTTTGGACGGGCAGCTAAGGTGATGCAAGAGCGCGCGAAGGCAAGTCGCACCTGGGGTGATTGTTATGGTTACGTGTTGGTGGCGACTGGTCGAGCAGACGTGATGCTGGATCCGGTCATGAATCTGTGGGACTGCGCGCCGTTGTTGCCGATCATGGAAGAGGCTGGCGGAACGTTTACCGATTGGCGTGGCGTGAGAACAATCGACGGTGGTAATTCGATCGCGACAAATGGAGCGTTGTTTGATGAAGTGATGAGTTTGGTTTCAGAATGATCGTAATACCCGCAATAGATCTAAAGAACGGGCGGTGCGTGCGGTTGTTGCAGGGGCGGAAGTCTGAGATGACTGTTTACAATGAGAACCCTGTCGCGGTGGCGCAGGAGTTTGCAGCGGCTGGAGCTGAGATGATTCACGTTGTCGATCTCGATGGCGCTTTTAACGGAGCTGAGTCGCCTAATCGCGCGGTGGTTAGAGAGATCGCTGACACGATCGATGTCCCGGTTGAATTTGGCGGCGGCATCAGATCGTTGCAGGACGTGCAGGATCTTTGCAGTGCGGGAGTGGCGCGTGTTGTTCTCGGAACGTTGGCGGCGGAGTCGCCTGATTTACTGAGAGAATTCGTTAGCAATTTCTCTTCAAGAGTCTGCGTCGGGATCGACGCGCGCGACGGACGCGTGATGACGCGCGGTTGGGAGTCGGAAACACCGTTACTCGCCATTGATTTCGCCAGATCGGTTGCGGAATGCGGCGTGGAACGCATCGTTTACACGGACATTGCTCGTGATGGTATGCTCGGTGGACCAAATATCGAACAGACCCTTGCTGTTGCTCGATCTGCGAATGTCAACGTGACTGCATCCGGTGGCGTGTCGAGTCTGGAGGATATCAAACGCCTTCGCGACGCCGGTGACTCGCGGCTTGACAGCGTCATCGTCGGCAAAGCTTTATACGAAGGAAAATTCAAACTCGAAGAAGCCATCAACCTTGCGAGCTAATCAAAAATTATGAGTGAAAAATTCTTTAGCGATGGAATTCTGAAGGGACGCGTGGCATTTGTGACCGGTGGTGGAACGGGCATCACCGGCGGAATCGCGCGCGCGCTTGCCGAAGCGGGCGCGAGTGTCGCGCTCACGAGTCGAAAGATAGAGCACCTGCAACCCGCTGCGGATGCCATCAATGCAAACGGCGGAAAGGCGCTGGCAGTGGTTGCCGATGTGCGTCAGCCCGAAGATATCGAAAAGGCAGTTGCACAAACGATCGAACAGTTCGGCAAGATCGATATCGTGGTGAACGGCGCGGCCGGAAACTTTCTCTGCGCGGCGGAAGAGTTGTCGCCTAATGGTTTTGGTACAGTCCTCGACATCGATACGAAAGGTACGTTCAACGTCTGTCGTGCGACCTTCGCGCAACTCAAAGAGCATCGTGGCCAGATACTGAATATTAGCGCCACACTTCATTATCTTGGCACACCGATGCAGATTCACGTTTCTGCCGCTAAAGCCGGGGTTGACGCGTTGACGCGCAATCTTGCAGTTGAGTGGGGACGTTACGGGATACGCGTGAACGGGATCGCGCCTGGTCCAATCGAAGACACTGAGGGTATGACGCGCCTCGTTCCGGAGCCAATCAAGGAACGTTTGCGCAAGCAAATTCCTCTCGGGCGTTTTGGACGCATTGCCGATATCGAAAAGGCGGCAGTGTTTATTTGTTCCGACGCCGCGAGTTTTATTAACGGGGTAGTGTTGGTTGTCGACGGAGGTCACTGGCTGACCGGTACGCGACTCGGCTAAAACGAAATGCTGGATCTGCAACCATCAACGTTCGAAGCTTTTGAGCGCGAAGCGCGACAGGGCAACGTTGTGCCGATGGTGCGCTCGGTGCTTGCGGATCTGCACACACCGGTGGGCGCATTCATGCGAATCGCCGGTGAGTCGCCGTACTCTTTTCTACTCGAGTCTGTCGAAGGTGGTGAGCGGATCGCTCGGTATTCATTCCTCAGCGCGGAGCCGGAGATGATCGTGCGCGGCAAGGGAATGCAAACTGTCGTCGAGCGCGATGGTAAAACTGAGACGTATCCGATCTTTGCGACTGAGTGGGTCAGAGATTACTTTCGTGGACGCTCGCTCGCGCGCCGGCCCGGTCTCGTGCCGTTTGCAGGCGGCGCGGTCGGCTATCTCGGTTACGATGCGGCGCAATGGTTTGAACCCGCTCTGCGCGATAACCAGACGCAGCCTCTCGATGCGCCCACAGACGCTGTCTGGATGTTCTACCGAAACGTGATCGCTTTCGATCGCGTCAAGCAACGGTTGGAGATCGTTTCGATCGTCTTTACTGAAGAAGCAGGTGGAAGTCACGATCGTTTACAAGAGCTTTACGATCAGGCTGTGGCGCGCACGAAAGAAGTTGAAGAAAAAATCTTCGATACCACTGCGCTGCCCGTCACTGCGCAACCGCTTGATGCGAACGTCGAAAACATTTCATTACAATCAAACTTCCCGCGTCGAGCATTCGAAGAAGGTGTACGGCAGGTAAAAGAGCACATCGCCGCCGGCGACTGTTATCAGGTGGTGCTTTCGCAACGTTTCTCAGCGCAGTTCAACGGCGACCCCTTGCAGATCTATCGAGCACTGCGTGCGATCAATCCTTCGCCATACATGTTCTTTCTGCGACTCGGCGACGAGACTGTAGTCGGCGCTTCGCCGGAGATGCTGGTTCGCTGTCATGGACAACGACTCGATTATCGGCCCATCGCGGGTACCAGAAAACGCGGCGCGACGGAAACGGAAGACTGGATGTTGAGTGAGGATTTGAAGTCGGATGAGAAAGAGGTCGCGGAGCACATGATGCTGGTCGATCTCGGTCGCAACGACCTCGGGCGCGTTTCGGATTACGGGTCTGTTAAAGTGGATGATTTGATGCGCGTCGAGCGCTATTCTCATGTGCAGCACCTGGAGACGAGTTTGAGATCGCGCTTGCGCGACGGTCTCGATCGATTCGATGCCCTCGCGTCGTGTTTCCCGGCGGGAACGGTTACGGGTGCGCCGAAGATTCGCGCGATGGAGATTATTCGCGGCCTCGAACCGGATCGTCGTGGTATTTATGCGGGCTCGGTTTTGTACATGGATTATGCGGACAATCTCGATTCGTGCATCGCGATCAGGACGATTGTTTTGAGGAATGGAGAAGCGTTGGTCCAGGCTGGTGCGGGTATTGTGGCTGACTCGATTCCGGAACATGAGTATGCGGAGACGGTGAATAAGGCGCGCGCGATGTTTCGTGCAATCGAGATGGCCCAGAAAGGACTTTAGACAGGATTTACAGGATGTTTTTCAAGATGAACAAGATTGTTCTAGTGGCGGTTGTACTACTGGCGACTGTGACTGTTAGGGCGCAGTCCAATGCGACTGAGCCGCCGAAGAAAGCGAACGCACGCGCAGTTGCGGAGCAACCTGCTGCTGCCGAACCGTTTGATGGTGCGTCGGTTGAGAAAATGGCAGCGCAATGCGTGACCTTGGATACGGAGTTAGGCGCCATTGATATCGCGATGATGCCTGAGGTCGCGCCGGAGTCGGTGAGAAACTTTCTCAATCTTTCAGCAACCGGTGCGTTGGATACGACGACGTTTAGTCGCGTCGTCAAAGGGTTTGTGATTCAGGGAGGAAATCTCCAGACCAGCGAGAAATGGAGTGCGGAACTGTCGAAGCGGATGGCGCGCAAGCTTCCGGATGAGCCGGGAATCGTCAAACACGTTCGCGGTATTGTTTCGATGGCGCGCACCGATGAGCCAAACAGCGCGACCACGCATTTCTTTATTCTCGTTGGACCAGGGCAACATCTCGATAGCAAGTTTGCGGCGTTCGGTACGGTAACGAAAGGGATAGAAGTGGTAGACCAGATCAACCAGGCGCCTTCTGAAAACGAGAAACCTGAGAAACCCGTGAAGATTACACGTGCGATTGTAGCGCCATGCAAAAAGTAATTCTGTATTTGATCTTCATCAGTGGTCTGCTCCTGTTGAGTGGCTGCGCAAAGTTTGAAGATGGACCGGCAACGCCCGAGAATGCGAAGCGTGTACTCAAGTTGCGCGGCTACGACTTCGACGAGAAGAGTTTCTTCGCAGCCGCACAGGCACGCGATCCATTGGCGATCAATGCGTTTTTTGATGCCGGCATCAACCCAAACGCACAAAACAGCGACGGCCGAACTGTTTTGATCTCCGCTGCCGCGCGCGGTGAGCTCGACGTCGTCAATTTACTCCTGTCTCGCGGCGTTGACGTCAATGTCAAAGACAATCGCGGGTACACGGCGCTCGCTCATGCACTCGAGGCAAGGTATCAAGAGGTGGAAGAGGCGTTGTTGAAGCGTCCCGAACTCGATCCGAATGTCGGCGGTTTGCTGGGCCGTCCGGTACTACTCGCTTACGTTTGGCGTGACAATCAGAAAGCAACTGAAAGACTACTCGCGCTCGGTGCGAATGTGAACTTGGAGGACAAGGACGGCGACACGGCTTTGCATGGCGCCGCGGAGACAGGCAACGTCGAGATCATTCGCATGCTGCTCGACAAAGGCGCGAATCCAAACGCCAAGAACAAACAGGGTGGTACGCCGTTGATGTGGGCCGCCGTTTTCGGAAATGACCAAGCGGTGCGATTGTTGTTGAGTCGCGGCGCTGATGCGTCGCTGAAAGATAACGACGGCATCACCGCGCTTGAATGGGCGGCGCGTAACAATCGACAAAGCGTGGTATCGGTGTTGAGAGGCAAGCGTTAGCGTGTTACTGGTCATCGACAATTACGATTCATTTACTTACAACCTCGTCCAGTATCTCGGTGAACTGGGTGAGACGGTTGAAGTGCGCCGGAATAATCGTGTCACGCTCGATGAGATCGAGAATACTTTGCAGCCCGAGCGAATCGTGATTTCACCGGGGCCTGGCACTCCGGACGATGCCGGAATTACGCTGGACGTCATTGCACGTTTCGCGGGAAAGATTCCCTTGCTGGGCGTGTGCCTGGGCCACCAGGCGATTGGACAGGCGTTTGGCGGTAAAGTGATTCGCGCGCCGGAGTTGATGCATGGTAAAGCGTCGGAAGTTCGTCATGACGGCAAGACAATCTTTGCCGGAATCGACGATCAGTTTCTGGCTGGTCGCTACCATTCGCTTATCGTCGAAAAGGAATCATTACCGTCGTGTCTGGAAATCTCGGCCTATACCGCGGACGACATCATCATGGGCCTGCGCCATCGCGAGTTGAAAGTCGAGGGCGTGCAGTTCCATCCCGAATCAATCCTGACCTCCGACGGCAAGCAGTTGCTCGCAAATTTCCTGAAGCTTTGATCCTTCCTTCATGGCCACTCATCGACTAACTGATTTTCTTCCGCGACTCGTACGTCGTGAAGATCTGTCTCGCGACGAGGCTTTCGAGCTACTTGAAGCGTTGCTCGATCCTGAAGCGACCGACGCGCAGATCTCCGGCGTGCTGGTAGCGTTGGCTGCGAAGGGCGAAACGATTGAAGAGTTGGCGGGAATGGCTGAAGGATTGCGCTCGCGAGCCACTCGCGTGATCTCGCAGCATCGATGTTTTATCGACACTGCGGGAACGGGATCGAGTCGTGCAAAGACGTTCAACATCTCAACTGCCGCGGCTTTCGTTATTTCAGGCGCAGGTTTGCCGGTGGCGAAGCATGGTAATCGTGCGGCGAGCAGCAAGTCTGGAAGTGCCGATTTACTGACGGCGCTGGGCGTTAATGTTTCCACGATCCCGTTGGTTTCTGAAAACGCGCTCAACGAGATCGGAATTTGTTTTATGTTTGCGCCGCTCTATCACGGCGCGACCGCGAGAGTGGCGGGGATTCGGAGGCAATTGGGTATTCACACGACTTTCAATCTCCTGGGGCCGTTGAGCAATCCAGCGGGTGCACCGCGCCAGATCATTGGTGTATGGCGCCTGGAATTTGCCGAGAAATTAGCCCGCGCGTTGGGAGAGCTTGGCACTGAACGCGCATGGGTGGTCCATGGTGAAGACGGACTCGACGAGATCACACTCGCGGGAAAGACTCATGTTGCTGAAGCGCAGAATGGGGAAGTGAAGACGTTTGAGATCGGACCGGAAGATTTTGGTTTCGAAACTGGTTCGCTGGACCATTTGCGTGGTGGCGACGCTGAGGCGAATGCCGGGATCGTGAGCGCTGTGTTGGCTGGGTCGCGCAAGGACGAGGCGCGAGCGCTCGTGATTATGAATGCGGCTGCGGCGCTTTTTCTTGGGGGAGTCGCGGCTGATTTACGCGAAGGCGCGAAGATCGCGGCGGATTCGATCGACTCGGGCGCCGCGCAGCACAAGTTGGCGCTGCTGATCGAAGCCACGAGCGGGCCGTAGTTTTCGATGGATGTACTGTCAGAAATCATTGCGAAGAAGCGTGAGCGTGTGCTCGCTGCGAGGGAGCTTGTTCCGCTTGCTCAGCTCCAGGAGCTAGCTGCCCAACGCAACGGCGTTCCACACGCGTTTAGCAATGCTCTACGAGCCGATCGTATTAACGTCATCGCCGAGTTCAAACGCCGTTCGCCTTCGAAGGGAATTATTCGACCCGATGCCGATTTGGTTCAGATTGTGAAAGGCTACGAGGCTGGCGGCGCGACGGCGATCTCGGTGCTGACTGAGGAGGATTACTTCTCGGGATCTCTCGACGATCTGCGAACGGTTAAAGCGGGCGTGAGATTGCCGGTGTTGCGAAAGGATTTTGTTTTCGACGAGTATCAGGTGTACGAATCTGCCGCGGCCGGTGCTGACGCGATTTTACTGATCGTCGCTGCACTTGATGACGACCTACTCGCGCGCTTGAGACGCCTGGCTGAGGATGAGCTCGGTCTCGATGCTCTGGTAGAGGTTCATACCCGTGATGAGATGAAAAGAGCTGTGACATGTGGCGCCAATCTGATCGGCGTTAACAATCGCGACCTGCGCACGTTTGAAGTCTCGCTCGAAACGTCTCTGTCGCTCGCTAGCGAAGCGCCCTCGGATGCTTTACTCGTCAGCGAAAGCGGTCTACGGAGTCGCGAAGATCTAAACCGTCTGCACGCCGCAGGCTTCCGCGGTTTCTTAATCGGCGAAACGCTCATGCGCGCCGCAGATCCCCAAAAAGCCCTGCGGAACGTACTGTAGGGGCGGCCCTCCGTGGCCGCCCGTGGCTTGAGCTAAAGCGGTTCAAGAAGCGACGGCTCGGGTTTGGCGAACACTATTCAAAACCA
>DATEIS010000665.1:0-2826 GCA_035278765.1 Pyrinomonadaceae bacterium | reverse complement strand
ACGTACTGTAGGGGCGGCCCTCCGTGGCCGCCCGTGGTTTTGATCAGATCTTTAGCAGAGGATCTCTTCCAAACCACGGGCGGCCACGGAGGGCCGCCCCTACAGTGGTTATTCGGCTTGCTTTAAGAAGTCTTTGGTACGGGCGTCCTGGGGGGAATTCATCACCGCGTCGGCTGGTCCAAACTCGACCGCAACCCCACCTTCCATAAACAAAATATTGTCAGACACGCCTCCGAGAAATCCCATCGAATGCGAAATGATGATCATCGTGTGACCGCGATCCACAAACGTTCGCAGCAACGCACGCAGGCTGTTGACGCGACGCGGATCGAGCGCGCTCGTCGGTTCGTCGAGCAATAACAGCGCCGGATGCATTGCAAGGGCGCGAGCAATTGCAACTCGCTGCTGTTCCCCTCCTGACAACGATCCCGGATACCGCCGCGCCGCGTGCGTCATTCCCACCGCTTCCAGAAGTTCATTCGCTTCATCTACAGCAGTCTTCTTCGGCGTGCGCAGCACATGCACCGGAGCCTCGATGATATTCCCAACAACCGACAAGTGCGGGAACAGATAAAAATGCTGAAAGACAGTGCCGACTTTCAACCGCAGATCCTTCACTCGCTTTCGATATTCCGAATGCGAGAGGCTGGCCTCGAGTCGAACACCGTCGCAATCGACAGTTCCGCCGCTGATCGTTTCCAGTCCGTTGAGACATCTCAACAGCGTTGACTTCCCACTTCCGGACGCACCGATAACACCAAGGACAGTTTTTGGCGGTACCTCGAAGCTGATGCCTTTCAGAATCTCGCTACTGCCGAAACGCTTGCGCAACTCGGTGACACGAATCATGCGAGTGCCTCCTCTTCGACGCGTTCCGTAGCTCGATCACGCAAACGTCTTTCGAGCAAGCGCGCAAGATGGGCCATCGGCAAACTCATTGCGAGATAAAATGCCGAGACGGCGAGGCCGAGCAAGAGGAATTGTCCGGACGCATTCGCGAGCTCGCGGTAAGCTGTCGCCAACTCCCAAACCGAGATCGCGAAAGCCACTGACGTATCTTTGAAGAGCGACACGAAGTCGTTTGTCATCGGCGGAAGGGCAATGCGAAACGCCTGCGGCAGGATGATACGACGAAATGCAAGCACTGGTCCCATGCCGAGTGAGTACGCAGCTTCCCACTGGCCATTCGGAATTGCCTCGAGCGAGGCGCGATAAACCTGTGATTCGTAAGCGGCGTAGTTCAAACCGAGTCCGACAAGCGCAGTCAGCCAACCGGGCATCGCGATTCCGATCACCGGCAAGCCAAAGTAAAGAAACAGCAGTTGGACCAACACGGGAGTGCCGCGAAAGAATTCTACGTAAAGAGTACAGAACGCACGCAGCCACGCCGGACCCTTCCACTGTCCGACTGCTAACGGCAATCCCAGAACAACGGCAATCACCATTGAGCCGAGCGCGATGAGCACAGTGACGGCGGCGGCTCGCGTCAGTCGCCAGAGTGCTTCACTCCAGTTGAACGTGACGTTGGTCGTCGTGTATTCCTCGACTTTGCTGGACTGCATTCCGGCGCGAATCGGCGCTTGAAACTCTACTTGCGCATCGTTCCAAAGACCCCACTTCTTCAGAATCGTCTCGAGCGTTCCGTCAAAGATGATCTTGTCGATTGCGGCGTCGACTTCTGCTTTCAACGCGTCGTCGCCTTTGCGCAGACCAATAACGTACAAGCCACGCGTGAATGGTGCTCCGGCCGGTTTGAGTTTCGGATTGTTGCGCGCGTAGAAAGCCTCGGCCGGAACGTCCATCACAACGGCGTCGATTCGTTTTAGTTCGAGATCGCGATAGGCGCCGACCGGATCGGCGTAGCTGCGCATGGGGATGCCTTGTTGTTCGAGTATTCGCGAGGCGGCAGTGTTAGCTAGTGTTCCTACCGTGCGGTTTTTGCAGTCGTCGATCGAGTTGATGCGATTGTCGTCGCGACGCACGGTGAGTTGTAGTTGAAAGATGTAATAAGGCTTGCTGAAGAGAATCTGCTGCGCGCGGTCGCCGGTCGGTTCGAGCCCGTTGACGATCACGTCAAACGACTTTCGCTGCAGCGCGGAGACGAGTGTTTCCCAATCGCTCGGGACAAACTCCGCCTCGCGGCCCATCGCCTGGGCCAGCGCGTCGACCATCTCTTTCTCGTAACCGATGTATTGATCTGGATTGGCCGGATCGGTGAAGACGTACGGCGCGCCGCCACTCGGATCAGCGCCCCAACGCAAGACTCGCTGTCCAGCCACAGAGCCGCAACAGAAGAACAGCAACAAAAAGGCTGTCAGACGTTGAACCATTAACACTTGTCGTTGTAAACCCGCGTCGAGTACATTCTGGCGGTTGGATCTTGGCCACAGATTAACACGGAAAAGACGGATAACTATAAATGTGTACTGATCGCAGGGACTTTCTACGTTTGTCTGCTGGAATCGCCGGCGTGACGCTATTTGGCGGATCGTTGGTTCAGGCTCAACAGGGAACGCAACCCGAACCGATTCGACGTTTGCGGCGGATGACTGACAACGTCGTTCCCATTACGCTGGAGGAACGCAAAGGCCGGATCGAGAAAGCGCAGAAGTTGATGCGCGATAACCGCATTGATGCGATCTACATCGAGCCCGGCAGCAGCATGTTCTATTTCACCGGCATGCGTTGGGGCACAAGCGAGCGCATGTTTGCGGCAGTGATTCCGGCGCGCGGCGAGCTTGCGTGGGTGTGTCCGAAGTTTGAGGAAGAACGCGCGCGCGAACTGATAAAAATGGGCACAGACATTCGCACGTGGGAAGAAGACGA
>DATEIS010000664.1:0-13071 GCA_035278765.1 Pyrinomonadaceae bacterium | reverse complement strand
TGTCGATCCGAGGTTGCACGTGATCGATTTGGACCTCGAATCAGACGACTTAAGCGAAACATTATCGAGCACTCAATTTGATCTCGTGGTTCACTTCGCCGGCGTGACTCACGCCTCCGACGAACAGCAATACTGGAAGATCAACCACGAAGGAACAGTTCGACTCGCCGAAGCTGCGCGCCGAAATGGTTGTCGTCGTTTCGTATACATCAGTACGCGCTGCGCGACGCATGGTAGTGGAGCGTATGGCGAGTCGAAACTTACGGCAGAGCAGGAGCTTCAGAAGCTCGAGTGGGAGAGTTTACTGATCATTCGTCCGGCCGAGATCTATGGTGGCGGAAGCAACGAAGGAATCGATCGCATGTTAGCGACTGGACGCAAGTGGCGATTTGTTCCAGCACTGTTCGGCGACTCCAATCTGATGTTCGCGCCGATGCATGTTGACGACTTCATTAAGCTCGCTGCGGAACTAATCCAACAACACCATGAAGGAGTCAGAATTGAAACCCTCTGCGGTCCTGAAGATCTAAACGGAATCGATCTGGCGCTACGCATCAGCAAGCGTTATCGCGCAGTTCCGATACCGATGTGGTGGCCGGCGGTGGCCCTTAGTCTCAAGGCGTTGCACAAAATCGGTATAACGATCGTGAAGCCGGATCAGTTAACTCGATTGATCAGTGAAAAGACAGGAACCGCCGCGAGCACCAAAACCCCGCGAGTAAATTCTTTTCTTCTCGACTGACAACCAAGACAGATTCGCAAGCGTCTACATCGTTACAGCAGTACTGAAGAAGTGCGTCCTGTTTATTCTTTCACTTTTCGTTGTGGTCCCCGTATCCGCTCAGGAAGCCGGCAATCGAATCTACGGTAAGAACGACTACGATCGTCGTTGAACTAAAAACTGCTACTTGGAAGAGGTCAGTACCGTAACGCGGTAGCGTCGGGTCGACGTGTGCGCTAGAGACTCACCCGACGCTACCGCGTTACGGTATTGACCTCTTCCAACAATGGATCTCGTTATGGGGAGATGTTTAGCGTCTTTGCCTCGCTCGAGACACCGCGGAGCTTGACCTTTAGGTCCAAGGCTCCGGTCGGCACGTTATCGGGAAGTCTGACGACGATGTACGAACTGCTAATTCCATCTATCGACAGTGCGCCGACATTTTCAACGGGTAAGTTAACGCCTGACGCTTCGACAACCAGTGCTGTCGGATCACTAAGATCCGCTTGCGTCAGTCCGAGAGCTGAAGTGAGGAGAATGATCCGTGTGCGCTTATCGACGCTGAAGTTGTGGGGACTAGACAACCCGAACGGTCCCCTGACGAAGGTAACTGAATCAAGCGCGACAGCATTGTTAGTCCCTTCTTCCGCGTAGATCACCGGCGTCGAAATAGTTGCCTTCTCATATGCAACAACTAAGTTCGATGCCGGTACTACTATCAAACCTTCACCGGCGCCCAGCCCCGTGAGAGGATCGTTAGTGCCCGTCTCATCAGGACGATTCACTGGCGCTCCAACATTCCCACTCCATAGATTCGTTCCTGAAACTTCATCAACGGCATACAACTTTCCGCTCGTCGAGCCGATGTAGACCACGCCGTTCACGACAATCGGAGCCGAGCTAAGAGTTCCGTCGCCTGTGAATGACCACTTCAGCGCTCCGGAGGTGATGTCCCTTGCTTCTAAGGTGGATATGTTGAGAAAGAAACCGGTGGAACCATGAAATGCTGGCGCTGGTCCCGTCGGGATCTCGGCGACTGGAATCCCGGTTCCTGCGTCAAGCGCGACGTTCCCGATATTGTTATCGCGTATGTAAACACGACTGTTGTAGAAGACCGGCGTTCTTCCAGATGATCCAAAGCTCGACGACGTGGTGCGCCAAATTAAACTGCCTGTAGCTGGCGCAAAAGCAAATGCCTCGCCTGAGCTAGTCAAATAAACTCCGGTCGTTGTTACTGCCGGTGAACTGCTCCCACTGCCCAACTGCGGCACGCTCCATTTGATGGCGCCGTCTAACACGGACACAGCGTAGAGAGTTGAAATACTATTGACGTAGACCGTTCCGGCCGCGGCAGTTGGTGGCGATGAGAATGCCTGACCCTGAAGCTGTCTTGACCAGACTTGATTTCCCGTAGTCGCATCAAACCCGCGCAATAGACCATCGCGATTGAGTGCAAAGACGCGCCCGGTCCCGTATGCGATGTTGGGATAACCGCCGATTTCGATCGGTCCCCACACAGTCGCACCGGTTGTGATGTTGAGGGCGTAGAGCGCTGATCCCGCCGTTACGAAAACTTTGTTAACAGCGATCAATGGATACGAGACTGAGCTTCCGAGGTTGCGCGACCAGCGCTGCGTCAAAGGCGGAGTCACGGTATCGAACTGCGATCCGGCGTGAGTGGGATCGATTTGATAAGCAACCGACTGAGGTGGACCAACGGGAGTCGGCGTCGGACTCGGCGGTGGCGGCGGTGGGATCGTAACGTAAACGGCGGTCATTGTTTGATTGCCGTTCATGAGCACGTTTGTCGATCTGCTTGTCGTCAGGTCGGAGCCATTTTGTTGCCACTTTTGGAAATAACTGTTGCCGCCTCCGCTAATGGGTGCAGTGACTGTAACAGTGGTGAACTGTTGATAGGTTCGCGTGAATTGAGTAGTTCCGTTGCCTGAACCTCCAACGTCATTTGGACTAACGTTGATAGCGACACCACTGCTCGGATTCGTTGAATCGACCGTTAATACGTACGTTGGTATTGGCCCATACACCGCGGTCATGGTGTGATCGACGTCCATCCCGACGAGCGTTAAAGATGTAGACGAATAGTCGACCCCGTCTCGCTGCCACTTCAGAAAGATCAGATTTCCCGGTGCAGTGCCGGGTGCATTTAGAACCACCGTAGTGTTCTGATCATAGGTGAGCGTGAACGGTGTGGTTCCGCTCGAGACGCCGTTATTGTCAGGAGTCGTTCCCACGACTATCCCGCTATTTGGGTTGGAAGATGCGACCGTAAGATTCCGCAGCACCGGAACGTTGATGGATAACGAATACGCTCCGGTGTCGTCCGGGTCGAACGCGTTGGCCCAGATGGTGTAGGTGCCGTTCACCGGCAGAGTAATGAAGCCGTTCGCTGGGATGCGTGAGTTTGTCCCGCCTCCGCCGTCATCGTTGAACGAGAGTATCGATCCATCAGGCCGGTTCAGAATCAGGAACGTATCAAAGTCGTTGGACGACATCGATATTGCGATGCGCGTTCCCGCGGTGGCGCTAAAGCTATAGGCATCGTAGAAAGTGCCATCGTCCGCCGGACAATCATTAGTCGTGAGATTTCCATTTACAGTTTGACCGATACTGATGGGCGTCGGTGCACATGGACCACCGCCACCCTGGGTGATGGTGAATACCTGACCGCCAACAACGATGGTGGCGGTGCGCTGTGGTCCAAGATTAGGCGCGACGGTAAAGGTTACGATCCCATTTGCCGTACCGTTTGATGCCGTCGTTATGAACGAATCACTTGCAACAGCGGTCCAGTTGCAACTACCCGACACGGTGACGTCGAAGGCGCCACTTCCGCCCTCGCCTGCGATGAATTGGCTGGTTGAACTAATCGACGTAACACAGGTATTGGCTTCTAAAAATGAGGCGATACTCGGATAGCTGGCACTGAATCGACCATAGATATCCCACATCTGTGACGGAGGACTACTACATGAGGATAGGCCTCCGCTCAAGGTTCCGATTAATCTTGGCCCACCAGGATCAGATGGATTGCCGATCCAGACTCCGGACCCGGATGATCCGGCTTCGGTGATGCCGGAGCTCCAGTCAACCCGTAAGCACTGGTCGCCAAGTTGACAGTTGCCCGCGGCCGGTTGTCTCGCGGTTCCGAAAGAGATGCGTTTATGTGACGCCTGCGGATGGTGAATACTCGTACCGGCGGCGGTACCATTGAAGGCTGAGGCATTCCAACCCGAAAAGAAAAGCCCGCTCGGCAGGGAACCCGTCAAAAACAGAAGACTGAAATCACTCGACGATCCTGTTGCCAGAAGCTTCGCACCAGTTGTCGTGGGATTGCCGGGTGGTGGTGAATCGCCGGTGTTGTAATTCCAGAAGACGACGGCGGATTGAGCTTCTTGTTGTGTGCTAATGCAGTGTTGCGCGGTCAGAAAATATGGCTTTTGATCGTTAGCCGCGTTGTTCAAAAGCGTGCCCGTGCATGCGGCAACGAAACCTCCGGTGACAAAATCGATCCTGCCAACCGACTTGGCGACATTTTGCCAATCCGTTGTTACGTCAAGCTCGCATGAAGCTGCGGGCGCCTGGACCACCGACAGGTCTTTGTAAATGTGAGCAATCGAGTTGACGCTGAATGGATTCCTGGCTGAGTTGCCTTTCGCTGGTGTGAAGTATTCGATGATCGCAGTGTCGCCACGTATTGCCGGTGTCCAGAAAGTGCCATCTTCTGATTCGCCACGTCCTTCGTATGGGCCGTAGTATTCGTTCGGGTTGGTCGGCGAATAGACAAAGACTCTCGCGCCTTGAGGCAACGACATGTTTTTGAACTGCACGCGGACTGCAACGGCGCCTTCGGACACGACGCCGGCGACGCGGATGTATCCTTCAGCGACCGTGTAAAATGCGCTATCCGAAATAGGGTCCAGCGGCGTTGCCAAAGGCCGCACGACGCCGGTGTGTAAAAGCTTCTCGTCCTTTCTCCGTTTTTGTTCGCTCGAGCTTAACTGACCAAGGCGTTTGGTCTTTTTGGCGTCGAGTTTTAGATGTCCGTACACCCGGCTTTGGAAGGGAACCTCGCCACGCACCGCTTTCACGGCGTTGGGAGTATCGTCCTTCACGTTCGGCTTATCCGGCGCTTGAAAACCAGGAACAGACTGGCCGTACGCCGCGGTGGCTAAAAATAAGACCGAGAAAAATATGAGTAGGGCGCGTGACAGGCTTTGGGGGCGAAAATTCATCGGGTAACAAGGCCGCTGAAGTATCTCTTTACTAAAGGTTACGATGCTAAAAAGTCAAGCAAATTACCATTTGGACGTACTGTAGGGACGGCCCTCCGTGGCCGCCCGTGGTTTGTATATGGATTCAGGAAGCAATGGCCTCGGGTTTGGCGAATATGATCAAAACCACGGGCGGCCACGGAGGGCCGCCCCTACAGTGCGTTCCTCAAATTAGAAATCAAGCTCGACGTAGACCCAGTTGTGATCCGAGAGTCGAACACCCTGGTCTTCGGGGATGTCCGACGTTCGTTGACTTTGAGTCACATCAGGACAGTGCTTGAAATTATCGCTAGTGACCAATGCTTGCGAACACTGCGCACGACCATCAGGAACCGAAATCCTGGTCATTGTTATCGACCCACTATTTGCTTTGTACAAAATGAAGTCGATGCGCCGGGTATCGGCCGTTCGAGTATTCAGACCGAGCGGCATATCGGCAATCGAATTTGTATCCCTGTCTCCCCAATTCGCTTCGGCAATGCCATTCGTCAATCCAGTTTGCCAGAGGTCACTGAACCCTGCATTAGTGAACAGATCAAACTGAAAACCGGAAGGCTGCTTGGTAGTGTCGAGAGTGAGATTCAAGTCTCCCATGATGTAGATAGGTAGACCACCCGTAAGCGTACTTGAGATCCAACTCAACAAGTCCTGAATCTGTGTCACTCGTTGCACCGATTCCAGTGTGTTGCTGCTGGCATCTCTGCACCTGGAAGGACACAGGTGAACATTCACAACATAAAACTGTTTAGAGTTGTGAGTGAACTTCGCTGCGACAACACTGCGACGAATATCGGTGTTGTTATCCCAGCCGAAAGTGGATGAACCACTGGTGGGATTCGTGCCATTAGCCAAATCGTAAGTATACGTTTGGTTGTCAGTCAGACTATTCCTCGCCCAAATCGCATTACCATCACCCAAAGCACCGTGGTGCTCGCGGTACACGACGCGCCTAAAGCCGCCATTAGTAAAGGCCGCATCCCAATTTGAAAGGTCTCCTTCAGAAATCTCTTGAGCAGCAACCAAATCACTCGTAGCTGTGATCTCGTTTGCCTGTTGGTCATAGGCAAAAGAGCCACTGGTCAACATACCGTGTTGCAAGTTGGCAGTCACCATCGTTAATGAAACACCTGGAGATGGTTCCGGTGTTGGAGTTGGCGTTGGGGTCGGAGTAGGTGTCGGTGAATCAGGCGTAGCCACGACGAAGTTGTCGAAGATGACTTGCCCCGGCGGATTATCTTCCAGTTTCCACGTGCCGCCTTTGACTTCAAACGTGATCGACGCCGTGGAGATCGAGGAATTCCAGGTCTCGGTGTATCGCTGCGTCCACGTTCCCGGCACGCCGCTGCTGCCCGGTGCTGTGTCTAAGTACACACTACCCGAGTCGTTACGAATGCGTAGAAACCGGTGGTTGGTTGTGTCATAAGATATTGTGAAAAGTGTCGTCTTCGTCGATCCGATCTTCCTCAAACCAATGAGATCACCGCCTGACACGTAGATCCGATAATAGGCGTTGACATCATTACCGATGGTGAACATTGCGTCGGCATCGGTGTCGGACTCGGGCGCTTTCACCAACTCAACATAAGTGTAAGCGCCGCTGAAATTATACGTACTGTTCGTGCGAATACCGCGATAGCTGGAGCCGTTGATATTTTGTACCAATGGACCTATCTCCAGCCGCTGCCCGGTTTCAGCCAAGGTCAGACTCGTGTTAGTGAAGCCACTAAAAAGGTTCGTGCCCCACTTGGATGTGTCGAGGGAATTATCGTTGAAGTCATCGCTGACAATCGTTGCAGCGAGAGCAGGTGGAAAAGTAATTAGCGTGCAAATCGACGCAACGACGATGAGAGAAAGAACGATTCCGATGAGAACTCTTGTGTGTGAAGCGAAAACGCGACCCCGCAGTCCTGACATAGCGACCTCCTAAGTCTAAAAGAAATGGTTTTACTGTCGGGGCTAGCGACGAGTTAGAAAGGGAGAAGATTGGAGAGAATTTTACTACTACATTGTCGCAAAATTGACACGCCGAAACTTGCTTCTATATATTGACCGCTCACACTCAACCGGTAAGTTCTTGTCCGCAAGCCTTACATCCTTTTAACTGACAGCTCTAACAGAACAGGAGAAATAGATTTATCATGAACTCACTCTTCACCTTACGGTCGAAGACTGTTAACCCGCACAAAGCGTTGATCCGAATCCTCGCTCTATCACTACTATCTTTCGCTGCCCTTGGAATTCAGGCTTCAGCCCAAACGTGGAACCTGACGACAACACAGCGTCAGGCGTACCTTAATTATTACGCCCCCGTCATTCTCAAATGCGCAGACGAAAATAACAGCAAACAGGGCCGCGATTGGATCACTAATTTCGACTTCGATCAAGACGGTGACTTCTCAAATAATCGCCTCAACTGGCTCAACGTTCCGCAGTACGTCAACGCTTCCGCGAATGGACCAAGCGCTTATGATCGTTGGCGCGTCCGGCCAACGCTTTACACCGCTCTCATCGAATACATGGAAGGTGGCAGCAAGTCGTTGGCATTGCTCTATCACGTTTATAACGCGACCGACAAAGACGGCAACGACATACACGACTGGGAACGCGTCGAGATAGTGATCCGCGGTGTGACCGGCACGCCCGGCGCCGGTGGCGAGTTCATCAACCACGTCACGACTACCGTACACAAAGAGCAGATCATCAGGCGTTATTACGACGCCGGCGGCATAAACGTCATGCCAACTGCGACCGGCAAGCACGCTCTCATTTGGCAAGCGGATGAAAGCGACGCAGACGGCCTTCCGCTGGGCCATCACGCACACGCGCTATGGCACGTCAGAACTCCTTACAGCACGATCGCCACGCAGATGAACACGTCGTCGGCTGCGGAAGTTGACCTTCCTCAGGACGACGATAAGAACGTTCATTACGTCTTCGTGCCCGAAGGATCGCAATCGGCGATCGATACGTGGCGCGCCCAACCCGTGACTTACACGACTGCGTCGGGCCTGGCCAGTCGCGTTGATAACTCAAACGAAGTGCCCTGGTATCAGACCAAACGTATTACTTACGAGTTGCAGGACATCGCCGACATCGTGTCGACTCACTGGCAGGGGAACGCATGGTATCTCCACTGGCTGACTAATGATTACGTGGACGTGTTGATGGAGAGTCCGGTCATCAACGAAGCCGGTGTCGCCGAGACGGGCACCGGCCTGCAACGCTTTTACGTGAGGTCACGTGATATTGGCAGGTCAGGTTTTGTCGGCGCCGATGAAGCCTTCATGTATAAGAAGCAGTTCACGGGCAGCTACTCGGCCGAGTTGAACTCGGAAGCGCCTTACAGTGGAGACGATTTCCACGCTTTCGAAGGGCTCGGTGTTGACAGCTTCGGACTGAGCCGTGGCGCTGCCAGTGGTTACTTCAACTCTCATAACTCTTTCTGGTGGCAACACGATTACTTTGTGCATTCGGGCGTCATCACCAGCGATCAGACGTACGTTGAAGCGGGCACGTGGCTGCTTGGCCCATGGTACACGGCGACCAGTGGCGGCTTCGACGGGCGCTGGGTGCAACTCTTCGCGGACCGTGCAGGTATGGAGCCGTTCACGGCGCTGAGCTTGTCGGTAAGTCATCCTGCTACCCGGTGCGGCAACGCCTTCTCCGTCACGGCTAGAGCGACGGGCGGTCTTTCGCCTTACGTCTTCACGTGGGTGAATGCCACTCCAGTGTCGCCGTCGTACGCGCCAACAAACATGGCGGAGATGACCGCGGGACAAGGCAGCGTCACCGTTCAAAGCGCCGATGGACAAGTGCGGACGTACAGTATCAGGGTGCCGTTAAACTGCACGGGTGGTGGTGGAGGTGGCGGACAAATACCCTAATTAACGAGTCCGTTCCAGGACCACTTCGGGATGTGCAAACCGCGCGGCACATCCTCCGCGGAGTCGTGGTAACGAGACATGGTGGTCGTGGTTGCCCACGCGAAGTAATCGTGCAGGACTCGTCGGAGCCGCTCGTCGCCGGCGAGTCCGGCATCTTGCAATGCCTGATCGAAACAGGCGATCGCGCGTTGGTCCATCTCTTCGTGTGGGCCGTTGCCGCTGTGAATTCGCACGACGGACGTCTCATCGCCGTACTGGTCGGAGTACGTTGTTGGCCCACCGAGTGCCTCCGCCCAATACGCGGCGAGGCGCTCGGTGTGCTGCGGATGAAATCCGTGGCTGAACGCATGGCTGACTACTTCATCCTCGAGCACACGCATGTGCCAGGCGTGGGCCAACCGCAGAATTCCGTCGAAACCGCCCGCGGCTTCGTAGACTGTTTGCATGGGTTCAAGTATATCACCCGAAGGTTGTCTTGAATCGCGCAGCGTAGCGCCGGCTCATCACCAACGGCTCGGGCAGTTGGCGAATATGAATGCGGTAGGATCGATTGAACCAACTCTCGAGTCGCTCGACGTATTCGACGTTGATGATCGTCGAACGATGTATCCTCGCGAAGTGTTTTGCCGGCAGACGTTCTTCCCAATCCTTCAACGGTTTCAAGATGAGTGACTTCTGTCCATCGGAAGAAAGAATCTGAGAGTAGTCGCCCATCGCCGATATGACGATGATGTCGCTTACTTTCAAGAAGCGCGAACGTTCGTCGACTTCAATGAACAAACGGTCTTCATACTCCAGAGCACGAACAGGTGACGCAGGCGTGGATTCATGTGTTGTCAGTCGCTCGATTGCCTGGGCCAACCGGGCGGGGTTAATGGGTTTGAGCAGATAGTCGAGCGCGTTGACCTCAAAGGCTCGAATCGCATAGGCGTCAAAGGCGGTGACAAAAATAATCTTGCAGGCAGGAGAGATCTTCTCGAGCAGATCGAAACCTGTCTCACCTGGGAGCTGGATATCGAGAAAGATCACATCGGGTTGTTGTGTGTGCGCTAACTCAGCGGCTTGTGCGACAGTCTCAGCCTCGCCGACGACCTCGATGATCTCGTGTTCCGCAAGCATCGACCGCAACTCTCGTCGGGCCAACCTCTCGTCGTCAACAAGTATCGCTGTGAATCGGTCCATACTAGGAATCGTACTTGGATCGGGTCAGTACAGGGAGCGGTAGCGACCTGGTCAAGCCATGGGAGTCAGATGCTGATCGTTGACCAGGTCGCTACCGCTCCCTGTACTGACCCGATCCAAGAATGACCTCTGACTTCTGAGGCAAAGTCGACTACCGACTACACCTCTATTTCAATCGTGGCGCGAATCCACGAGCCATCCTGACGTAGCGAGAAGCTACTCTTGTCAGGATAGTGCTTCGCCAGCCGCTCGCGAACGTTGCGCAAGCCAATCTGTGTGCCATTTGTTTGCGGTGTTCGCGTATCGAGCCGGCCGGTGTTCGCTATCTCTATCACCAAACGTCTCTCACGCATTCTCGCACCGATGCAGATCTTTAGTGGCTCGGAGTTGTTTGTCATTCCATGCTTGATGGCATTCTCCACGAGTGGATGAATCAAGAATCCAGGCAGTCGACACTCTTCCGCGGCCGGCTCCAACTCAAAAGTGACGTCGAGCTTCTCCTCGAATCGAATCTTCTCGATCGCCAAATAGTTCTTGATCGCTTCGATCTCCTGTCGTAGCTCAACCGGCGCCGAATTGTTGTTTAGCAACGAGTAACGCAGGAACTCAGAAAACTCCGTCACCATCCGTTTGGCCCGCTGACTATCTTCGTCAATGGAAGCACGAATCGAGTTGAGCGCGTTAAATAGGAAATGCGGGTTCAGTTGATAGCGCAACATGTCGAGTTGCGCGTGATTCGCTAACGCTTCTGCTTGCAACGTGCGTTCGTGTTCTGACTGCCACTGCCGCCAGTACTTAATGCCGAAATAGAGTGCGCTCCAGCCGATCAGAGTGAAGGAATAATCAAGCACTTCAACCGGATACCTGGCCCAGTTAATACTGAAGCCATATTGCGAGCGATTCATTAGCCCCAAACCAATCATCTCCCCAAAGGGCCAGAGGCTGCCAAAAGCAAACGAGGTGATCACGATCAATAACGCGAGGAAGGGAACTGAGCGAGCGCTCCCAATGTGTTTGTAGACGGGCCGCATCGCAGTGGTCAGCAGGAAGCCGGCAATCGTCCGGCTTATCTTGACCTGCAATAAACTAAACCTGCCGCTCGGCGGTACAACGGTGAGGAATGTGATGTAGATCAGCACGCCGTAGAGCGCCCAACCAATCAACTGCAGGACCCAGAATGAAGACAATGGGTCCTTCAATTTATCGAGTGAGAATACTTTCTTCATCAGGAGCGCGGCGGTGTTTGCCAAAGAATGTCCGTAATCATCCACTTCCCGTCGAATTTCGCGAGGTGCAGATAATCCATACCCCACATCGCGGTCAATTTCGCTGACGCTGTTTGATCTGCGACATCGTAAACGACGATCTCTTTCTTCGAGTTCTTTGGGATCCTGCCGTTTTTATTCCACCGACCGGCGAGATCATAAAGTTCCTGGTAAGTCATTCGGTATGGTTTATACGTTCCCTCTTTTTTGTCTCGTTCAAAGCCGAGCTTAAACAAGTCTTTGTGAACACTTCTTTCGATTCTGGCAGAGTCGGCTTCGTAAAGCGCCTCAACGTAGTCGAGCACGGCTTGTTTGACAGCTTCGCGGTCATCAGGCTGTTGAGCGGCAGTGGAGTTTGTCGTAGGCTTCGCTTTTGGCTCAGCATTAAAAACCTTATTCACGATCTTCCATTCGCCGTCAACTTTCAGGAGCGACATATAGTCGGTCAGTGTAGTATCCGGATAATCGAGAACTATCCGAGCGACAGCGGCGTTGCCGGTAATGTCAAGACTGTCGATGCGACGTTTGCGCTGCGACTCGTCGGCTGCAGGCTTTCCACTGAAGCGAGAAGCAAACTGCTCGACTGAAAGATTAAGAAGTTTTCCATCTCGAAAGGCGAGGATCTTTGCCTCGGAAAAGAACGCCTTGCGGATGTACTCGGGATTGCCGGTGGCATGTGCGTTGATGTAGTTCTCGAGTGGAATGCGGGCAGCGGCGGTTTCTGCTTCACTTGCAGCGTTTCCCAGTAATGGCAACCCGCCGATAATTGCGGCGAGGAGAAAGGTCAGAACTCTCATGACGACCTCCAATAGAATTTCTGTGAATCGCACGACAGAATACAGACGGGACCGAACCCCCGCAGCATAGAATCTATGAGCGGCGCACTGACGGGGTTAAGCGGTACCTCGCAGGATGAAGGACCGGGGATTCGATGTTAATCATATACACCCATACTCACTTTGATGATTATCTTAAATCCCTGTCCAGACACGCTCGAGCAGACTACGCGTACGTCCGAAAACATAACCGCGATTTGTTATATGAACGCGTCCCGTATGAACGCTCCCTGGTCCAGAATTTTATGTTGCTATGGGAGCAGCAAATAGTAAGAGGCCAACGCATCAGGTGGGCTTTCGGAGTTGATTACGTAGAAGATCTGGCTGCTAAAGACGAACTCATGTTGTTTCGCGGAGGAGACCTGGCCCTGCATTTCATTCAAAAGCGAAAAGGTTTCTGGGAATGCCATCCGCCGATGTACGACAAGAAACACTGCAAGCGTTACCTGGCGAAATACATGTGGTTCAACCTTATTAAATATGCAATGGATCACCAGCTTGAGCCGCTGGATATGGGCGGCGGAATAGACGACTGGAGGGAAATGATCAGAAGGAAAGCCGATTTTCCCTACTCCCGGTACAAATTCCGCTATGTCCCCGTCGAGGTTCAAAACAACCCAGACCTCCAGCCGAACTACAAACTCATCAGCCGAAATGGAGATGTATTCCTTGAAGAAACCGAGTAATAGTCCAAGAAAGACAGATCCTGAGTACGCCGAAGGCGTTCGCTAACACCAGCCCAAGTACGCCGAAGGCGTTGGCTAACCCCAGCCCAGGGTTGGGAGCGAAGCGGACAACCCTGGGAGAGCATTAAAAAGAAGGAATAACCCTGAAAGGGTTCCTCTCAAGGCGAACCCTTTCAGGGTTGATTGCAATCGGGTAACGTAACCC
>DATEIS010000663.1:0-20380 GCA_035278765.1 Pyrinomonadaceae bacterium | reverse complement strand
GCTGACGCGCGATGAAGACATCAAGTGGATGGAATCACAGCCCATGGATAAGACTTACCTGAACAGGGTGGACCATGTGAAGGTGTTTGACCGGCTGGCAATCGCACACGGCTACATGGAAGTTCGCGAAACCACCGGTGTCGTCAGGGTCTGGCCGTTTGCAGATGTATGGGTCAAGAGAAACGGCGCCTGGCGGATTCAGAGCACAGTCTCGCAGTGATCAATCGCGCCGACGTACGCACCGAATTCGTAAATCCGAAGAATGGTCCAAAGTCCTGCATCGCGGGCATGCTCGTGATGAACAAGCCCAGCACGGACGTCTCGAAGTGATCATCAAGCACTGGAAACCCATTCCGTGTCTTGATTTGTTCAAGTAAGTTGCCGTTCGCTAACACCGGTACCCGCGCGATATCGACCTTGTAACCAGTTGCGAGAACAAGTTTATCGACCTTGATCGATTCTCCATTCGTTAACTTCACTTCCAGTTCGTTGCTTCCATTCACGTTGCAACTACGGACCTCAGTTTGTGGCCACACATTCACGCGCTCGTTTCGCAGTCTCGATTCGAGCCACGGCTCGATCTTGAGCCGGCCTTCGGACCACATTCGAAAACTGATGTCGTCCTTCTCCTTCTGCGATAAACGTCGAAACCAGCTCGGATTTTCGACCATGTTGTCGACTAAGGGCTTCACCCACGACCAATCAGCAACTGCGAACGCAGGGCTTGCATGCCGGTGTGAAAGATGGACCGCAGCGGCGCCGGCTTCGAGAAGTAGTGCGGCCCATTCAAACGCGCTTTGCCGTCCGCCGATGATCAGGTAGCGCTTGTTTGCGGCGTCGCTGAAGTCGACGTATTCAACTGTGTGTTGATAACTGCCGGCGGGAAGCTTTGCTTTTAAGTCCTCAGGGACGTGTGCGAAGTTGCTGAATCCCGGCGCCAGCACGACATTCTTTGCGTTAATTACGTTGCCGTCGATTGTTGTAGCCACGAAGTCATGGTTTGGGAGTCGATCGAGGCGTTGTATATAGCTTTGAAGTGGTTGAATGTTTTTTTGCTTTTGAAACCAGTCAATGTAAGTGAGATAGAAATCCAACGATAGCGGTTCGACGTCCTTAGGTGTTTGACCTCGCGACTGCAAGTACGCCTCAATCGTGTGTACGTTTTGCGGATCGAGATGCCAGTCGCAAGCGGAACGCAGAAACATCCCTTTGGGCATATTCGAACGCCAGAATTCCATTGGTTTACCGACGATGAGATGTTCGATGTGATCGTGTTGCGCCTGGGCTGAGAGTGCCAGGCCGAAAGGACCCGCACCGATGATCAGCAACTCTGTGTTGGTTGACGTCATATTAAAGTTGTATAAAGATTAGCCATGAATTTAATAGCCCACTGAAAGTTAAGATATCCGATGCAAGGATAGTGTGCTATGCGAAAGTTTATCTCGATAGTTGTGGCGCTGGTCGTCGGTGTGAGCGCCGGTCTCGGTTCTTCCGAGATGTGGGTGTGCGCTCGTGTGTTGCCGTACTGCACAGTTGCGAAGAACGCGGATGCGTATCACCTGAGGTTTGTTCGCGTGAAAGCCACCGTGGAGTTCAGAGATGACGGCGCCACTATCTATCAGGACTGCGATTCTGACGAAGCGCTGGGGACATTTATTGATTTTGAAGATGGCGCGCAGCCTGCTGTGAGTACCGGCTTAATATTTTCAGATACATCACAAATCAAGACCGTAGACGCGATCGTCGAAGGAGAATTCGAGTCTGACTTCTCGCTCGGTTGTTATGGACCTAAGTTTGTTATCAGAGCCAGTAAGTTTGAGGTGACTTCGCCGACGGAAACTAGGTCGCGGTGGTGAGTGAATTAAGCGCGCGCATGAATTGAGTAACCCGCCCCGGATCGATCGTATTGGACCATAACCCGTCAACCTTGAACGACGTTCCAATGATGAATCCGTCGGCCTCCTTATAAAACTGTTCGATATTGCTTTCGCTGATACCCGAGCCGAGAAATACGGGTAAGTGGCAATGACTCTTTGCTTCCTGTACGTCGGCGACTCTAGGCGCCTGGCCGGTTACGCTGCCGGTGACAATCACACAAGCAGCACCCATGAACTCCACTGTTTCAGCCGTCTCACCCAGGCTTATATCCGCAGTGATCGCATGAGCTGAGTGTTTCTTCTTGACGTCGGTCCAAACCTGCACACGCTCAGCGCCGATCATCCTGCGATACCTGAGCAACTTCGCGGCCGACGCTTCGATTATTCCCTCGTCCGCAACGTGTGCATACGCGAAACCCTCTGCGCGTATAAAGTCCAGGCCCGCCGCGTGTGCCACCGCCATCGCCTCGATGTTTGCGCCCGCAAGTATTTGAATCCCAACCGGCAACTGACACTGATTTTTCACCTCAGCGCCAATCGCCGTCATCGCCGCCACGATCTCTGGTCCAACCTCACCCTTGAGGTACGGCACATCATGCATGTTCTCGATGATGATGCCATCCACCCCACGTTCTCGATAAACCTTCGCCTCCTCCCGCGCCGACCGCACGAGTTCCGCAACCGTCTGCGACGCCCTCGGCGTCCCCGGCAACGCACCAACATGGATGACGCCGATAACTGGCTTTGGGCGTGAAAATAGCGAAGTCATCAATCTGCCTCTATCCGTGTAATCTGTGGCTTAAAATGGGTCCACAGTTTACACGGATAGGGCTGATGATCGTTAACTTGACGGTGGCTTAAGGCCCATCATGCGCATGTAGGTGATGACGTTGCCGTAGTGCAGACTGGTGTGGCCCACGTTGATGAATAACGGTCTAAGCTGAGGACTGGTGGAGCTGTAGGCGGTGTTGCACTTGCCGACCGCTTCTTTCAGTTTCGGAAGCAGGGTGTCTTTGTCGGTCGCTCCGGTTTCGATTGGGGTTGACCACTGGACTTTGTTTCCCACACCGTGAGCGCAGAAATAGTTGTAAGAGTCAGTTATGTGTGCGATTAACTGGCCGAAGGTGCGCACAGTGTCGGTGGGCTTGTAGCTGTACTTGTCTGCGGGAACCGCTTCGGCAGCCTTCATCACCCAGTCGTTAACTTCATTGAAGCCGTTGCGCATATCGGTCGCGGCGTCGAAGGGCTTTTGCGGCGTTGCCTGTCCGAAGCTCGTCGCAGCCGGTACTAACAAACAACAGAGGATTAAGAGAATTCTCAGTTTCATAGGGTCTCCTTTTGGCGGCATCCTAAACCGCTAGATGTGCGAATCGCAATGATTGATACGTGAACGGTATTAAATCTGAGACGAACGGGCCACGGATGACACAGATAGGCCCAGCAAATGATGTTGACAGTAAATACTGTCAGGAGTATAGTGCGGCTCATGGCGCATCCGGTGCTGAGGGAAAAGGGAAAAAAGTACGTCGGGTTATTGGAGTTTGCGCGGGTCGGAGAACAGATACTCGCGGAGATGGGGCTCGAACAGGCGCGCGGAACAGTCACCAGCGTCCCAGATGAAAGAACGATTCGGTATTACATGGCCGAAGGGTTGATCCAAACGCCGGGAGAGAGACAGGGAACTGCTTCGTTGTTTGGTTATCTGAACCTGTTACAACTTCTGACTGTTAAGAAGTTGCAGGCCGAGCACTTGCCGATTCGAAAGATTCGCGAGTTAGTGGCAGGGAAGAGCGAACAGGAACTCGAGATGCTGCTTGGTGTTGGAGGTGTCGCCGCGAAGAAGAGTCGAGAGACGGACGCAAAACGTTATCTCGAATCGCTGTTAGCACCCGACTCAGCGCCACCGCCAATGCTGGCCGCCGCGGCGCCACCACCGCCACAGAAGTTTGATCAGTCGGCCTCGTGGCAAAGGATCGAGATCGAACCAGGTTTGGAACTGCACATTCGCTCCGACTATTCGCCGCCGGCGGCGAGCGGAAAAACGAAGAACTTACTTGAAAAAGCCCTCCACAGATTACGCAGATTACGCGGATAAGGAGATATAGAAATGGAATACCCCAAGGTAGAGTTTTTTACGACGCACGCGAAGCTCGAAGCAGGACGCGAGCAAACTGTGGATGTGCTGATTCGCATTACGCCTCCGGCGCTGAGCCTTAATTCCAGCAGCCGGCCCAATTGGAAGGGACGTCCCGATCTCAATCTCAGTCTCGTGCTCGATCGCTCCGGTTCGATGGAGGGCGAGAAGATGATTCGCGCTCGTGAAGCTGCGATGTTTTGCGTCGATCAGATGTTGGCTACCGATCGTCTCAGCGTCGTGACGTTTGACGATCGGATCGAAGTACTGTTTCCCAGTGAGCCCGTCACGAATAAAGAGGCGATGAAGGCTTTGATTTCGCGTGTTAAAGCTCGTAGTTCGACAGCGCTGCACGAAGCCTGGGTACGGGGCGGTTTGACTGTTAGCGAGAACATGCTCGATCAAGGGATAAATCGCGTAGTACTAATTACTGACGGACTCGCGAATGTCGGCATCACCAATACTGACGAAATTGTCACTCAGGCAATGGGTCTCTACCAGCGAGGCGTTAGCACTTCGACTATTGGCATTGGTGCTGACTTCAATGAAGACCTGTTGATGCCGATGGCCCAGTCCGGCGGTGGCAATGCATGGCACGTCGTGGAACCCGACGATATGCAACATATTTTCCAGGTCGAGCTCGAAGGACTGATTGCTCAGTTTGCGCATACAGTTTCACTGTCGTTGATTCCTGCAGACGGCGTTCGCGTAGTCGATGTTCTGAATGACTTCGAATTCACAGAAACAGGGCGTTATCGCCTGCCAAACTTGCAAGCAGGTTCACCGCTGAACATCGTGGTCCAGTTAAGAGTGGGGGCACAGGAAGTCGGTACGCAGATGCGCCTGGTCGATCTGCGTCTCGGATTTACACCGCAGGACGCGAAGAATGCCGAGGTATTGAAGCAGGCGCACACGGTTGATTTTGTGGAGCAAACTGACGTGGAGCGCGGTCCGGTGAATCATGAAGTGAGCCAGGCGGTTCAGCTTTTGATGAACGCGCGAGCGCGAAATGAAGCTATGAAACGCATGGATCGTGGCGATTACGCGGGAGCGCAGGTTGTGCTCGGCAGCGCTTTGTGTGCGACACGATCACTTGATACTGCTAACGCGCCGGAAGTTATGGAGGAGTCTGCGTCACTGGAGGAACTGCGCTCATCTTTAACTGACCGACTCAAGGACAAGATGAGTCGCAAGAAACTCGCATACGCCGCGTACAGTCGACGCACCGGTAAATAACTTAAAGAAGATTTAGAAGCGGCAGCGAACTACCGCTTCCAAATCGTGTTGGCCCAAAGTTTACTTTTTCAGCGTTTTTGCTGAGACCACGTCTGTATACGTCGAAGTCCCACCTGCATTGAACGCCTTGACGCGATAATAGTATTGCGTGTTCGGGAACAGATTGCCGTGGACAAAGTGCCGGATGTCCGGAAAGACGCGGCCGACCTCGATGAAGTTGTTGCAACCACGCTGCGCACAACTCTCGATAATGAACCCGTCATGATTGGTGGAATTGCTGGTCCACACAATCTGAACGCGATTTGACGCGATGAAGTCAACTCGCAGATTACTCGGCGCTGCCGGCGGCGCTGGAGGTGAAACCACAACATTGATGTTTGCGAGTGTGAAACCACCATCGTTGTCATTAACCTGAACGCCGATTGTGTAGTTACCGATAGCGGCGTACTTGTGCTTTTCGAGAATCGAACCAGGTCCACCGGTGGTCGTCAGAGTCTTGGTCTGACCGTCGCCCCAGATCACGATGACACTGAGTTGCTCATCTGCACCTGAGCCGTGATAGCCCGGGTCCGTGTAATTGGCTGACAGCGTTACCTCATCTCCGAGCGTCGCCGCCGTTACAGCAAGATCGGAGACTATCGGATTCACGTTGTTAACTTTCACCGGCCCTCCATCGACATCCGTGCCGAAGCGATGATCGTTAGCGGAGATAGTGATCGAATACTCATCTGTCGGCGAGCCGAATGGCGGGTCATCGACGTACGTGTGTGTCAACGCGAATGGACCAACAGACTTTTCGAACGTTTGTGAATGGCCATCACCCCAATCTACAGTGAGCGTAATACTGTCGCCCGCATTGCCATCCACAATTTCGCCGGCCAATGTCGCGGTGTCGCCTTCATTAATTGGCGACGAAACAGTTACGTTACTCAATTCCGGAATGCTGTTCGCCGTGCCCCACGAGGGCCGCAAATCAGTCGCGGTGTTATTTGACACGTTGATCGCGCCAGAGCCGCCCACTGTCATCTCCCAAACCTCAGCGTCGCCGCTCCGGGTCGTTATGAAGACAATGGTGGTGCCGTCAGGACTGAAAGACGGATCGGAATCCTGCGATAAATTTCGGGTTAGATTCACCTGATTCGAACCGTCGGCGTTCATTATCATGACGTCGAAACTGTGGCCCTGTGGATCGTCCCGATCGCTCTGGTAGACAATCTGAGTGCCGTTGGGACTGAACCTCGCGGTCCGATCGTCGGCGGTGTTGTTTGTAAGATTGACGGGATTCGAACCATCCGTATTCATCATCCAGATTTCGGAATCGTTGCCGTCGATCGCGCTGTAGATAATGCGCGTTCCGTCAGGACTAAACGACGGATTGAATTTGCTGAACGGAGCACTCGTCAAACGAACCGCATTGGTACCGTCTGAGTTCATCGTAAAGATCTCGAGTCCGCCTTCGCGATTTGAGATGAAGGTAATCTTGGTTCCATCAGGACTGAACGATGGATGCGCATCACTCCCGAGATTGTTAGTTATCCGCTTTTGATTACTGCCATCGGCATTCATCACATAAATCTCAGCATTGCCGTCGCGCGTGGAAGTAAAGACAATCTTGCCACCGTCGGCGCTAAACGAAGCTTCACCATCAAACTTCGTGTTGACGGTCAGGCGCTTAACGTCTGACCCGTCAGTATTCATCACATAAATCTCAGGATCATTGGCGACGTCTCGATTCGACGAGAAAACGATTTTTTCCTGTGCAGCCAGGACCGCCGGCATTGCCAGAAGAACGGCGATCAAGGCGAAACCTATTGATAACATCCTGCTACGTTTTGTTCGTTGCTGTCTCATGATGCTCCTATTAGTTGCTCTGCTGGTTCTCAGCTTTATAAAAGTAGTATTCCGCGGTGTAGGGTGATTCCTTGATCTGGCCGTCGAATTCACCCTGCGTTGACGGTGGCAAACCACCGACGGTGTTCACACGCTGAATGAAGGTGGTCTTGCTGAAGATGCCATTACCTTCGGTGCGAATCTGCTTGAGCAACAACCACGCGATTGCAGTTGGATCCGGAGTACAACCGGTGCCGAGAACGCGACGAGCTTCGACGAGGCTGCCACTCTTGCTTTCCCACTTTGGACCAACGTAGTGGGTACCAATTTCACCGTGATAGCTGTCTTCGGCGAAGAGGCCGGCCTGCGGAGCAACGAGGTCCCATTGTTGTGTGACAAGATTCCATTTGTAGATCTGGACGCCTTTCGCGTAAGCATGAAAGGCGAGCTTGTTTCCTTCCTCAACCTTGATGCTGGAACACTGATCCGGTAGTTCTGGACCATTGTTGTTGTCGAATGCGAAGGCGGGTGTAACTGAGAGAGTAAGCAAAGCGATAAGTGCAAAAACTATGCGATACATGATTTTCTCCTGCGAACGAATTTGCATAACCGAAAGATAAAGTTGCTGAAGGTAGCCACTTATTACTGGTACCCATAAAAAGTTTTTAGCCACAAAAAGAGCCACAAAAGGCACAAAATGATTTCGGGTGAACGACCCGTTATCTCTTTTATGCCTTTTGTGCTTTTTGTGCCTTTTGTGGCTAGCTTCTGCCTACGCGCACGGGGATGATCATCGGGACGTTCTTTTTGTAACGCCTGTAATGGTCGCCGTGTGCGTTGATGAGATCTCGCTCTTCAAACTGAATCGCCAGGAAAATGTAAGCAGTCGTGGCGATAGCAAAGACGAGATGCGCGATCGTCATCGTTGGCGTCGACCAGAATGCAAACAACCAGCCGAGATAGAGCGGATGTCGAACGTAGCGATAGAAGATCGGGGTTCCGAATTTTAGTTCTGTGTACGGTTTGCCGATCAGAACAAAGAAGACTTGTCGGAGTCCGAAGAGATCGAAGTGATTGATCAGGAACGTACTCGTCAGAACCAACAACCAGCCAAACGCGAAGAATCCGTAGAGAACTGTTCGTACCGTAGGTTGTTCCACGGTCCAAATAGCGCCGCCGATCGGTCGCCACTGCCAGAACAGAAGGAGCAGTGCCAGGGAAGAGAGCAATACATACGTACTGCGCTCCGCCGGCTTTGGCACAAACCGGGTCCACCCACGCTTGAACCACGGTCGTGCCATCACGCTATGCTGAACTGCGAACAGCAGTAGCAAGCCGGCATTGATGAACAGAGCCTCCCCAAGTGGCCCCGTTCTCCCCGAGTCGATCGACTTGGGAACCAGAATGTTGCCGATGAATCCGATGGCGTAAAGAAAAGTTCCGAAGAATAGCAGGTAACACAAGAGTCCGTAGATGAATGTTGTGAGTCGTCTCAGCATGATTTCTCCTCATAAAAACCGCTTCGAATGAGGAAGTTGCTGAAGATCCGGACTTATTACCAAAGAAGGGGACAGGATTTACAAGATTTTCAAGACTAGCGTCTGATGGCCTGAATTTGACGCAGTAAATTTCTCGCAACCTCGGAATCGGGATTGGCTCGCCTCAGTAATCTCAGTTCCGCTTCGGCTTCCTTTAACAGCCCGGCTTCGGCATAGAGCAAACCAAGCATCAAGTGCGACGAGCCGTACGAACGCTTCGCTCTCGTCAACTCATTTACTTTCGACTGATCGAGCACACGGAATTTCGCTTGTGGCGCTGGGGGGCGCGGTGAGGTAGTCTCTTGTCCATCCTTGTTTGCTTTGACCTGCCACGAATAGACGTGCCCGCGCGGGAGTGCTTGCGGTGAAGTCCATGTGAGACTTGTGACTTCCGGACTCGAACTCACGAGTTTGAACTGTTGGTCATAAACTTCAACTACATAACCAGTCGCGCCTTCCATTTTTGACCAACGAAATGTTGGCCGATCACTCATCAACACGTTACCGCCAGGCTCGATCACGGAGAACTCCCGCGCCGGATCGTTTGGTCCCATCAAGGCACTGGACGGCCGTGTCAATCCCTGTAGCTGCGACGATTTTTCAATTCTTTGCCCGCTGAGTGCTCGCTTTACAACGTCTTGATAGCCTGACGGGAGATTATCAGCGCCTGAAAGTTTGCCGTCCTTATCCAAACTCACTACGCCAGCGCCGTCATTTAACTGTGCGACTACCGCAGTAGGGTCCGGCTGTATCGAAGGCACCGGCGCTGGCGTTGGCTGTAAGGATGGACTTGGTACTGCAACAATTTCTTCGCGACGTTCTTCTTTCGGCATGCGCCAAACGACCCAGCCGATAAACGCCAAGAACATAAGAGCCAACGCAGCGCCACCAAACGCCGGCACCGGCGAGACTCTGAAAAACGAAACAAACCTTTCGCGCCACGAGCTTCCAGTTGTATTAGGAACTTCCATCGGACGATATTCACGATCGAGCGACGGCGCAATCTCATTCCGGAACGCGCGCAGATCTTCAACGGCCAGCACGCACTGTTCGCAGTTACCAAGATGATCTGTGACTACCTGTAACGCCTCACCGGTCAGATTCTTCTCGACATACTCGGCTGTCTGCTCGGTTGTGAGATGTGCAGTGGAAAGACCCTCGCCGGCGAATGCCTCGTCGTGCATGGCAAAGAAAGCTCCATCGCCGTTCAGACCAGCTTCCAGCCGCCGCTGGCACAGGCCACACTCATCCAAGTGATCGCTTACCGCCAACAGCTCCGTGGCGGGTAAGTTATTCTGGGAGTAATCCTCAACTTGTTTTTCAGTTAGATGTTCCACAAGTTTTTCTCTGATCCTCAACCAGGGTTCCGGTGGGCTTCAATTTCAGAAGTTGGCGAAAATTGTCGCGTATTACCATGTCCTTTAAATAAATCCTTTCAGCCGTCGCGCCAGCCGTTCGCGGCCGGATTTGCGCGCATTTATTACTTGTTGCCGCGTTAGTCCGGTCAATTCGGCAATCCGCGCGTCTTCAATCGGTAGATCGTTCCACATCTTTGCCATCTCTTCGGGATCGATCTCCAGAGTGGCCGCCAGTTTCCGCACGGATGCGATTCCGGTGGCAGGAAAGAGCGTGATGGCGCCAAACCCACTCGCGTCTTTCAGGTTCAACAACAACGCCGCGCGTTGATTCAATGGGAGCAGTTGCAACTCTTCCCAGAGCCGTTCGAGAAAGAACTTTTTCTCAGTGCGCCACGCCGGATCCGGCGCAGCCGCCACGGGCTCGAACGTCACATCTACATCGTCGGCCAGTGATTCAATCGGCTGATCGCTGATTCCCTGAAGTGCCGCGACACTGCCTACCAACTCGTCGAATTCAATTGGGCCACGGAGATAGTTAAAGAGACTTGCGATCAGTTCGGCGAGTTGCTGTGGCTTGTCGCTCTTCAAGGCGCGAATGTGTGTCGGCAACTTTTCGATGTCTGAAAGCGTACGGGTCGCCTGAGGTTGTTGTTGCCAGACCGCAAAGCCGGCCAGTAGTTTTCCTTCATTGTCTTGCCATAACGAAAAGCCACGCTGGCGCGTTAATAGATAGTGAAGACGATTCTTGAGTGCGTGTCGTTCGGGAAACTGGCGTCGCATCCAGCGAGCGCAAGTCCGGTGCGCGATGACTGCCGCCATCCCGCGCACGTCTGTGATTGGATGACTGCTCGGAAGTTTGCGAAAACGCTGCAACTGAGCCAGTAGTTGCAGCACGACTTCCTGTTGTATGTCGTCGGCCTCTTCCCGCTGAGTTTCGCGAAACGAGTTCAGGCGAAGTTTGAAACGAATGACGCCTTTTATTACGGGCTGGGCGTGTTCAGTGATTAGTTGTGAGAGTATCTCGTCAGCCCGATGGTCGCTGACCTCTGTTAATAGAGGTTCGAGGAGGACGTCGATCTTGACGGGCGATTCTTTCATTATTTGGTGGAGACTGATTCTAACAATTAATCTTGTAAATCTCGCAAATCATGTTCATCCTGTCCCTTTCTTGCTATGAAAACAGAACCCGTCATCGGACTTGACTTCGGCACAACTAACAGCGCCATCGCTGTCGCCGACAGCGATCGACAGGCGACGCTTGCGACCTTCTCGGGTGATCTAGCCGCATTCCGCTCAATACTCTATTTTCCCGCGCGCGAACGCGGTTCACAGCAGAACATCGAGACCAAAGCCGGACCCGACGCCATCAATTCGTATCTTGAAGCTGACACTAAAGGCCGGCTGATAGTTTCCATCAAGTCGTATCTCGCCAGCAGTCTATTCACTTCCACCAGCATCAATGGACGTAATTATACGTTGGAAGATTTGATCGCAATTATTCTGCGACGACTGCGGATGAGAGTGATGGACCAATTCGAGACCTCTGCATCTCGTGTCGTGTTGGGCAGGCCGGTCCGTTTTGCAGGAGCAGACACCGAAGCCGATGAGGCGCTCGCGCTAAAGCGCCTGCAAGCTGCGGCCGAACTGGCAGGCTTTAAAGAAGTCTCATTTGAATTGGAGCCGGTTGCTGCTGCTTATCAATATGAAACTCAACTCGACAATGATGAGTTAGTACTGATTGGAGACTTCGGCGGTGGTACGAGCGACTTCACGCTTGCTCAACTTGGTCCAGGCAGAAAGAAAGACGGGCGCAGTCCTGTTATCGGCACTTCAGGAGTCGCGATCGCAGGCGACACGTTCGACAGCCGGATCATGATGCGACTGGTGGCGCCGAAACTCGGTCTCGGATCAACTTACATTTCGCTCGGCAAAGAACTTCCGGTGCCGGTGTGGGTCTACACACAACTGTCGAGTTGGCATCAGATGTTTCTTTTGAAAGATCCGAAGACAATGAGAGTTTTGCGAGAGGTGAAGAATCAGGCTTCGGATCCAAAGCGAGTAGCAGCACTAATTCAGATCATCACCGAGAATCTTGGCTACGCACTCTATCGCGCGGTAGAGCAAACGAAAGTCGAGTTAACGGAAAAAGAGCTTGCGACATTTTTGTTTTCGCAATCAACAGTTCATATGGACGATTCGCTGGAACGCTGGCAGTTTGAATCGTGGATTCAGGACGACATTCAGAAGATCTCCGCCTGCATTCGATCATTGTTGGACCAGTGCGGAGTCAAGACTTCAGACATCGGCAGCGTCTTCCTCACCGGTGGCTCATCATTCGTTCCCGTCGTGCGACGCTTCTTCTCGCGAACCTTCGGCCCCGACAAACTCAAGAGCGGCGAGGAACTCACCACCGTCGCCAAAGGCCTCGCCTTGCGCGCGCTGGAAGCCGTGTAATTCTGCCTCTCATCGATTCGACGAGATTATGATTTGTAATTCAAAATTTTGTTGACACGTGGTCCATGTAGGCGTAGAGTGGCGCGCATCTCCTCAATAATTCATTAAGCGGCTTCACCGTTTGCCGCCAAGATCATTAGCTCAGAGTCTCGCGTTAACCACCCCCAAGCTTCCGAGACATTACAGATAACTGGAGAACCTCATGCTGCAAACACGCGCTCCAAACTAACTGGTTCATCAACAGAAGAATGTTCACGAGGGCCTATTACGTAAGTTGTAAGGGCAGTGAACACGAATCTCTATCTTAGGACCATCGAGGCACTTGGTCTTTGCGGTTGAAGTCTGTCCAATCCAAAGTATTGATCTGTTTTCGAGGCACTCATCTCAGGGAGAGCATCATGACAAGAAATCGACGAAGGGTTTTCTGGCCGGTGTTGTTAATCACACTACTGGTTGTAACTGCATTGACGTTTGCAGCGTCGCGTCGTTTACGTGATTCCAGAACAGCAGAGACCAGAGCTGACAGCACTCAGGGCAATCCTAATCCAGCAAGAAAGCGTGGAGCTTACGTGCGACGCAGTAGTCTCTCGCCAAAGTTAGTCTGGAACCTGAAGGCCACCGGAGACAGGCTCGAGAAGCCCGGAAAAGAGCGTTTGAGAGTGACCGGCACGCTAAGTCGAGCTAACGATTCTCAAATACAAGAAGTGGTCGCGGTTTTTGAATTTCCGGAGCGGTTACACCTGACACTGCAAAAGGGCAATCAAAGGCGCATCGTCACATTCGATGGAGAGCAAGCGAAAGCAGTGGGGAACCCTCTTGATGGAGTGGAGCACGATCTAATTGAAACATTGGTCTATGGCTCTCCGGAGCATTTCTTCAACACCCAGATGGAAGGTCAGGCGACACGTTTTTTGGGTTCGCGTTTCCGCCTCGACGACGGCACGAACGACAACTATGAGGGGCCTTATTACGACGTCTACAAAGTGGGAGAACAGATAAGAGTCGCGACAGAACCGAAAGAGCGACTGAAACTCTATTACTTCAACTCTGAAACGTTGTTGTTGGAACGAGTGAGTTACCAGATCGATCGGAATGGCTCAACCGTGCAGGTTGAAGAGAGACTTGGCGGTTGGACCAAAGAACAGGGACAGCAGGTAGCGTGGCGGATTGAACGCTTCGAAAACGGCGAGTCAGTCTTTGTGCTCACAGTGCATTCGGCAGGCCTCAGCCGTCGTGCTGATGACGGAATCTTCACGAATTAACAGCGAGCCCAAAAATCCTTACACCGGCCAGTAAGAGGACCGCCATCATGAAGCAGACTAAATTATTTTCATACTTCACGCAGACAACACTTTGTTGTGCGAGCCTGATCTTAATCCTCACCCTTTTTACCGACGCGCTGGGTCAGGGCTCGACTCCCGATCGAGGTTTCCAGCCCGGGGGTTCCTATGCGTTATCTGACATCGAGACGGTAAACACGAATAACGGCAACCTCATGTTGAATCTGGCGCTGGGAAAGCTGGCGCCAGGGCGCGGTGGTCTCTCGGGTCAACTCATCCTGCGTTACGACTCCAAGTTATACGACAGCCAGATTCAATGGTATCAAGACTGGGACCATATGGTTCAGGACCAACCGCAGACCGTTGTTCGAAACATGCTGGTGACGAGCGACCAAGGTGGCTGGCATTACGGGACCGGTTACCAATTGCAACTGATCGACCGCATGAACCAGTATCCGCCGGAAATCGCGCCGCAGTATCCAGACATGCAAACCATCCGTCATTACAAATTGAAAGTGGCATTCCCTGACGGTAGTATGCACGAATTCCTGCCGCGTGGATTCGGCTCAAACATGGAAGAGGGCTGGTACGACATCCGCCCCGATGGTTTTCAGACACGGTTTCAGGGAGGAGTTGTTCAGGATGTTCCTTGTCTGACGAGTAACCTCAACTACTACACCTTCGATGGCACTTACATCCGCCTCGAGGTGCAACACGATTCCGATGCTTACTGGTGGAATAATCCCTGGACACTCTATTTTCCTGACGGCACAAAAGTCACCAACGGCAACAGAATAACTGACCGCAACGGCAACTATGTCGAGTGGTCCAACATCACCTACAACGGTCACCCGGCAACGCAGTTAATGGATCAGTTGGGACGGAAGATCATCGTCGAGTATCAGGGCATCAGTAACGGAGAGATTATCCACGTGCCCGGAGTTGGCGGCGTTGACCTGACGTATCAGGTGCACTGGAAGAGTATCCAGGTCTTCAAGACTTATTCCACCTATGATCTTAACCAGCACAATCACGATCGTGATGGCTATCCCGATTTTCTGGGAGACCAGTTTGTTGTGTCAGCGATTGATCTACCGGCAGCTTCGGGCGGCCTGCAATATGTGTTTGGTTACAACGCGGTCGATTATGGAAGTATTCCTTGTTGCACACCCTCGTACGGCTGGGGAGAGCTAAGCTCGGTGACGCTGCCGTCGGGCGCACAAGCGGAGTATAAGTACTCGCTCGATGGGCAAAATGGTCCCGGCATGCTCACGATGTGGAATAACGTACTGCAAAACGGGATGTACCGAAAAACCTTAACCTACCAGCAGCAGTACGATGGCAATTCAACTCCGGCGACAGAGGTTTGGAACTACGGCGGTGGCATGATTACGCCTGCTGGTGGCCATATCGTACAGATTGGGCAACCGACCTTTTATACCGAAAATGCTGATGGCTCCGTCAACGAAAAGCTCTGGCAGGCGAATCAGCCCCAGGGATTTCCTATCACGTACTTATATGACCCGATCCAAGGCATCAACGTTTACGATCCGCAGCGGGCTAATTTGTATGTAAAGACGGAATTTACTTCTATTCGAGACGCCAATGGGACGCTCGTCAAAACGGCGATCAGGGACTATACGGTTGATAAGAACGGCAACGTCACGAGTATTAAGGAATACGATTGGGTTGATTACGGTACGGTGCCACGCAACACCTGGGGATCTCCAACTGGCATACCCGCGGGTGCCGTCTTAAAGCGAGTGACCACCAACAACTACGTGGCTGCCACGCCTGATGCTTCTGACAGTAGCTCGAACGACGCGGATAGTTACTGGAATTCGACTTCGCCATCGCTCAAGAACATAATCGCCGCAACGGAAGTCAGCAATGGTTCAACTGCAGTGACACGGAGTGAATTCTTCTACGATAATCCAGCGACGACAGGCAATCTGACGCAACAGAAGAGTTGGGATTCGACCAAGGGTGCCTACAGCAATCCCCTCGCTGCTGGCAATTCGATTTCAACGACTACGCAGTACAACCAGTATGGCAGTCCCACCCTCACTACGGATGCGCGCGGTGTGCAGACACAAATTGTCTATGGCAGTGTGGGAGGTTTTACCGATCTTTATCCGACACAGGTTAAGACTGCCTATCAGACTGCGGAGCAACGTACCGAGACTCGCGAATACGACTTCACCACCGCTGCTGTAACGCGCGCCACGGACGTCGACAACAACGTCGCCACAGCGACTACTTACGATGTGTTCGGCCGGCCGACGTTAGTTAAAGTAGCGGAAGGGAAATCTGAGGAGACACGCACTGTCACGGAATATTCCGACGTCAATCGACGTGTGATCGTGCGCTCCGATCTAAACACGCTTGGCGATGGTAAGCTTGTTTCGATTCAGCATTACGATCAACTTGGAAGACTTCGCCTAGCGCGACAATTGGAGGATGCGACTTCACAGAGTGCGTATGATGAAACGTCCGGTATCAAGGTGCAAACACGTTATGTCGCGACCAATCCTTGTCAGCCGGCGAATACGCCAGCATGCCTCGCAGCCTATAGTTCCGTATTAGGAAGTTATCAACTCGTGTCGAATCCGTATCGGGCGAATACGGCTTCGGCCGCCAGTTCTGAGACGACCATGGGCTGGACACGTTCGCGTAGTGACAAAGGTGGACGCCGGATTGCAACGGAGACTTTCGGTGGCGCGAGTCTGCCTGCACCCTGGGACACTAATTCATCAAGCACTGGTGTGGTCGTTACTTCCTACGACGCCAATACGACAACGATCATGGACCAGGCAGGGAAACTGCGACGCAGTATTACAGATGGACTTGGCAGGTTAAGTCGCGTTGATGAACCTGATTCAAACGGGGCGCTCGGGTCAGCAAGTAGTCCCGACCAGGCCACCAGCTACACTTACGATGCGCTCGATAATCTCATCCAAGTTTTGCAGGGAGCGCAGCTACGCACATTTGCTTATAGCTCATTGAAGCGTTTGACCTCGGCCTACAACCCGGAGAGTGGCACAATTGACTACAGCTATGACAATAACGGCAACTTAACGAGCAAGGTTGATGCGCTCAACACTACTACCTTCGTCTACGACTCGTTGAATCGCATCACCTCACGAACTTACTCTGGTAGCACGCCGAGTGTAACTTACACGTACGACGCGGCCGGCGTGGCAAACTCAAAAGGACGATTGACCTCCGTAAGCTCCAGTGTCTCTGCGAGCAACTACACTGCTTATGACGTACTGGGCCGAGTGACGGCTGCGAATCAGGTCACGGATGGGCAAACTTATTCTATGAGTTACAGCTATAATCGTGCCGGCGCGCAAACTTCGTCTACGTATCCCTCCGGTCGGGTACTTGCAACCGAGTACGATGCGGCAGGGCGAATGGCAGGTGTGCGCGATCAGCAAAGTGGAACGTACTATGCCGGCGCCGCAGCGGACAGCATCAACAGAATGAAGTATGCAGCGCACGGCGGTGTCTCAGAGATGAAGCTCGGAAACAATCTGTGGGAGCACACGAGCTTCAACAGCAGGCTCCAATCAACCGAGATTGGCTTGGGCACGACCAGCACCGATTCGAGCACGATGCGTCTGACTTATAACTTCGGCGCCACGAATAACAATGGCAATGTGCAAAGTGTCAGTTACCTTGGTGCTGGTCTGAGCTACACCCAGAGCTTTGGCTACGACGAATTGAATCGCTTGACGACGTCGTCTGAGAGCACCGGTGGTTGGTCGCAAACCAACAAATACGATCGCTATGGCAATCGGGCCATCGATCTCGGCGGCGGCAATCAGAGTCTCTACTTCAGCGCCGCAAACCGCATTACCAACGCCGGCTACTCCTATGATGCGGTCGGCAACCTCACAAACGACGGCGTGCAATCGTTCGGTTATGACGCCGAAAACAAGATCACAACGGTAAACAGCGTGAGCGATGTGTATCGCTACGACGGCGACGGCAATCGTGTGCGCAAGAACTTCGCGAGTGGTGAGAAGGTACGCATGGTCTATAGCGGCGGCCTACTCATCGCCGAGTATGATCTGACCAACGGCTCGTTGAAAAAGGAATACGTCTACGGAGCAAAAGGACTGCTCGCGACGATCGAGCCCAGCACCGGCACGAGGTACACCACTGCCGATCACCTCGGCTCCCCCCGCGTAGTAACCGACTCCAGCGCCGGAGTTGTCAGCCGTCACGACTACATGCCCTTCGGCGAAGAACTCGGCTCCGGCGTCGGCGGCCGCATGGTCGGTATGGGGTTCAGCGTCAGCGATGGCGTCCGGCAAAAATTCACCTCACACGAGCGGGACACCGAAACGGGCCTAGATTATATGAAGGCGCGCTACTATCAGTGTGTTCAGGGAAGGTTCACGAGTGCTGATCCGTTTCTTGGTAGTGGCCGGCCGCCTAACCCGCAAAGCTGGAACCGCTATTCTTATGTGCTAAACAATCCTGTTCGCCTGACAGATCCAACCGGTTATGAAGGTGAGGATGAAACCAATCCGGAACTGGCAAAGGAAAAGGATTCCGAGCAACAACCAACACCTCAGCCAAAAACCTTGGATCTTCGACAGGATCCTCTGATAGTTTCTGCTGTGGAGGCGATTAAGCGAGATGCCGCACCCTTGAAACCCGGCGAGAGACCGATACTTACTAGCGTCCTGGTAGTTCCAGGTCAAGTAAGCAATGTGGAGGGCACTAGATTAATTGATGCTTCAGGCACTATTTCACGAGATCTTTTTACTGGTACGGTTCAACCAATTGCATTCATCCCATTGGACCAGGCGTGCAACATCATTCCATCCGGCCACGGTGTAGTCTTAACGGAACAAGTCGTGCCTGTCCGTGGAGAGGTTCCCACCTCGTCCGGAAGGGTCTTACCGCCAGAGAACGGAGTATTTATAGATATACAGTCTGTGCCTAAAGGAATGCCAATTGTTGAAATCAAACAGGGCGTAAGAGTAGAGCAGGCGAGAATCCAAATTGACACGGGTCCAAATCAAATAATAAAAGATGCGGGAGCAGGTACTATCATTTTTAGGGAAGGCCCACAGAAAAAGAGGGTGTTGCCGTAAAAATGGAAACGATTACAAACTCGAGTGTTGCTCTCGGAGAGAGGGGTTTTTCGGTGTTCGAAGTTTAGGAGGAGATATGTGGTTAAAGTACGTCCTTATTGTCTCGATTGTACTGCTGGTCACTATCGCAAACAGCAACTGGACTGTGGCTCAGCGTCCAGATTCTTCTAGAAAAAACAGCGATCTTGCGACTCGGCTGATCAAGGATGTTGCTTTCGAAGGTCAGCTATGGGATGTGCTTACCAGGGTGTCGTTTGACTATGATGTCCCAGTGGGCCTTGAGGTTTTGTCCGATGAGCAAATATCGAAAGTCTACCGAGTGGAGCTTCGTGAGGGAACAATACCGGATTTGATGGCTCAAATCATTAGTCAGAATGAACGATACGATTGGATAATAGAGAACGGCGTCGTGAATGTTTTTCCCCGCGACAAGTATCGGGACGCTCTTCTGGCCCAACTCCTAAAAACCCGAATCAGGAACTTTGCTGTAGATAAGAACTCTGATTGTTGGAAGCTGCAAAACGACCTGCTTAAGGCTCCGGAGATAAAGGCCGTGATAAGCGCGCACGGAATGCAAGGTTCTGGTGCAGACTTTAGCGGTTTTTATATCCCTCAGTTAGGACGACAATTCTCACTCCAGGTTTCCGATACAACACTTAAGACTCTCCTTAACCACATCATCAGGGAAAGTCCTCTTGCGCGAACGTGGATTATCAGCGCTGACAACCCTTCTCGAACACTTAGCCTTCGAGTGACTTCAAGGCAACATGAGGGGCCCCACTAAAGAACCAAATCGCACATCTGAAGTCTTCAAATGGTTTTCGATAGATATTGAGTGGCTGACGCAATGGCCATGCAGTAGAGTTCGAAGCTCGCCGAACAGTCCTTATCCTAAGTTATGTGCATCAGACACTGGAGAAAACAGAATGAATCTTGGGAAAGTGTTCACCGCTGTCATGCTATCGCTGGTTTTGACAAGCATAATGTACGGCTCAGCACAGGCACAGGCACAAATAAAGTCGGAGCTGTTGAGCACACGCATCGACAATCTGAAACTTGAGGCTCAGAACCTACACATGTTGCTTTTGCAGCTCTCGGAGAAAACAAGTATTCCGGTAGGTTTTGAGGTTTCGCCTAAAGACAATCTATCGCTTACAAAGAGATTTAAGATACAAATTGAACACCTCAAGAATGCTGTCGAGACCCGTTATTGAAAGAGTTGCTGAACACTAAGCTCGAAAAATTCTCTATAAAGCAGGGTCTGGGAAAGCTTGGTTTTAGATTAAGTCTCAGCGACGACCAAACGGTAAAAGCATTGCTTGATCGGTACCGGGTAATTCAGGACAATCAATCCTTCATGTCACGCGACTTTACTCCGCTGGGACGCAACTACGAATTAGAAGTTGCAAATGTCTCTGTAGTGACCTCCTCCCGGAAAACCCTGCCAAAATAAAATAGAGAAAAGCGGGCAATTTATGACAGGATGGAGCCTGACAGATTGCCATGAAAAAATCCAAGTTCACCGAAGCACAGATCGTGTTTGCGTTGCAGCAGGCGGAGAG
>DATEIS010000662.1:0-9899 GCA_035278765.1 Pyrinomonadaceae bacterium | reverse complement strand
TGTCGATCCGCTTTCGGAGATCGCCGCCGTCGCCGATGAATTCAATCTATGGTTTCACGTTGACGGTGCTTACGGTGCTCCCGGCATTGTTGACGAAAGGAAGAAGCATCTTTTCGCCGGGTTGGAACTTGCCGATTCAGTTTCACTTGACCCGCACAAGTGGCTTTATGTTCCTGTCGATGCCGGCTGTCTTCTCTTTAAGGACGATGCCGCGGCGAAAGCAACGTTCAGCACCGAAGAAGCCGATTACATCAAGACACATGGATACGTCGATGAAGAGGCTTTTGCGTTTTGGGATTACGGTATCGAGTTGTCGCGGCGATTTCGTGCGCTCAAGGTTTGGTTGACGTTGCAGTATTACGGAAGCCGTCGCATCGCCGAAGCGATCAGTGAAGACATCTCGCTCGCGGAATACCTTGGCGAAGTAGTCTCAAAGTCTGATGACTTCGAACTGCTGGCGCCAGTTGAATTGAGCATTTGTTGTTTTCGTTACATCCGCGGCGAGACTGACTTGGACAAGTTGAATGAGCGCATCATGGAGCGTGTGCAGAAAGGCGGACGCGCGTATCTGTCGAATGCGACGGTGAACGGGCATTTCGCACTGCGAGCGTGCATTACTAACTTTCGTACGACGAAGAGTGATATCGATCAAACTATTGCCGCGGTCAGAGAAGCGGCGGAAGATCTCACGCAGCGGCGCAACGGCGCAAAGTAAAGTAGTTCTCGTTGCGCCGCCGCGCCGCTGCGTGAGAAATCTTTAACAAATGGCCTTTAACTCTAAACTTTTCCATCACGAACTACGCGTCGCCTGCGAGCTCGCACGCACGGCGGGTGCTGCCATTCTCGAACAGTACAAAGGCCCGCTCAATATCAAACAAAAGAATTATGCGGACGACGTCGAGCCTGTCACTCAGGCTGACATGATCGCTAACGATCTGATCGTCACCGGATTAAAGCGCGAGTTTCCCGACGACGGAATCCTCGCCGAAGAGTCAGTAGATACCGAGCGGCGCCTCGCTAAGTCGCGTGTGTGGATGGTCGATCCACTTGACGGTACGAATGGTTTCATTGAAGGCAATGGTGATTTCGCCGTTCAGATCGGACTCGCCGAGGACGGCCTGTGCGCTCTCGGCGTGGTTTATCAACCGCTTACCGGCGTGCTTTATCGTGCGGTTCGTGGCGAGGGAACATGGATCGAACGCCCGGAATTCGAGCCTGAAAAGGCAAGCGTCTCTGACACAAAGACGCTCTCCGAAATGCGTCTCGCGGCAAGTCGATCACACCGAAGTCCACGCATGAATAAAGTCGTGGCCCAACTCGGTTTCGAAGCAGAAGTACAGCGTGGCTCGGTCGGGATAAAGATCGGTTTGCTGGTGGAGCAGCAGTGCGACGTCTACATTCATTTGTCACCGCGGACAAAGCAATGGGACACGTGCGCGCCGGAAATTATTTTGCTTGAAGCGGGCGGGCGCATCAGCGATCTTTTCGGTTATCCTCTGAACTACAACGTTCCAGACGTGCAAAACCGCAACGGGCTGGTCGCCAGCAACGGCGTGGCCCACGATCAGATTATTGAAACACTGGCACCGCTCCTGAGTGAGTTTGGCAGAAAAAGAATATAGGACCTATGCGCCCTAAATCCTTTCTCACCTATTTCCTCCTCTGCGCCATACCGCTGTTCCTGTTGGCCACGCTCAACTATTGGAACGGCGCCAGATCAGTTGATGCCACCGTTAGCTCCATCGCCCAGAACGATCTGAACGCCTTTTCAGGCGCGGTCGATGAAATCCTTGAGGAGAATCAGAAGAGCATCCTCCAACTCGCAATCGCGCCGGCGGCACGTGATGCCGTTACCACGACAGACGCCGAAACCGCGATCCCACAGTCATTGCCCAGGATGGGCGGATCTTTTCGGAATCTGACCTTCTTCAACAGCGCTAAAAACGCACTCTGGACACAACTCGATAACGGTGCATGGGTCAACTGCCGAGGACTCAATCCTCCAGTTGTCCCTCAACCTGATGAGCATGTTTGGACGCAGCAAGGCAATGTTTCATTCGAACAGCCCGACACTCAATCGGCATCACTCAAATACTCTGTTCCCATCCACGACGAAAAAGGAACCGGCGTTGTAGGTGCAGCTGTCGCCATGGTCGATCTCGCATCGGTGTTTTCCGAAGCCTCGCGAGGGTTGCAGACAAAGACGAATCCACGATCAATGGTTGTCGTTCTTGATCGATCTGGAAAAACTCTCTATCCCAACCAGGCGTTACCCAACTTTAATTTGACGGCGAATCAGAGTGGTGCGGGCAACTATAGTTCGCCTACCGGCGCAAGTTACCAGGTTGCTTATGCGCCACTCCCCCGATTAAACGCCACTGTCGCGATCGCTCGTAACAGTTCAGAGCTAATGTCGACGCCTCGCACCTGGGGAATCGCTGGATTTGTTCTGGCGCTTTTCGTTGCGCTCGCCGCCGCCTTTGTGCTCGAACGTCACGTGCGCAATCGGTCCAAAGGAATCGCGCGCGTGACCGAAGACGTCTCCGCGATCGCTAAAGGCGAGTTGGACCGCCGCATCATCCTGCAATCGAGTGACGACGCACGCGGTCTCGCGGACAACATCAACGTCGTTACAGAACGTCTGCGCGCTCAAATCGCCCGCGAAGAAGAATCACGACAGTTCGAGTCGTTCATTCGCATCTCGGCAATGCTCACGCACGATCTTAAAAACGCGATCGAAGGTCTTTCGTTAACTGTCGGAAATATGGAACGTCACTTCGACAATCCTCAGTTTCGCGCCGACGCTTTGAAAGGACTCACGAGCGCGACCGACAAACTAAAAGCCCTCGTGGCGCGGCTCTCGCGACCGTTAACCAGTCTGAGCGGCGAACACAAACGACCCACCAAGATCGATCTCATACCCATCATTCAACGAGTGCTCGCCATGACGGCCGAGCCATCGCGTGGCAAACATTCGATCGTCACGCGTCTGCCGCCGAGTTTGTATGCACTTGCCGACCCGGTTCGCGTCGAAGAAGTAATCGAAAACCTCGTGCTCAACGCCCTCGAAGCAATGACTGACCGGGGCGGAACTCTCACGATCGAAGCAGGCCAAACGGAGAATGGCGCGCCCACGTTCTCAGTCGGCGACACCGGACGCGGGATGACTCGCACATTTATCGAAACCCGCCTCTTTCGCCCGTTCTCCACCACCAAGAAAACCGGCATCGGCCTCGGACTGTACACTTGTCGCGAAGTGATCAAGGCGAGTGGCGGTACGATCAAAGTCGATTCAGTCGAAGGCGCTGGTACGACTTTTCGCGTCGTGCTACCATCGATTCCACACGACCGCGTAACTAAAGAAAGTAGAGAAGGGCGCGGCTAGACCCTTCCGCAAGGCATACCCGTTACGCTCGTTCCTCTGCAGTAAGCCCAGGTTTTCTTGTTGTTCCAGCACACGTGTGCATCTGTCTTTTTATCTGAGAGCCGGTTCGAGAGATGACCAATCAACCCACGCCCAAAGGCACAGTACTGGTTGTTGACGACGACGACACAGTGCGCAGCGGTCTTTATTGGGCGCTAACTTCAGACTATCGAGTGCTGCAAGCGTCATCTCGAGACGAAGCCTGTGCGCAAATCAACGACGAAGAAGTGGACGTGGTGGTGAGTGATCTGCACTTGCCTCCGAACGTTGACGACATCGCTGAGGGTTTGGCTTTGATTGACGTCGCACGCACGCAGGATCCGCCGCTTCAGGTTGTTGTTATCACCGGCAGTAATGCAAAACGTGCTGCTTTGGAAGCAGTGAAACGCGGCGCTTACGGGTTCTTTGAAAAGCCGCTCGATCCCGCAGAGTTGTTACACATCGTGAACCAGGCAGCGCGCATGCGACAACTCGAGATCGAGAATCGCAGGCTGCGCGACGAGCTCTCGCGTCCGCCCGGCTTCACACATTTGACCGGAACGAGCCAGGCGCTGGAGCGAGTTTTGAAACAGGCACGCTCGGTGGCCGCAACCGCTGCAACCGTTTTGCTCACGGGCGAGAACGGCACCGGCAAAGAGATGCTTGCGCGCGCGATTCATCAGGAGAGTCCGCGTGCTGATGGACCATTTGTGGCTGTGAGTTGTGCCGCGCTTCCGGAAGCACTGATCGAGTCGGAGCTCTTCGGTCACGAGAAAGGTGCGTTTACTTCGGCGATAAACACACACAAAGGTCGTTTCGAGCTGGCCGATGGCGGCACGCTTTTCCTGGACGAGATTGGAGACCTGAGCGCTGCAGTGCAGGTTAAGCTGTTGCGCGTCTTGCAGGAGCGTGAATTTGAGCGCGTCGGTGGTACCAAAACTCTGACAGTCAACATTCGTCTGATCGCGGCGACTAATCGAGACCTTGAGAAAGAAGTCGCCCAGGGACGTTTTCGACAGGACTTGTTTTTCCGGCTCAACGTAGTGCCGTTGGTTTTGCCGCCTTTGCGGGAACGGCCCGACGATATTCCGATTCTGGCAGCACACTTTGCGGCGAAGTCGGCGCAGAAGTACGGACAGCCGACGCCGGAGCTGGAGCCGGCTCTCGTCGAGATCCTGCTCGACTACAATTGGCCCGGAAACGTGCGTGAACTTGAGAACCTGATCGAACGGCTCGTGGTTTTGAGCGGTACATCGACGCTCGGACTTGAGTACGTTCCGGAGAAGATGCTGCGTGTCCTTCCGGGAACGCCACCGGGAGACGAAAGCACGCTCGAAGGTGCAGTCGAGGCAGTGAAACGCCGGATGATCGTGAGCGCATTGCAAGCGGAGGGAAACAAGGTTGCCGCCGCGAAAAGGCTAGGCATCAGTCGCTCCTACCTGCACCGCCTCATCAATGAATTCGATCTATAGCCACAAAAGGCACGATAAGCACAAAAGCCGGGTTTCACATTTTGTGCTTTTTGTGCTTTCTTGTGGCTAATCTGTTAGAGAGGCAAATAAATGACTAAGAATCAGAAGATTGCTCTCGGTTGCGGTGGTGCAGGCTGTCTGGGATTGATCGTGGTAGTGATCGCGGGCGCGTTGATTTACTTCTTCGCGTATCGCTCGCCTCGTTCGACTCGTGACTACAATTTCAATACAACTACGAATCGCAATTCCAATTCGAACGACAACACCGATTTCTCTACCAACACGAACGATAACGACAATTCGAATTCAAACTCGTCCAGTTCGTCGTCAACGTCAGCCTCTTCAATGTCTGACGACGACAAGCATCGTTTGTATCAGGCCGCAGCCCAGACCGGCGATCAGGAGTTAATCCGCCGCGTCTCTATCAAAATCGGATTGATGGACGCGGACTACACGCCCGGCGCTGATTACCAGAAATTTCTTACTGACCACGTTGAATGGGTGATGCGTAACACTGATTTCATCGGCACTATAAGTTCACCAGAAAAAGCGCGCGCTTACGTTAACGATCACTTTCCGGAGTAGGAGTTTGTACTTTGTGCTTGGTGCTTTGAACTAAGCACAAAGCACTAAGTACCAAGTTAAAAATGGATCCATCTCGCATTCGCAATTTCTCAATCATCGCCCACATCGATCACGGCAAGTCGACCCTCGCCGACCGCCTGCTCGAACTCACCGGAGCTCTGTCGGAACGCGAGATGGAAAACCAGGTGCTCGACAACATGGACCTGGAGCGCGAGCGTGGCATCACGATCAAGGCCCACGCCGTCAGGCTCGATTACAAAGCGCAGGACGGCCAGAAGTACGTGCTGAACTTGATCGACACGCCGGGTCACGTCGATTTTTCTTACGAAGTCTCGCGTTCGCTGTCAGCGTGTGAAGGTGCGTTGTTGATCGTCGACGCTTCACAGGGCGTTGAAGCACAAACCCTCGCGAACACGTATCTCGCAATCGAAAACAATCTCGAACTAATCCCGGTAATCAACAAGATCGACCTGCCCGGCGCCGAACCTGAAAAAGCCATTGAACAGATCGAACACTTCATCGGCCTCGAAACCCATAATGCGATTCTCACGAGCGCAAAAACCGGCGAGGGCGTGAGTGATGTTCTCGAAGCGATCGTGCGCGACGTGCCGCCGCCGAAAGGCGATGCAAACGCTCCGCTCAAGGCGCTCATTTTTGATTCGTGGTACGACTCGTATCGCGGCGTGATCGTGCTGTTTCGTGTAATTGACGGCACGATTCGTCCGGGAATGAAGATTCGCTTTTTCAACGTCGGTCGTGACTACCAGGTTGAAACTCTCGGCGTGAATCGACCCACGCCGACGCCGATTAACGAGTTGAGCGTCGGCGAAGTCGGTTTTCTCACCGCGTCGATCAAGGCCGTGGCAGACGTGCAGATCGGCGACACCGTGACCGAAGCTGCGCGACCGACGAAAGAGCCTTTTCCGGGTTACCAGGAAATCAAGCCGATGGTGTTTGCGGGCTTGTATCCGGTCGACACTGCGCAGTACGAGGAATTGCGCGACGCTCTCGACAAGTTGCGGTTGAACGATGCGTCGTTCTTTTACGAACCTGAATCGTCAACGGCGTTGGGATTCGGATTTCGCTGTGGTTTTCTGGGGTTGCTGCACATGGAGATCGTGCAGGAGCGTCTGGAGCGTGAGTTCAATCTTGATCTGATCACGACCGCTCCAGGCGTCCGTTACGTTGTCACTACAACTGACGGTCAGGTGGTCGAGATCGATTCGCCCGCGAAGATGCCCGATCCGGGACGTATCGCTAAGATCGAAGAGCCGGTGATTCGCGCCGTTATCCTGACGCCTGACGAACATCTCGGCGGCATACTTCCCCTCCTCGAAGAAAAGCGTGGCCTGCAAAAAGGTTTTGAGTACATCACTTCGAATCGTGTGATGCTCACGTATGAATTGCCACTCAACGAGATCGTGCTCGACTTTTACGATCGACTGAAATCAGTTTCGCGCGGCTATGCGTCGCTCGATTACAACCTCGCCGGATATTGGGAAAGTGATCTCGTCAAGCTTGATGTATTGGTGGCGGGTGAACCGGTTGATGCGTTGTCGTTGATTCTGCATCGCAGCACTGCACAACCAAAAGGTCGTGCGCTCGCGGAAAAGATGAAGCAGTTGATTCCACGGCAACTGTTTGAAGTGCCGATTCAGGCTGCGATTGGAAACAAAGTGATCGCGCGCGAGACGGTTAAGGCGCTCGGTAAAAACGTTATTGCCAAGTGTTACGGCGGCGACATCACGCGCAAACGCAAGCTGCTCGAAAAACAAAAAGAGGGCAAGAAGCGGATGAAGAAAGTCGGCCGCGTCGAGATTCCGCAGGAAGCGTTTCTCGCCGTCCTCAAGGTTAATGAATAGGGCCACAAAAGGCACAAAAAGCACAAAAGGCACAAAAAGGTGCGTTTAGAGAATGAATTACTGCTTTGTTGTGCGCGGACTGACGCGAGCGATCGAGTGGCGGCGCGGATCCGAGAGATCGCGGCGACAAAGATTGATTGGGAATATCTTTTTCTGCTCGCTCGCCGTCACTCGATCGTGCCGCTAGTCTATCGCCAACTTGATCGACATGCTGCGGACTTAATTCCAACTGAACATCTCAATCAACTCAAGAAACACTATTTTGAAAACGTCGCGCGTAATACGGTGCTAATCGCCGAACTGTGTCGCCTTATCACTCGCTTTGCGGACTCCGGTATCGATGCGATTCCTTACAAGGGTCCGGCTCTCGCGCAATTCGCCTATGGCAACCTCGCGCTGCGTCGCTTCGTGGACCTCGACGTCATCGTCAAAAAATCTGACGTCTTAAAGGCACGCGAGATCCTGCTCGCCGAGGGCTACACGCCATCCAAGTCGCTTTCACTCAACCAGCAGGAACTTTTGTTGCGCACGCAACACAACATGCAGTTTTCCCGCGACAATCATCGCTTGATCGTCGAATTGCACTGGGAAGTGGCGCCACATCTGTTTGCTTCAACGGTCGATTCCGATCAACTGTGGGAGAATCTCACCACCGTCGATCTGAACGGAACGAAAGTTAAAACACTTTCCGCAACCGATTTACTATTCTCGTTGTGCGTGCATGGTTCGCGCCATCTTTGGGAGCGGCTTGGCTGGATTTGTGACATCGCAGAGCTGCTGGCAAGACACAGTTTCGACTGGCCTGCTCTTCTGAAACGTGCTGCGCAGGCTGATACCGATCGCATGTTCCTGCTCGGCCTGTATCTCGCCGAACGACTTCTGGAAGCGCCGCTGCCCGCGGAAGTAAAAGCGCGCTGTGAAGCAGATCCTCGCCTGGCGTCCCTTGCCGAGAACGTGGTCGAACATCTCTTCAACGGCGCCACACACGTGCCCGCGACGTCTCGCGAAATCTTCAAATACAACATCGGCGTGCGTAAAACACTCGGCGCCCGCGCCCGTTACATTCTCTACATGCTCCGGCCCACCGACGGCGACCTTGGCGCCCATTCTCTTCCTGAGAGTTTGAGTTTCGCATACTACCTCGCCCGCCCATTCCGTATACTAAAACGCGGTATGTTTGATCCTAAAATTTGACGTATCTTTTTAACCGTGTTAGCTTTCAGGCTCATCTGGCGCGGTCAGTCGCCCCGAGCGGACTCGCTCACTACGCTAAGGAAAAAGGCATTACGAATTTGAAACGCACAGTTTTCTTTCACTATGCGAAGCGTATTAGTTTGATCGCTTTGCTTTGTTTAGCAGCATTTACGTTATCAGTCGGGCAGAGACCTGCACCTGAGACAGATGCGAAGCAAGTCGCGAAGGACAGCAAACCGGCAGATGCTAAAGCCGGAGCCAAGCTTCCGTACGTGCTGACGGTCAAGAGCCGTCCGATCCTGAACATTTCACTCAAAGCCGAGAAGGCGAAGATGTCTGAAGTGTCCCAGGAGCTTTCGAAAAAACTGAAAGTGCCGGTATTTCTTGGGCCAGAACGACAGAATGAGTTGATAACGGTCGAGTTTAGCGAGCTGACACTCGAACCTGCGTTGCAGTTACTGTCGCCGACGGTTTATGTCGATTACGAAATCGATACCGGTTCCGGCGGGCCACCAAAACCGCTTGGCATTTTCTTTTACGATAACAATCAGAGCGAGCCACCGGTGACGGCAGTAGTGACTGGATCGAACCAGTCGATATTGATCGAAGGCGACACTGAAGACGGAATCGCACCTGAAGATGAAGACGCGAAGAAAAAGCTCGAGGAGCGTCCACTTCAAATCACTTACGAAAACAGGCTTTTGTCCGTTAAAGCCAAAAAGCAACCGTTGTCGCTGGTGTTACTGAAGATTGGTGAAGAACTTGCTATTCCAGTTGACATTCAGAATCAGAATCTTTCAGAAGTAAATACTGAGATCTCAAAACTCCCAGTAGAGGATGTAGTTCGGCAACTGTCCCCCCATATTCGGCTTTTCGTCCGAGCCGATCTTACACGCGCCGAAAAACGAGCTTTGCGGTTGGTTCTTGCTGAGCCACCAAAAGTGACTCAGTGAAAACCTGAGTATGCAAGACAGCTTGTATCGACGCTTGGCCCAACTTTTATGTTGCCATGAATCGATCAAGACCATATAGTTTAATCACAATGACTCGAGGAGGCGGCTAAACTTGGCTAAGCAAAACGAGATTATCAACGAAGAAATCGCTGGTGGTAGTGTAAGCGGGGACGAAATTAAAAAAGCGTTTGTCGAACCGACAATCTCTGTTCCTGTTGATGTTCTTGAAGCGACTACGTTTTTTCAGTCAGCTACCAGTGGCGCGACCAACTAAGAAATAGAATTCGGTTGCATGGAAGTTTTTCAGGTCTTTGACCGACCGGCTTCCCTCTCAAATTATTCGGTTGCCGGTCGGTTGTTATTTGTTGAGAGCAGCGATCACGAACTACGTAACTCGATCGTAGATCTCTTTGCCGGATGGCAACTTACT
>DATEIS010000661.1:0-6118 GCA_035278765.1 Pyrinomonadaceae bacterium | reverse complement strand
TGAGGAGTTTGTTTCAGCAGAGTGGCTGTGTGAGTTTTGAGATTCAGCGTGAGAAGGTTCAGCGACGGGTTGGGCGACGATGGTAATTCCATCGTCCTCCATCTCGGCGCCGTCGAGACCGCACATCGGTTCCGATTTGGGAGGAGGAACCTTTTTAGCGGGAATGCCTGAATCACAATGGCCCGCGGTTTTACCGACACAGCAGGCCATCGTGCTCGATTTCGTCAGGGAGGCGCTCGCAACCGGAATCAGCGTCGCGACAAACGACATAACAATCGTCATCGCAACGCAGGCTGTGAGCTGTCTCCGCGCAAAGTCTAGAAGTTTTTGCGCAGGAACGAATTGTGTTTGCGCAGGAACGAGCTGCCTTCGCGCAGAGACGAGCTGCCTTCGCGCAGAGACGAGCTGTCTTCGTCCCGTAGGGACGAGATGTTTATAGCCTCTATGGCTCAGGATTTTTCGCGCTCCGTAGGAGCGCAATGTGGAGACAATAAACATAGCGCTGCTCCGGAGCGCAAACGACGCGGATTACAAGTTCTATAAACATCTTGCTCCGCTGGAACAAGAAAAGACGACGAGCGCTAGTTGGAACTGGTAGTGGGCTCCTGAACGATGGGCTTCTTAACCAGTTTCATTTTGCACTTCGGACAGATACCGCGTTTCTTCGACGTTACGTCCGCGTGCATCGGGCATACATAGTGGAACTGGGTGGGCTTTTTTGAGTGAGCCGAACGTTCCTTCTGTACTGCAGTGACAACGCCGACAGAATACACGCTGGTTGCTGACAGAAGCAATGCGGTGACGAGCGCTAATCTGGTAAGAACCCTTAGGAAAATCATTTGACCCCTTGAATGTAAGTCTCTTCCTGCTCGGTGTCGCTGTTGGATGAGGTCAGTACCGTAACGCGGTAGCGTCGGGTAAAACTCAAGAATGCAAATTCGTCGGTTATTGATGCACAACGTTGACCCGACGCTACCGCGTTACGGTACTGACCTCATCCAACAAAAACACCGAACAGGAAGAGAGTTAAACGAGAAACGACCACGACTGAAGGGGCTGCTGGCTAGTGCCCTTAGATTGTACCAGCAGCAACCTTAACAGCAGTGAAAGAAGTCTTGCCGCCGTCAGAGGCTAACGTGAGCCGAGTCCAGGTGCATTTCTTGGTGCCATTTCCGCCTCCGAAGGGAGGAAAGGCCGTATTCACCGGGACGTATTCAAGCAGCTCGATCTTGCCGTCAGTTGCTTTCCAAAGCCCGGATTTCGGGCAGATTTGACCGGTTGTATAACTGGTGCCGCCGTTGTTGCCGCCGCCACCTGCTTGTAAATCTTGACTCGCAAACTCTTGACTCATACCAGTTCTCCTTCAGTTTTGGAAGTTCGTAACTTGCTTCCTTGATACCCGGAAGCGCTATTGAATTTATTGCCGCCACGTGCGGTAGGTGGACCGCTGGATTAGAGCGTCTCCCATCGCACCGTTACCGATTCTTCAGGACGATATGCAATCACCATCAGCTTAGCGATCTGCTGGAAACTTGTGTCTTTCTTGTCCGCGATACGCACGACGTAAATGTGGCCCAGCTTGATTGGCACGTTGGCAGATGGTGCAACGTCCGTAAAGAGTTTGGCCCCCTCTTGCAGTGATTGGTATTCCGGCTTGCCAAGATCTTGCTTCAGAATCATGACCTTGTTGCCGTTAAGATGTATAGAAGCGAATCCGGTGAAGCCGTTCGGCGCCTCCTCGAAGCCATAACGGCTACGAAGTTCCTCCGGCGTGCCGAGATCGACGATCGCTGCCACGCGGTTGACCTCGATACCGCTGGCAAGGCTGCCACCACTCGCCAGAACGTAAGTAAGATCACTGCACCGGTTACGCCATTCATTATCAACAAACGCAAACCCTTCTTTCCCGTCACTCAAACACATCGTACGGGCCAGCGGATCGTTGATATACATGGTGAAGATTCCACCACGCTTTTTGGGTTGAGTCGCATGCTTCTCGTCAGGCGCGGTCGGAGTTTGTGCTCGCAGGCCCTGATGGGCGCCGAACGCAACGAGCATCACTAACGAGATAAACAGAACGCGCTTCATGACTTTGGTTTTCTGACTCACAAACTTCAAATTCATTTCCTCCCCTTAATCGATTGTTAGCGCCTGGCTGGGGAGACACTGTTTCAATTTGGCTTCGCACCCACCCGCAACGTCCAGGTCGGGATGTGATTTTAACGACTAGCCACGTTCGGCAACGGCACGAGTTCCTGAAACTTTTTGTCGTCAATATGTCGCGCTTCGTTCCGCAGTCTGAGTTCCTTGAAGTAATAGAAGGGAACATAGGCTGAACCAACCTTGTTGCTGATCCAGTCGTCCTTCAAAACGTAATTGAGCGGATGCATGTTGAAATCTTCCGAGCACTGGTTGAGCGTTTCCGTCACCGCTTTAGCGACCAGAATGTTATTGAGCGAGGTCGGATCATCTAAAGTATCTACGCCGGTGGTGTACAAAAGCGCTCCTTCGCGGTCACGTCGCTCCCACTCCCTAATCACCTGCAACGCTCGTTCATACTGGCGGGAGTTGATCTCCAGACGCAGTGTGGTTTCCGAATCGTTGCGCGCCTCGCGAAGATAGTTTTTGTAGACGTTTTGAGGAACGGCGCCAAAGGCCCTACCAGTGGTTCCGACGTAGACACCAAAGGCGTCGATCGTGGGAACTCCCCCCGCCAGTTTGATAACCATGGGAAACGCCGAGCCAGTCTTATCGTAGAACTCTCCGTTGCGGGCCGCGAGCACCATGAAATACCGGTCGGGATCGACCCTGGTCCAACGAGTATTTCCCATTCCGGGGATGGCGGAAGTGATCGAAGTATCGTCATAGCTGACGAGCTTCATAGTCTGTTTGACGGCTCCGAGTATTCGGTTCTGGCCGGTTGCGGTAAACGAAACCGAATGTGGTTTGCCGAGCTCTTTGATCACCTCGTATTTAGCGGTGGCGATTTGCTGCGGTTCACCCTTAATAGGAGCTGAAAGAACAGTGACGTTACCCTTGGAATCAAATTGATAAAGTATTGCTTCGGTGGCTGACAGCTGCGCTTTCCATGTGCCAACGAGATCGAATGAACACTTCTTTTCCTGGGCCAGGACCGCAGTCGAAACCGGAAGCATCATAGCCAGTAGCAAAATTATGGCAGTTCGTTTCATGATGTATTCCCTCTGTGCAACCTCTCTGTTCTCTGTGACTCTGTGGTTTGTGACTCTGCTGAAAAATAACCACAGAGTCACAGAGAACACAGAGGTTGCACAGAGAAACTCTTAAATTGGGCCAGGATAGAAGCTACCCGCCGGCAGCTTCTATCCTTGTGACCCGTGCCGCAAACTCAGAAGCCTTGGCGAAAGCCGTACTTCTTAACATCCTTATCGATCTTAGCTTGCAGGTTCCGAGCGTAAACACTCCATTCTGCATGTGTCTTGTAGGGATCGGCCCAGGCGATGCGCTGCAAAATATTTTGTTGACTGGCAAACGCCTGTGCATGGCCCCAGTAGTTGGTGGCATCGTTGACAATACGGAACGTGCCGGAGTGCATCGCGAAATCGGTATCGACTCCGACATGGCCCATGTTAAAGAGCCGGTAGCGGATCGTCTCGATATCGTAGGCATCTCCGGTCAGGAAATACCAGCCAGGCAGATCCGCCTTGCGCATTTCAGCATAGTGCTTCAACGCGGCCGGCGTGTCGTCCTGTGGTTTTACCGAGATTGAGTAAAAGAAGAGATCCTTACCCATGCGATCTTTCAGGTCACGATAGGTTCGTTTCATAACAGTCGTTACCAACGGGCAAGCACCGTGACAATCGGCATACATCAGATTGATCACTGCTTGCTTGCCCTTGATCAGATCGTCATAGAACCGGACCTCTTTGTTGTCTTGTGTTCGAAGCACCGCATTCGTGAACTTCGCGGCGCCCTGCGAATAGGGACTCGGCTTGAACACTCTGCTTAGAATAGATCTTCTATCCATACCTATACCTCCTCACCGCGCAGTTTGGCTTCGAACTCCTTGTTCGCCTGGACAATCGTTGCGTCGCATGCTGCCTTGGCCGCCGCATCAGGAACTATTTCCCAGTGCACCATCATGAACGCGTCCTCGTGGCCCATGTTGTGACAGTGGATCAGGTATCTGCCGATATAGTCTCGGAAGTTCATCCTGATCAGTGCGGCCTCTCCTGGCTCGACCTTGGTTACGTCTTTTCTTCCCGTTGAGAGCGGAGTCACCGGGACTTCCTGGAATATGCCACCGACGATCGCAAATCGCTTCAGAATGCGAAATTCCTCAAAGTGAATGTGCACCGGGTGGGCCCAGTTGGTGGGTCCGTCTGCGTTAGGGGTGTTGTTATTGATCAGCCACTCTTCACAGGTGCCCTTGAGAATGCAATGCTGTGGCACATTGGGGTCGAAGACCCGCTGGTTGACCTTGAATAAGCGTGGGACCGTGCCCACAGGATCGCGATCGAAATTCCACTGGAACGTGGTGTCTGGCTCGCAAATCGGCGGGTAAGTGCAGAGGGTCTCCGGAATCGGCGGTGTGTCTTTCGGGAACCAGGCCTCTCGTTCCACCACGTCGAACCGCATAATGACGTTGCCGATGTCGATGTTTGTCAAAAATCCCGCCGGCGGAATGTTCAAAGGTTGGGTGGGCGGGTTGAGGTTGACATTCTGGATTCTGGCATCGGTGAGATATACCTTATCGTTGGCATTGAATTGAGAGAAGTCGATGATCACATCGTAGCGTTCAGCGACGTTCACTCGAATTGCACCCTGCACTTGAATCGTGGCGCCCAGGACGGAGTTGCTGTTGGCTGCATTTGCGCCCGCATCGACCGGAATCGGATGCTCGAGGAAATTGGCGTCAGTAGCGACCACCGTCATTGTTTTAATACCGCCGTCCGGGCCGAACAGCCTGAGATCCCACTGGGCCGTTGTCGGACCAGTCGAGAGAATGCGGAACCGATACTTTCGTCTCCGGACAGTCATTCTCGGCTGAATCGCTCCGTTGACGATCCACTTATCGCCACCGGCCGCATTAACCATCTCATTTCGGCCTTGTGCATCCAGGGGACAGAACCGCTTCTCAGTAAGGATCAAAGGAATGTCAGTGACACCATAGTATCCCGGCAACTGTAGCGATCCATTTGATGGATGCTCATGACCCGGATCAGTTTCGTCATAAACGATGAACATGCCGTTCAGGCCCAAGACGTTGTTTTGGAGGGTCTTCTCTGCACGGTGATCGTGGAACCAGAAAGTGCCCATCTTTTCCCGTGGGTCGCCATTGCCGCCAAACGTGTCGAGGCCGGCGTAGCAATTCGGGTAGAGATTGTCTTTCCAGAAGCCGCTCGGGAAAAAGTCGCCCGCGAAACCGTCGCTTTCGGAACCATGGTGCCCGTTATGCAAGTGGATTGTAATTTCGGGATGGCCAAAGGTGTTGTCGCCGTTCGGCGGCAAGCTGTTCCGGAATCGCACGATTGTTGGTTTGCCATATCTGTTCAGGACCGTTGGCGCTGGATAGACACCGTTGAATCCCCAGACGTAAGACTGACCCCATTGTGAGTGGAACCGGTGCAGACCGGGCCTGGCTATCAATTCGGTCGTCACTTGAGCCGGAGTGAACTGAGCCCAGCGCTGATGTGCCGCACGGGGCCATTCACCGGCGCCCGTGTTGGCATTCTGAGTGGGCATCGGGCTCAGTGGATGGTCTATCGCCGGAAACGGAATCGGTAACTCATCCACAAAGGGGACATGCGATGGACTCCGGTTATTAGGTGCTGCGTTGCATTGAACCAGCGGTATTGGCACTGACCCTTGAAATCCCAGTGCACTACCGGATTTCAAGATAGTTGGGGCCAAAACAGTTGCGGCCCCGGCTGCTGCACCTATCTTGAGCACATTTCTTCGACTGATTGTGCCATCAGTTTTATTTTCAATTCCCTGCCGGTTGTTTGCCTTCTTTTTAGGCATAGAATCTCCTTTCAGCCGTTTGGGTTTGGCCTCAAATCAAAAACCCTTGCTGGTGGTTATGACCTTTACTCGAAGAGTGTAGCTATGTAGCCTCCCGAATCCTGATCCAACTTCC
>DATEIS010000660.1:0-4262 GCA_035278765.1 Pyrinomonadaceae bacterium | reverse complement strand
AGCACGAAAAGGACGAATAACCGCCACAGATCCTCCTATTGACTACAATGCGAATTGATATAAGGGCTTATGGAATTCAAGACTAATGCAGCATTCCAAGATTTACAAGTAAGGGGTTAGAATCGGCGCGATGAGAAAGTTCGCCCGCGCAGTTGTGAGGATGGGCCGAAAGGTCGTGACCAGGCCCAGTGAGGCGTGGTTACTACTGCGCATGGCGTGGTGGGTAGCCGTGCTCTCCGTCATAGCGCGGTGTTATTCATTGCCACGAGCGCTGCAAATCGTGGCTGGAAACCAAAACAGATCTTCTCTCCAAGGAAAAACTCAGGACGAACTCGCGCGTGCGATCGATTTACTGCTTTCGGCCGACGTCTTGATGTTCAAACCCATCTGCTGGAAACGCGCGGCGGTGCTCCATCGCTATCTCTTACGCAACGGCATTCCGACGCGGATCATATTTGGTGTGCGAAACGAAGCCGACGGCAAGTTCGACGGCCATGCCTGGCTCGAAGCAAACGGACAACCAATTCTCGAGCGCACGCCACCGCAATACGTCGTTACTTACAGCTTCCCTTAAAACCAGCCACAAAAAGCACAAAAAGCACCAAAGGCACAAAAAGCACAAAGAATTTAGAAGGCCCTTTTTGTGCTTTATGTGCCTTTTGTGCTTTTTGTGGCTAATTACGGCAATGCTTCGACGTTCAGGAAGAAACGGAAACTACCCGTTTGCTGAACGCCGAGCAGGAGCCTGATATTAACGGATGCACCGGGAAGGAGCGCTCCCACTAACGGGATCGTGTCTAGCGTATAAGTCGAATTAAAAGCACCGCCGTTTGGTTGTGATGGTGGTGTTTCAACCCTGGTTCCCTCAATCAAGATCGTACAAGGCGCCGCCGAAGGCGAACACGTTCCGGCATCGTTCACACCAGAAACGGAAATATTGCTGGACGTCCGCGCTCGCAGATCAGCAAAGCCTGATGGCGCCGGGAACGTGTTGATATCAATAATTCTGAGCCGTAACCTTTGAACTGCGACGCCGGTGTTATTCACGATACGACGACGAATATCGAGCGTGCCAAACGTTGAATTATTTGCCGGATCCGAAGTCAGATCCCTGACTCGATTTGGCGGCAATGTCGCGGCCTGTGATGAATCGATCAGAAGCGTAGCGATCGTAATATTACGATCGGTCGGAGCCTGGAGATTCTCAGGTCCGGGACCTCCAAGCCGCTGGCCCGCGCCTGCCGACGTTCCATTCGTATCCACAAAAACAAAGTCCGCGGCGTTGTTATCAGAATCCTTGGGCAAACCTCCGCTACCCGGGACGCAGCCGAGTGCCGTACCAAAAACACCTGTATTGCCCGGGCAGAAACTGCGGTAGAACGAATAGTCGATTGAGAAAAGCGTCAGCGCCGGATATCCAGTGCCTTCTTTGTAGAGTGTGTTTGCTTCGGAAGTTGATCCAACTGCATCGATCCGATTGGCAAGCACAAAGTTCGCCACCGTCGATGTCGAGAACAAGGCGATTCCCGCGTTGTCAGGAATGTCAGTCGTGTAAGTTGCGTCGCCGCTTGCATGCGCAGCCGCTCCGAGTGAATAAGCGTTGCTATTGACGCCGAGGTAATGACCCCGGCCTGGAATCACAGTTCCGTTTGGGATCGTAAAACGCGCAACTCCATCCGATGCAACGAGCGAATAACCGCTGGAACCATCCGTTGTAGTGACGGTAAACGGCGCCGTGCTCGGATTGTAGATCTCGACAAACTCGTCGGTGGCGCCACCAGGACCACGCACGCGAAACTCACTGATCAACAGATCGCCTGCGCCTGCGGGAGCCGTCAACTTGGCCCACCAGGTGCCCCAGCGTGAATCGTTGGTGCCCTGTCCGGTTGTGCCTACGCGCAGTCGCGAGTATTCCTGAATGGTCCACAGGTCGCGATCGTTAACCGGATCTATAACAGAGTGACTGTAATCGCCCCAACGATTGCGCGTGCCGCTAAAAGTTTTCTGATAATAATCCTCACCCTCTTTGTAGATAACCGGGTCGCGCATCGTTCCCGCAGCGTCGCTTCCAAGGCGGAAGGTGTAGCCCGCATCGGCATAATCGTCTGACTCAAACTCCGAAAAGCCGAGCAGAACATCGTCGTTCTTGTTAACGCTGATGCTGGGATAAGCGTAACTCTTGCCGCCGTTGATGAGTGTTGCGGTTGCATCCTCGACGCGTCCACCGTCGGCGAATGTGCCATTACTATTCAAGGCGGTCCATTGGGCCACGAAGCGCGAGTTGTTGGTTATGCCACCTGCCGGCAACGCGATAGTCTGCGGATAATAAATCTTCCCATTGCGGAAGACGACGTTCGAACGAATGAACGCATCGCCGACGTCAATGCGCCGGATCGTTGCCGGACACGTTTGTGTCGGAGCGCCGACTCCGGGAACACACTGCTGCGGCAACTGGTCGCCGCCAGGTTGTGTCCAGCCGCCACCCGGTCGTGTTCGGTTGGCCGGGTCCACATTGAAGACCGGCGCTGCTGGAGTGCCAGTGATTCTGTGGAGCCGGTACGTCGCTCCAGCGCTACCGATGTGTGTCGGAAGATAGAGTGTTTCTTCGGTTGCCGAGAAGGTCGTCGCAGGATGCAAACAAAAGCCGCCAATCGCAGCGGTTGCGCCGGTGAATATTGTCGCGTTGGCAGTTCCAGTGCGAGCGGTCGGATAGTCAATCAGCAGAGCACGACCGTCGGTGAACGCGAGAGTGTTGATAGTGAACTGGTTCCACGTTACGGCGAGCCAGTTTTTGTTGAAGCCAAGCATCGGAAAGTCGGCCCAGCCGCCCCCAGCGTTACATCCGGGGGAACCCGGTGCGCAGCCGACGATAAATCGAAAGAGGGTGAAAGCGCCCTGAGGATCCGGAGTATTTGAAACGCCTACTATGACAGACGAATTCGCAGTCTGCGCATTGGAGACGGCTGCAAGGATCCAGCGGTTGTTGTAAGCGTCGTAGAGCACGCGCGGATCGAAGACTCCGGTTGCACCAGTGGAGCTGAAGAACGAAGTGATTCCCACCAAACTCAAAACACTTCCAGTCGCTTTATCCTGGACCACGAGGTTGTTGTTAACAAAGGAGATTACCTTGTCGAGTCCAACAGCGCCCATCGTGTCGGGCGGAATCGTAAACGAGCCTGATGGACCACCGCCCACGGCTTCGTCGATCGCGCCCTGAAAGTTTTGTGAAGGCGCGGGCGATGACACGAGCGGCTGAGGGACATCGATCGCGCTCATGAGTTGATTATTGGCAGAAGGAGGATTTGGAGTGTCGACTTCAGTAATCGATCCCGGCACTGGCATCGTCTGCAACGCCGGCGTCTGCACGGATTGCTTGGCCGTTTTCTGGTTTGCGGCTTTTGACGAAACGGTTGACGATGCGAGTGAACGAACATCAACAACCGTTTTCGATACTACTTGTATCGAGTTCGATTTGATCTGCACTGGCTCTTCCTGCGGAGCTACAGGTTGATCAGCGACACGTTTCTTCTGTTGAGCGCCGACGTGGATGAATGTGACCTGAACGAATAACGCCAGGCACACCGTGATAAAGCCGAGCTTGCGACAAATCGATTTGAGTTTACTCAAACTCTGCCACCCCATTTTAATCCTCCGAGTCTAAATTTATGGTGCAATCATGCCTGCACCTTTAGTGCACTTGCCCGTTTGTAGATTGATCGCGCCGAGCAGCAACGGCTTGATTTCTCCTTCGTCTTCTTCTGATTCAACGACGTCAGTGCCGGCAGCAGTGGCTTTCCGTTTCTCACGTTCTTCGCGTTCACGCTCGCGTTCTCGTTCTCGCTCACTCTTGCCCTCGACACGTTGGCGCGCGTTGGCAACGAGAAGAAGTTCTGCTCGCCCGTTCACTGGGCCATATTCGACTTGTGGATTGTCGAAGTTACCGATGCAGGATTTCATGAGTTGTAAGGCTCGCGAACGCGAGATGGTGCGTTGGATCTCGGAGGTCTGGCCCAGAGACTTCGCAATGCTGTGTGTGTTCACGCGTTTGGCGACGTCTGTGTAGTAGCCGATCGCGTCGTTGAGAATTGTCTGATATTGATTTACTGAAAACTGCCAGACGACGCGCCGGTCAGACGGTTTATCGATCACGTTCAGAAGCTTGAAGTGCGCGTTGAAGTACGGTTCGGAAATCCCCGTCTCGAGAATCGCGCGCTTCGATCCATCGACAAGAGTTTGTTCCGAAGCGGTGAGTTTGCCGGTTT
>DATEIS010000659.1:0-10112 GCA_035278765.1 Pyrinomonadaceae bacterium | reverse complement strand
AATCAGATATAATCGCTGCATGAATCGCCGCCTACTATATTTACTCACCTTTGTAATCTGTCTCGCGGGATGTGGGAGATCAGATCAAGCCCGCGAGGAGCTCACGCGCATGAACGTCCAGTACTCCGAATCTGCCTTCATCGACAATGCCCGGCAAGGCAACGCCGACGTTGTCGCGCATTTCCTGGACGCTGGCATGAATACCGAAGTCAAAACCAAAGATGGTCAGACACCTCTGATGGTTGCGGCGCTCGAAAACAAGGTCGACGTCGTGAAGTTACTGCTTGAACATGGCGCGGATGTAAACGCTAAAAACAAATACAACGGCACGGCACTAATGTCTGCCGCATGGAAGGGCCACGCAGAAACTGTCGACGTCCTCCTCACCAAAGCACCAGACCTCTCGCTCAAAGACAACCGCGGTATGACGGCATTAATGTTCGCTGCCTGGGAAAACCACACGCCGATCGTCAGAGCACTCTTGAACCATGGCGCTGAAGTGGATTCAGTTGACACTAACGGTTGGACCGCGCTCATGCGCGCGTCATTCAAGGGACACTCCGAGCCTGTGATCGCGTTGATTGAGAAAGGCGCGAACTTAAAAGCAGCTGACTCAAACGGCAAAACAGCGTTGATGATCGCAGAGGATCAGCGTCACGCGGAGATAGTTCAACTATTAAAGGACCGTGGCGCTACCCAATAGTCAACATCATTCTGTCACTGGGCACGTACCACCACTTTGCGCGACTAGCGACTGAACGCAAGCGATCGCCTCGTCAGCACCATTCACCAAATCCTGCCCGGTCACACCTACTGCCGGATCGGCGTTGATACTTCCGGAGACAATCAGTTGGTTCACTTTATTTCTATAGTCGGTAAGTTTGCGAAGTGCGTCGCAAAGCTTCACTCGATCGAGTGAGACCGAAGCACCGTCGAGTTTGCTAACGAGCCCGGCCCGATTCTTTTCAGCATTCTTACCAACGATGACAACGCTTTCAGTGTCGGTCCTCAATGCAGCAATCAGTGCCTGACATTCCGACACTGTGCTTGCATTTACTCGTACGGCAACAAACGCAAGTGAGAGTGCGAACGCTATCGTCGCGAAGACAAATATCCGCGCGAATACACTTTGATGGATCCTCATTTTGAGCTCCTCGTCTAAGTTGTTCCAGTGGGAACGATTGAGCAATTAATTTCTTAGGGGGCGTCGATTCTAGTCAGTTGCATTGTTTGCCGCAAGTTCTTTTTGATAGCAAAATCCGCCCATTTTTACAGCAAAATCGTCATAGAGAAACTTCTTGACTCTGTTCTTTCTTTGATGGTAAACGACGTGTGCTCGTAATTTCTCAACCTCGCAATTGCTCTCAAGTGGTCCGTCAGCTTGAGCCTGGTCCAAGTGTGAGGCCTGGACACTCGAGTCCCAGAACCTGAACGAGAGAAACTCTACTCCCAACTCTCAAGATTGGTGTTTTAGTCTGGTCCGCAAATGTTTGCGCCATCGTAGCGCTGCATTCGTATCAGTCATCCTCGAACCATTAGGGCACCAGGGGTCCGTTAGTAAAGCGAACAAACAGGCAACGTTTATCTCTGGTTTATCCGGAGAGGGATACGTGTACGCGTTGGTCCAGCTTCCCCAGGCTTGGCCCACGTACGTTACTAATGTGCGGAAACCTCATAAGGAGGATCGTATGAAGATCAAAGCACTGAAGCTATTGACATTAGCTTTTCTGCTAATCGCATGTGCGCTGCCCGTGCTCTTTCTAAGTGGTAAAGCGTCTTCTGAACCCGACCCATCACTCGCTGGTCTCGGCCTCGGTAGTTTGGAGACGTTCAACGCCAATTACGAATCGTGGGAAGCAGATTATTTGAAAAAAGGTGGCGACCAAAACATGGTCCTTGCAATGGGCTGGTTTAAAGGTCTGTCAACTGAAAACACCTACGCCAGTGGTCTTGCGAGATTCAATCTTGTCGAAGGAGAAGTCTCTGTCACGATCAACGGCCTTTCGAAGGACGAAGGTTGGGACGTGTGGATGGTTGATAGTGCTGCCGGTCGTAGTATCGCGCTCGAGAATGACGATCGCATGCAGCGTATCGGTAGTTTAACGCATGAAGGTAAGGCCGCGAGTCTTGTGGCCCACCTCGGTAAAGAGGCCTTTGCCACCTTCGACATGGATTTGATCATTGTCACAAAGGCCGGCAAGAACCCAATTGAACACCGAATGCTGATTGGTACGACGTCGCTGTTTCATCGAGTCTATCGCAGTAAACAACAGGGACAGTATGGCGTGTTGGCTGATGCAGATCCGCTTCCGCCCGAACCCGACAACCGCGGGTTCTTCAAGCGCGTCGTCGATACAATCAGCCCGACTGCATCGGCACAGATTGGTCCAATCCCCAACCCCACAACGCCGCTGCAGCAATCCATTACGCGTGGACGGCAGAGTTTCTTTAACGAAACTTTTAACGGCAACGGCCGCACGTGCGGGACCTGTCATCGCGAGAACGGAAACATGACGATTGATTCGGAGTTCATCGACGATCTCTCACCGAGCGATCCGTTGTTTGTCGCCGAGTTTGTTCCGGCACTCGCAAATAACTTCGAGAATCCGATACTCATGCGTAAGTTTGGGTTGATTCTTGAAAACCCGGACGGATTCGATAATCTTCCCAGCAAGTTCGTAATGCGCGGCGTGCCACACACCCTCGCGTTGTTGCAGAACACGCTGACTCCGGTGGCGGCAGTTCCAGGCGCTACACCCAATCCTGACGGCAGCATTCCTTCACAGGATGGAACCACAGTTCCCCCGAACGAGAGAACTGGTTGGGGTGGTGATGGTGCTCCAGGAACCGGAACTCTTCGCGAGTTTATCGTCGGAGCGATCACGCAGCACTATCCGAAGACTTTGAATCGTCAGGCGCCGGGCGATTTCCGCATGCCGACAACCGGCGAGCTTGATGACCTCGAGGCGTTCCAAAAGTCTCTCGGTCGTCGACAAGATCTGGACCTGGCGGCGATGCAACCAAAGTTCAGGAACGAAGTCGTTCGGAAAGGAGTCGACATCTTTAACAATGGCGGCTCAGTTCTGGGTGGATCGAACGCCGGAGCAGGCAAGTGTTTCTTCTGTCACTTGAACGCCGGGGCCAGCGACTTCTTCTTCCCAGGTGCGAATGCAAACTTCAACACAAACGTCGAGGGATTGCCTTCGCAGCCGGCGGATCTGGTGTCGCCACCACAGCTCAACCCGCAGGATGGCGGTTTTGGTCGAACAGGCATCTCGCCAACGGGTGGCTTTGGCAATGGTTCGTTCAATACGCCTGTGCTGGTTGAAGCGGCAGACACTGGTCCGTTCTTCCACAACAACGCGATTGAGACGATTGAGGGCGCGGTCGATTTCTACAACAGCACCGCCTTCAATACGTCACCGGGCTTCGGTGCTTTAATCGGTGGGATCAAACTTGAAGCAACCGAAGTTGTCGCTGTCGCGGCGATGCTGCGGGCGATCAACGTGTTGGAGAACGAACGATCGGCGCGAGACCTGATCGATCGCATTAAGATTGCGACCAGCCAGGCGCAGGCTCAAGAGCTTGCCAATCTGGCAGTCGCCGACATCGATGATGCGATTGAAGTGCTTGTGGGCGGCGGTTTACACCGAAAAGCTCAGAAAGAGTTCGATAAGGCCCGCGGCAATGCTCTAAAAGCGGGCTCCATGGCGAATGCCAATCAGAGGATCACGGAGGCCAACAAGGCTCTTGCTAATCTGACCACGGCGAAGAACGACATTATCGACCCGTAAACCTTTCAACTACGCATACGTGCGCCATCACCGCGCAGTGGCGCACGTATGTTTTTTACCTGCCTGATTCGTCGAGTTTGAAGGCGATGAACATCAACTTTCCGGACCGCTCGATTTGTAGGACCACAGGATTGTTTGCGCTCGTGTGATTCAACGCTGCTCGAAGCTCATCACCAGTCTTCACTGAAGCTCCATTCATCGTGTGAATAACGTCGCCCGCCTCAAGTGCGACGTCCACGTTCGAGTTGATTGCTCGCGCGGCGACCAGGACGCCCGAGTCGAGACGCAGCGGAAGTTTTTTAGCAATTGACGAATCGATGTCCACGACCACCACACCCAATTGACTAACCGGACTCTGATTCGTTTGTACAACTGACGCAAGACTATCCAGATCGCTCGGTAACTCGACCACTGGCACTGTAAAGCTGAGTTTAGTTGAGCCGCGCATCACTCCGAGTTTGATCTGGTCGCCACCACTTCGCATAAACAATCGCGTACCCACCGCAGGAAGATTGTCGACTGGATAGCCATCAATACTCTTCAATACGTCTTGTACTTTTAATCCGGCAGTCTCCGCGGGACTTCCCGGCATGACGTCCGAAATAATCACTCCCGAATCGTTGTCGAGTTTAAGAGCAGTGGCGAGATCCGGCGTGATTGCTTGCACGCCGATTCCGGTTTCGCCGCGATGCAGGTGACCATACTTGCAAAGTTGTGGATAAGCGTAACCGACGATTGCACTCGGAATAGCAAAACCCAGACCTTCGTTGCCGCCGCTTTGCGAGAGAATGAACGTGTTGATTCCGATCAGCTCGCCATCGACATTCACGAGCGGTCCGCCGCTGTTGCCTGGATTTGTGGCGGCGTCACTCTGCACGTAAACCATCGAGCTGTCCGGATCGAGTTGTCGAGCCGGTGTGCTGACTACGCCCATCGTAACTGAGTCTTGCAAACCCTCGGGACTGCCAAACGCAAACACGAAGTCGCCTTGCCTGACCTTGTTATAGTCGGCGAGTCGAAGCGCCGGCAGACCAGTCGCTTCGATCTTCAACACTGCGAGGTCAACGTCCTCATCCGCACCGACAACACGCGCGTCAACGGAATGTGATCGACTGATGATTGGTTCGTCCGTCGCTTCATTCGATACGACAGTGGGCACGAGAACACGGACATGTTGCGCACCGCCGATTACGTGCGCGTTCGTCACAATGTAGCCGTTCGGATCGATAATTACTCCCGATCCGATTTTCTGTTGCATGCCTACCAACACACCGGTGTTTCCGGCATTCGACTCGACTGGTCCATATCCGGTTGCCAGTACCTGGACCACACTTGGCGTGACCTGGCTTACCAGTTTCCTGACGGCACTATTGAATTGATGAAGCGCATCGAGGTCGCGATTGCGATTGGACGTCTGTGCTGAGGCTGTCACCACAATGGCGAAGCAGGTCAAACACGCACACACTAATTGAGTTCTCTTCACGTCTGAGAATAAATCGAGCCGATCGGAATCGTATTGCTCGCAATTGCTCCTCTTTACCCGTTTTTGCAGTTGTACTGTAAACCCGTCATTACAAACGGCACACATTAGTTAGGATCTCAGGCGATGTCTCCGGCGTATGAAAGATTAGAGTTCGAAAGAACTCGACGAAAAAGGAGGCATGATCATGAAAGGGAAATATTTGCTGCGAGGAATTCGAAATCTGTTGCTGGGCGCGTTGTTGGTATTCGGTGTAACCGCGTTGGCGAGCACTGATACAAACGCGCAGGCACGATTCCGCGGAGGGTTCTACGGCGGCGGCTTCCATACTCGTGTTTTCGTTGGTCCGAGGTTTGGTTCATACCCGTACTGGTATGGCTACCCTTATGGATATCCCTACTACGGGTATAACAGCCGATACGTTTTTGGTGACAATGTCGGCGCCCAGAGCCAGGGTTATCACGACGGACTGAAAACCGGCGAGGCTGATGCGCGTCACGGACGCAGCTACGATCCTGAGAGATCGCACTACTACAAAAACTCCGGCTTCGGTAATTTTGCAGGAGCTTACCGGGAGGGATTCGAGCGTGGTTATAGTGCCGGTTTCCGCAGTTAACAAACCGGCTGCAATTCATTGGTTAATGGAAATGCCGCGATGCAAGTCGCGGCATTTCATTTTTATGATTTGGCTTTGCCTCAAAGTGTCGCGCTTGGACGAAGTCAGTACCGTAACGCGGTAGCGTCGGGTCGACGTTGTGCATCAATTTCCGGAGAAATTTTACTGGACGAACCCGACGCTACCGCGTTACGGTACTGACTTCATCCAAGCGCGACCTTTGAGGCAATCCATCATGCCCATCCTTGAGACTTTCTTGCAGGACTTGCGGTACGCCTCGCGCATGCTGCGGAAGCATCCTGGCTTCGCGTTAACGGCCATCATTACGCTTGCACTTGGGATCGGCGCGAATACGACAATCTTTAGTGTCGTCAACGCAGTCGTGATGGAGCCACTCCCTTACAAAGAACCTGACCGTCTTATTCGCATCTGGGAGAGTAACGCAGGACAGGGTCGAACTGAATCATCGGTCTCCGTTCCAAATTTTCAAGATTGGCAGAAACAGCAGACTGTATTCGAGCAACTCGCAGCCTCAGAGTTGACAACCTTCAACCTCACCGGCAGCGGCGAACCACAACGGATTTCGGCCGCACGTATTACGGCTAACCTTGTTCCAACTCTGGGTGTCACACCACTGCTGGGTCGAAGCTTTCTCCCCGAAGAAGAACAATCCGGGAGCAATCACGTCGTGCTGTTGAGTCACGTTTTGTGGCAACGGCAATTCAGCAGCGATCCATCGCTCGTCAATAAAACGATCCTGTTGAACGGCGAGGGTTATACAGTCGTCGGCATCATGCCGCGTGAATTCCAATTCACCCGCAGAGACTTGTGGGTTCCACTTGTACTGGATCCTGCGAAAGAACCCTGGCGCGCCGATCGGGCAAATCGCAATCTGGCGGTTGTCGGGCGACTGAAGTCAGACGTCACGCTCCATCAAGCAACAGCCGAAATGAACGTCCTCGCCCGGCGTCTCGAAGAACAGAATCCACAATCCAACACCGGTTGGGGCCTGCGTTTGCGAACGTTTTATGACTGGCTCGTGCCGGAAGGCGTGCGGTTGTCGATGCTTGCATTGTTCGGAGCAGTCTACTTGCTGCTGCTGATTGCATGCGCAAACGTTGCTAATCTCTTGCTCGCGCGCGCCGCAACACGCCAGCAGGAAATGGCAGTTCGAGCCGCCCTCGGTGCTGGTCCAATCCGTTTGATGAAGCAGTTGCTGATCGAGAGTTTGTTGCTGGCAGGTCTGGCTGGACTCGTTGGGTTGTTTCTGACGTATTGGGGAACGAGACTGATTGTCTCCAGTAACCTGCAAAACATCGCGCGGTTGAGTGAGACTCACATCGACGCACGTGTTCTTGTTTTTGCCCTCGGCATCACTGCAATCGCCGCGGTGATATTCGGACTTGCTCCCGCATGGTGGGCGTCACATCTCAATCTCAGTGAGCGACTAAAAGAAGGCGGTCGAAGCAGTGGTAGCCGCAGAACTCACCGCTTGCGTAGTGTACTAGTGGTGTCGGAAGTCACGCTTGCGGTAGCGCTACTCGTCGGCGCAGGTTTACTGGTTCGTACAGTGCGGCGTCTGCAAGCTGTACCTCTCGGCTTTGCGCCTGAGAATGTCATCACGATGCAGGTCAGTCTTCCAGAATCGAAGTATGGCGCACCGGAGCAACGCGAAAACTTCTTCAATCAATTAGTAGATCAGTTGCGTACCGTGCCGGGTGTGATCGACGCGGCAGCCACTGAACGCCCTCCAGGCACAGCCAGCGATTGGGCTATGGAAATCACGGTTGAAGGTAATGACGAGATTAATAAGGCCCGCACATCTGCGGAAGCACACGTTGCGACTCCGAATTACTTCAAGACGATGGGTGTGCCCGTCTTGCAAGGCAACGAGTTCGCGGGTCGTTATCGAAGTGACAGACCACTCGAGCTGATCGTTAGCGAAAGCTTCGCGCGTCGTTACTGGCCCAATGAAAATCCAATTGGCAAACGTTTTCGTCCCGATACAAACAATCCGTTCGGAACGATTATTGGAGTCGTGGGCGACGTTCGTAACGTTGATCCACAGCAGGAAGCGCTACCCGCGTTTTACTTTCCTTATGGTTATATCGCCATGCCCGGGCCCGTCGTTGTCGTGCGCACGACTAGTCAGCCCGAGAGCTTTGCAAAAGCACTACGTACCACCGTTAGTCAGATCGACGCTGACCAGCCGGTATATAACGTTCGGACCATGAACGAGATCGTCGCGGGGGCCACCTCGCAACAGCGTTTTCAAGCTGTGTTACTAAGCCTGTTCGGGATCGTTGCTTTGCTGCTGGTGGCGGTTGGGGTTTATGGGATCGTGACCCATGTGATCAAGCAACGCACTCGTGAGATTGGGGTAATGATGGCTTTGGGCGCGAACACGCGCGAGATATTGTTGATGGTCATCAGACAGGGAATGCGTGACGTGTTGCTTGGTCTGATACTCGGACTGGCTGGCTCCTTTTTGTTAACACGGTGGCTGAGTAGCTCGATCTTCGGCCTCACGCCAAACGATCCTCTTACGTTTATTATGGTCGCATTGCTACTCGTCGCCGTTTCCCTCCTCGCCTGCTACCTCCCCGCCCGCCGCGCTACTCGAGTTGATCCTTCGACAGTATTACGTGGTGAGTAATCCCGCCAACGGAAGTTGGCGGATGGTTCAGGTCCTTTCTACAAACGCTCCTTAAAACCGCATTCCTAATACCGCCCACGGCAGTGGGCGGATACTTCAAGTCCTGACTGAGTTTCGGACTTGAACAATCCGCCAACTCCCGTTGGCGGGATTCAAAATTCAAAAACTTAAATTTCCAGATAGAAAGGACTTGAACGATCCGCCCACTGCCGTGGGCGGGATTATGAGAGCCGTAAGCAAGTCTGAAAGAAACGCGTTAAGGGTTTACTTCGGTGCGAGCAGTTTGATCATCGGTATCTTACCGACGACCTTCTCGCCGATTAAGAATTTCATTAGCCTGAGATATGGACAGAGTCGAGCTTATCGTGCGCGATTACTGCGTGAGCATAAGCCAGACATGCCCTGAGGTCATCAGGTTCCAAATCAGGGTAGTCCGTGAGGATGGTCTCAGGAGTTTCCCCTTGAGCAAGCAAACTGAGAATGAGTTCGACGGAGATGCGCATACCTCGAATGATAGGTTTCCCACCAAAAATTTCGGGGTTCACTGTTATGCGTCTAAGAAGTGTCTCGTCGATCATCGCTCTAATCGCTTTCGTCCGCCACGAGGCTGCGCACCCATCTGCTACCGCGGACGGTACTGACTGTGTCCAAGCGCGGAGGCGGCTTTCGTTCGCTGTTTCGGTGAGAAGCGGTACCGCAAGAGATTTGAGCTGAATTCGAGGATGGCTTTCGGCTTTACGAACGAACCTCTGGTGTCGTTGCTCATAAAATGGACCGGTGTTTCGCCAATCTTGAGACCGAGTTCGCGCGCCCGGATCATTATTTCCGCATCGGCAAACCAATCGTCCGATTCGAGGTGTAGCAGTTCGTACTTATCGCGCCGAATGATTTTAGGTTTCGAGTTGACGTCGCGTACTTTGAATCCGAAAAGCAGACTGAAGATTCCGTTGTACACCGCCGAGATGAGGCGTCGATACAAACCGTCGTCGCGGATGACGCGATATGTCTTCGCCAGATCGAGATCCTCCAGCTCACATTTCAGAAGACAGGCGATTATCGACTCCGGCGGAAATTGCCCGTCGCCGTCGATAACTCCAATGTACGTACCGCGCGCGGCGTCGAGACCCATACGCATGTCCCATCCCATCATTCCCTGCTTGGGACGAATCACCGTGCGGATATTGTCTGAAGATTCGGCGAGTTTTTTGACTACCTGAGGAGTTTCGTCATCGCTTCCCTCGATGTAGTTTCCGACGAGCACGAGCTCCCAGGAAAAATTGCATCGCGACAACGTTCGCTGCAAACGTTCCACGAATGGAATAATATCCTTACCGCTTCGGTAACAAAGGACTACGAGTGAAAAATGGGGCTCGGGCACGCGTCGATGTTATTACGTATTCCAATCTGGCTGCAACGAGGGATGTCTTAAGCAACCATCATGCGAATCTTCGTTACCGGCGCCTCGTCGCCTCTCGCAGTTGGCGTGTTGCGGCTGTTGCTTTTGAACACCGATTGGGAACTTTGGTGCGGCCGTCATCGGAAAAACATTCCGATTGTCGATCCGAG
>DATEIS010000658.1:0-5853 GCA_035278765.1 Pyrinomonadaceae bacterium | reverse complement strand
TGATCATGTTCGCCAAACCCAAGGCTGTCGCTGCTGAACCCGTTCCAAGCCACGGGCGGCCACGGAGGGCCGCCCCTACAGTACGTTCAAAGGGGCGTGGAAACTATTGTGCCAAGTGTATATCCATGTGCCAGAGGACTTTTGACCAGCCCGTAAATTTACTGAGGTATTTTGTCTGTTTTTTGGACGTGTTTAGCTGGTATCCAAAGAGGCAATATGCCTCAGTCCCTTTTTGAAGTCTCACCTTTCACTCTAAACTCTCTAAATAAACAACTTCCAGCTAGAGTTGGCCCGCGCAGAACCTGCGGCACGAGGGTTGTAGAACGAATGTACAAGTCAGACATATAAAAGTGGGAGTTAAAAGTCTGACGCGGCAAATTCCCCCTCTTCTTTGGAGCAGAAAAAACGACAATGATTAACTTGCTATCAGCAGCTACTTCAGTGCCTCAAAATGTCTTCAAGACCACCGAACTGGTCGGAAGTTTGATGCACAAACTCTCCCCGGAACTGATTAACACAATCAGTGCTCTCGGGGTCGACCAACGATACTCAACTCTAGACAATTATCCAGACTTTCTTTGCGGCAAACCAAAAGTAGCCACCAGTTCCACGACAGAACTCGGCGTGGCCGCTACCAAACGCTGCATCCACGAATGGGGAGGTGATCCGAATCGGATTGGTCTTCTTGTCGCGGCAACTAACACTCCTGACCAGATGTTGCCGTGCCTCGCGTCCGAGATCATGGGGAAGACGCATGGACTACTCTCAAGGTCCCTGCGCACTGTAAGTATGCAAGCTCAGGGTTGTTCTGTGTTACTCAAGTCAATCGAAGTTGCTCAATGGTACCTGGCTGCGAATCCCGGCAAACTCGCAATCGTGGTGATGTCTGAAGCTCACACACCATACGTTGCTCCTTTACTCCGAGATGAGTATTCCGGTTACCGCGAGATAATCAGACTGAGGAAGGAGCAGAGGCTTGATCCCGATCAATTTGAACAACAAAGGTTGGATACCACCTTCGTAATCCAATCTATGCTCTTTGGGGACGGCGCGGTGGCCTTGCTGGTAGGCAGTGAAGAAGGAAAGCCCGCGTTCGGACCAATCTCCCACCTGACCAACGACCAGCCCAACGATATGAACCTGCTCACGATGGTCAGCAACAGCTCACATCCCTTCCTGAAAGGAAGGCCGCAATACTTCATGCAGCCGAGCGTTCCCAATCGCGGTGCGCATTACGCTGTGACCACTGTCAAGAATGTTCTGCGACATCCCGACTCACCAGTTTCGAATCTGGCCCAGGTAGACGATTGCCTGATTCACACTGGTAGCAAGAAGATTCTTGATGGCGTTTGTTCTCAACTCGAACTCGAACCGGACTCAGCTAAAGTTCATGGCTCCTACCAGGTGCTGGAACGTTATGGCAATCTCTCGAGCGCGTCGACCGGTTTTATGCTGGCTGAGAAAGACGAATGGTCAGGCCCGACGATGGTGGTTGGATTTGGAGTAGGATTTACTGCCAGCGCCGGAATTATGAACTTCAACTAAGACATTTTTAGCCACAGATGAACGCAGATCAGCGTTTATCTGTGGCACAATTCTCTACTTAGCGAGTTAAGCGTGGAGCCGACTTGCGTGAAGTCGAAAGGCTTACCGATGATAGCATCGACGAGGTCTTCTTCACCTGGTGGTGGAGTAGTAGCTGGACCATAACCCGTTACCAGAACAATCTTCAGACCGGGCCAGTTTTTCCGAATCAGTCGCGCGGTCTCCCAGCCGTCCATTTCGGGCATCGCGAGATCGGTGAAGACGAAATCAAAGCCGCCGCCGCTCCGCAGTTTTTCAACCGCCTCCTGACCGCTTTCCGCCAGCTCAACCCGATGATTGACGGCGATTAACATCTCCGCGAGTGTTTCTCGCACGGGTGCCTCATCGTCCACGACGAGAATTTTTAGGATTGGGGTATCGCTGAGCGGAGTTGAAAAATCTTCAGACGACGTTTCCGCGGCAACTGATGGTAAGTCGATCGTGAAGTTTGTGCCACTGCCGGGTTTGGAGACGACGCTGATCGATCCCGAATGTCGTTCGATAATGCTGTAGCTCACCGACAAACCGAGTCCCGTTCCGTGCGCGCCTTTCGTCGAGAAGAATGGTTCGAATATCTTCTGCTGCACGTCGTCAGCCATTCCCATTCCGTTGTCACTGAAATGCAGTTGCAGCCGTTCATCTCTACGAATACAGGTTATTAACAGTTTTCCTCCGCGCGGCATCGCATCGACAGCATTCACGATCATGTTGACAAAAACTTCGCGCAGTTCTGACGCACTTCCGTAGGTGAACTGTCCCTGCTCGGTGTTGAGCCTGACGTCGTACTCAAGCCCGCGAATGCGTGCTTCGTTTTGCCAGCGAGTTCTTGTTATCTCGATCGCGTCGTTGAGGAGTCCAGCGACATCGACGAGTTCAAATTCCTTCACGGCGGACTTGCGCGCGAATGTCTGAATGCGACGCACTGTGGCGGCGGCATCTTCAGCAGCGGTTTGGATAATGTCGAGGTTACGCACCAATGCCGGTTCATTGATCTGGCGGCGCAGTAGTTGTGCGCGACCAAGAATGGCAGCGAGTGAATTGTTGAAATCGTGAGCGACACCGGATGCGAGTTGGCCGAGGGCGCGCAATTTATCTGCTCGCGCCGCCCGCTCGCGTTCTTCTTTCTGTTCGGTAATATCGCGCGCAATGCCGAGCACACCGGTGGTGCGACCTTCAACGACGAGCGGTGAATTGTCGACGCGGGCATATCGCAGTTGTCCGTCATGTGCGAAATAGCGCATCTCGTAAGTTTGCGGCACGCCCTGCAACGCAGCGTCAAGCTTCTCGCGCACGAGGTCACGATCAGCTTCATAGACCATGCTCAGCAACGGACGCCCAATAAAGTTGCTGCGTTGATAACCCAAACCCTTCAACGTAGCGCTGTTGCACCACTTGAAGTTTCCATCCGTATCGACCGCGTAAATCGATTCGCGCGCGCTCTCGAGAATATTCGTGAGCAATGACTGATGTTCACGCGCCACTGCCTGGACCTTGCGCAAATCGGAAAGATCACGCGCGGTACACACAACAGCGAGAGCCTGGCTGTTTTCGTCAAGAACCGGCTCAACGGAAACGAGCAGCGGACGATTGAGACGATTCGGAGTGATCTCGATAGTCACGCTGCGACCGGTTTCCAGAGCGTTTTCAACTACACACGTGTCGTCTTCCTCGCTGGTTCGAAGAATGTCGCAGCACTGCCGGCCGAGCAGCAATCGTGGATGCACGGCTTCCATCGCGGCGCCGGCACGATTGACGCGTTTCAATTCGCCGGCACGATCGAAGATAAAGATGCCGTCTGACATCGCATCGAAGGTCGTTTCCCATTCAGTCTTTCCACGCGCGACCATCTCGAACAATTCAGCTTGCGCGATACCGATGGACAATCGTTCGGCGAGTGCTCCGACAAGTGTGACCTCATCTTCCGTCCAGAGACGTTTGCGATCGGTTTGGTGAATGCACAAAATGCCACGAAACTGTCCCTTAACCATCAACGGATAATTAATCGCAGAACGGATATCGAGTCGTTGGGCCTGGGCTCGAACGTAATCGCTCAACGCGGTCGAAGCGTCGTCGTAATTAACGGCATCATCGACGATCAGTGGTTCGAGAGAGTTTGAGAGTCGCCTTGCAATTGGATCGTTGTAGTCGACGTCGACGTATTTGATACTGCGAACACCGGGCGCGAGATATTCGTGTTCGTGTGGTTGACTCACACCTTCGCCGTCCAACAGGAACAAGTGAACTCGTGACGCAGCAAGCGCACGACCGAGCTCCACAGTGGCGGTGCTGAGCACTTCACCCAAACTCAGCGAAGCACGAATCGCCATAGTCAAACGATTCACAAGCGCTTCGCGTGTCGAAGTCGATTCGGCTTTCTGATAAAGCTCGGCTTGCCGGATTGCGATTCCTGTTTGATCTGCAACTGCTTTGGCGAGGGCGATGTCGGCTTCGCTCCATTGCCTGACCTGCTTCGTCGTAGAAAGTGCGAACGCCGCGGGAACATCATCTCCGACGCGGATCGCGACGTACATGATCGACTTCACGTTCGCTTTCGAAAGGATGTTCTGATAGAGGTCGGTAATGCGCTCATCTTTCGCGGCATCTGAAAAAGGCAAAACGCCAGTCGTGTCCAGCGCGGCAATTAATGATTGCAGATGAGCAAGAGCAAAATCGGAGGCCGCCGGTTCAACTCCGGTAGCGTGATACTCGGCGACGTTCGTGGCGCACTTTGCGCGGTCGTCTCGCATGAACAACGAACAGCGATCGACGACAAGATACGAACCCAACTCTCTCACGGCGGTCTGATATATCTCGCTACTATCAAGCGAACAGCGAATCGCCTGCGAAATGCGATGCGTCATCGCTTCGCGCTGCGCCTGTTGGGCCAGGTATGCCTGACTTTCGCGCAACACTTCTTCAGAATGCTTGCGCTCGGTCAGATCGCGCCCGATACCCTGCACGCCTATCGGTTTGCCATCGCTAAAGATCAGTCGTGTACTGACTTCGAGACGAACACGACGTCCATGCTTGGAGATGATATCGATCTCGTAAACAGTCGAGACTTTTTCACTCGCCTTGTGCGCAATCATTTCGCGTGCGAGGTTCAGATACTCAGGCGCAATGACGTCAGCAACATTCATCAACACGGTTTCTTCACGCGAGTAGCCGGTAATTCGTTCGCCGCTGCGATTGAGCGAAGTGAAGTTGCCCTGGAGATCGTGCGTGTAGATGATGTCGTTGGCGTTTTCGAAGAGTTCACGATAACGCTCTTCACTCTCCCTGATAGACGCTTCGGCGCGACGCTGATCGGTGATATCGATGGCCACACCGATAACACCCAAAACGTTATCGCGATCGTCTGTCCATGGTGAGTAACGAACGTCGAAAACAAGCCCACTAACATCTACCGCCGACGTGAACGACTCTCCGCCCAACGCGCGACTGATGTTCTCTCCAACTTTCGGCGAGTCGGCATAAACTTCGAACACTGACTGGCCCACCAGTTCGCCAGGTTCGAGCGAGAGACTCTTCAGACCTTCGCCTTCGCAGAGTGTGAAGATGCCATTCTTGTCGGTCGCAAAGAGAATTAGTGCGGCACTCCCGACGACAGTTCGCAGACGCTTCTCTGCTTTTCTCAGTGCCTCGCGCGCCTGTTTCTTTTCAGTGATATCTCTAATCACCGAAAGCACGGCCGGTTTGCCTTCGGACGTGAAGGGCAGTCCTGTGACTTCAACGTCAATTACAGAACCGTCGAGCCTGAGATACTTTTGCTCTGCAAGCGTCGTCGGCATTTGAAATGTTTGAATGTAGTCGATGCCCTCTTTGACGTGGTCGCAGTAATCGCGATGCACGACGTCAAGAATCGATTTGCCGATCAGTTCTTCGGCCGACGATGCTCCCCAGAGTTTTACCGCGGCTGGATTGACGTAAGTAAACTTCCCGTCGTGATGGACTACAATTGCGTCGGGAGACTGTTCGACGAGACTGCGATAACGCTCTTCACTTTCTTTTAACGCATGTCCAATGCGATGTCGTTCGACGAGTCGAGCGACCTTCACCAGCAGTTCTTCGTTTCGAAATGGGAGATCTATATAGTCGTCGGCGCCGGCGTGCAGGCCCTCGATGCCACCGTCGTTTGAAGTGATCAGGCCGCTGATCAGCATCACCGGGATGTAGGCCGTATGCGCGTTTTCTTTCAGCCGCCGGCAGAGTTCGAGACCACCAACAACCGGCATCACCACGTCGCTGACGATGAGGTCGGGCTGGAAC
>DATEIS010000657.1:0-2467 GCA_035278765.1 Pyrinomonadaceae bacterium | reverse complement strand
CCGTGGTTTGTGATGGTGTTCACCAAATCGGAGAGCGTTGTTTCTTGAATTCTTTTCCAAGCCACGGCGGCCACGGAGGGCCGCCCCTACAGTACGTTCGACAGTACTCCGCATTTCATGACACCCTTTGTCATATTTATGATCTAAAATTCGTTCATGCGGGCGGATCGTTTACTCTCGATAGTTCTGCTGTTGCAGGCGCATCAACAGATGACGTCGCGCGACCTTGCTTCGCGTCTCGAAGTCTCTGAGCGGACGATTCATCGCGACATGGAAGCGTTGAGCGGCGCGGGCATCCCGGTAGTTGCTGCTCGTGGTTTGGGCGGTGGCTGGTCGTTGCTTGGGGAATACAGAACAACACTCACCGGACTCACCGAAGCAGAGATCCAATCGCTCTTCGTAACCAAACCCACGAAGTTACTCGCGGACTTACACCTCGAAAAGGCAGCCGACGGCGCTCAACTGAAACTACTCGCCTCCCTGCCATCGGCATTTCGACAAGGTGCAGAGCGAGCGCGACAACGTATCCACATCGATGTCAGCGGCTGGTCCAAGCGCGAAGAAGCTGTTCCGTTTCTCCCGATCTTGCAGGAAGCGCTTTGGCTGGAACGCAAACTCAACATCAAGTACGAACGTGGAGAGAATTGCGAACCAGTCGATCGTGTGCTGAGTCCACTCGGTTTGGTCGCGAAAGGAAGCGTCTGGTATCTCGTCGCATCTGTCGATGAAAGCGTGCGCAACTATCGTGTCTCGCGCATATCACACGCTGAAATTCTCGACGAGCCTGCGTCGATCCCTCGTGACTTCAATCTCGGCGACTACTGGGAACAATCAGCAACGACTTTCAAGTCGAGTGTGCCAAAGTATCTCGCGACGTTCTGGGTTTCACCCTCAGTCGTGTTGCGTTTGAACTTTGCCGGACGGTTCGCGCGCGTCAATGAGACCGACGAAACGGATGCTCGAGGCTGGAAGAAAGTCCACGTTGGTTTCGATGTTGAGGAAATGGCATGCGAGTATGCAGTATCATTTGGTCCTAATCTTGAAGTCATCGAACCATTGGCGCTTCGTGAGAAAGTTGTGGCGATGACTAAAGCGACATTGGAGTTTTACGACAGTCATTAGTCGAATGACACTCAACACAAACAGTCTTCGAAGCCGCTCACTGCTGTGGGTGTACGTGATTGCACTCGGTTACTTCACCTTACATCTGCTTACTTCAACGCGATACGGATACTTTCGAGATGCTTTGTATTACCTCGCTTGCTCGGAGCACCTCGCGTTTGGTTACGTCGATCTGCCGCCATTGATCGCGGTTTTAGGTTGGATCGCGCGGCACACACTTGGCACCTCGCTGCCCGCTCTTCTCTTCTGGCCCGCACTTGCAGGTGCGTTACGCATTATCTTAACGGCTGCATTTGCACGCGAACTCGGCGCCGGACGTTTCGGAACAGTTTTAGCTGCCGCACTTGCAGCAACACCCGGCGTCTGGTGGGTCATCGATCACCAGTTCGCGATGAACGGTCTCGAACCATTGTTCTGGGGTGGGCTGGCTTACGTGATTCTTCGTCTCATCAACACAGCGAATCCAAAACTCTGGATCGCGTTTGGCGCGATCGCCGGCGTCGGACTGCTGAACAAATATTCAATCGTTTTCTTCGCCGCAGCGCTACTCGTTGGGCTCTTGTTAACGCGCCAGCGTAGACTTCTCTTTACTCCGTGGATCTTAGTCGGTGGCGCGATTGCGCTTCTGATCTTCTTACCGAACTTGATTTGGAATATTCAAAACCACTGGCCGTTTCTCGAACTGATGCGGAACATTCGTGCCACGGGGAAGGACGTCATTCTTTCGCCCGGCATGTATCTACTGCAACAGGCGCTGATGTTGAATCCTGTGAGTTTTCCTTTCTGGTTCGGCGGGCTATTGTTCTATTTCTTTTCGCGCGATGCGAAGAATTATCGCAACTTCGGTTGGACGTTTGTGATCACGATCCTGATCTTCATGATCACGCATGGAAAAGATTACTACTCGGCGCCGGCGTATGTGATGCTGTTCGCCGCAGGTGGCGTAGCGACAGAACGGTTAGTGAATGTCCGCCCGAAGCTGCGAACAATCTTGAGACCGGCTTGTTTCATCTGGTTGGCGTTGGGTGTCGTTCCATTATTACCGCTGGTGTTGCCTGTGTTGCCGATCGAAACGTTTCTCCGCTATCAGTCGCACCTTCCTTTTGAAGTGCCAAAAACCGAGCGCAGTTTTGTTGGTGAGACTTTGCCGCAGTATTACGCTGATGAGTTTCCCTGGCCCGGAATGGTGGCGGCTGTCGCACGCGTCTATCACTCACTTACACCGGAAGAGCAGCAGCGCACCGCGATCTTCGGCAACAACTACGGGCAGGCGGCGGCGATCGACTTCTTTGGACCACAGTATGGATTGCCGAAAGCAATCAGCGGTCATCAGAACTATTTTCTG
>DATEIS010000656.1:0-13157 GCA_035278765.1 Pyrinomonadaceae bacterium | reverse complement strand
TACGCGTTACGTGACCGCAGCCGAAACCGAGACACCGCAAACGACAGACTTTGAGCTGGCGCAGAAAGCCGCCAATGGCGACATGGTTGCTTTCGAGGAGCTTTACCAGCGTCACAATCGCCGCGTCTACTCGCTCTGTCTAAGAATGACTGGCAACGTCTCGGAAGCAGAAGATCTCGCACAGGAGGTCTTCATTCAGCTCTTTAGAAAGATCGGTAGTTTCCGTGGCGAATCTGCCTTTACTACCTGGCTACACCGTCTCACCGTCAACCAGGTGTTGATGCACTTCCGCAAACGCGGTGTGCGTATGGAAACGACGACCGAAGATGGCGAAACGCCGATTCAGATAGTAAAAGGCACGGAAAACCCTAATTCCATGCCTGTAGTTGACCGGATAGCGCTGGATAAAGCCATTGCTCAACTCCCGCCCGGTTATCGAACGGTATTTACGCTTCACGACATCGAAGGTCACGAGCACGAGGAAATTGCCAGGATGCTTGGATGTTCGGTAGGGACTTCGAAGTCGCAGTTGCACAAAGCCAGGATGAAATTGCGCGGACTTTTGAGGCAACAGAAACTGGCGGAATAGCCTCGAAGGTATGAGCCAACAAATTGGTTTGCAACTTCGGCTTCAAACGCAGTCTTCCCTTGATTGATGACAACCGGGTTTAGGTTCTGTCAGACAAGTTTTGATCGAATTGTGTGCATTTTATGAGACAGAACGAAGGTGGTAAGCAATGAACTGCGAGACATGTCAGGAACTCATCCAGGATCTGATCGACGGATCGATTAGCCAGCGCGATGAGTTCACACTTAATACGCACCTGAAACAGTGTTTGGATTGCGACAGCGTGCGCCAGGACCTCGCGTCGATCGTCGGTTTTGCCCGCACTCAGCGAGAAGAGTACGCAGTGCCGCCAAACGAACACGCTTTGTGGCTGCGCATTCGTAACTCCATCGAAGCCGAGCTGCCGAGCCGCGCTGCGGCGAATACCCAGCACCAGACTTCATTTTTTGACAGGTTGATGGGCCGAAGCTGGGAACTGTCATTACCCCAATTGGCAGCTTCCGCAGTAGCAATTGTGTTGTTGGTTTCGCTCGCGACAGTGGTGGGTCTGCGTCGTTGGGGTGGTTATGGTGTAGAAGCCTCGTCGGCGCAAGTTGAAGTGTCGAACGTCAACGATCGTTTTTCGCAACGCCGCCAGGTAATCGATTACTGGAACCAGCGCGTGGAGTTGAATAAGGCTCGCTGGAGTCCGGAAATGCGCGAGACTTTCGAACGCAACCTAAAAGTTATCGACCAGGCAGTTGCGGATTCACTCAACGAGTTGAAACGAAACCCACATGATGAGGTTTCCGAACAGATGCTCAACGAATCGTTGAACGACAAACTTTCGCTGCTGAAAGAGTTTTCTGATTTGTAATAGTTGTTGTTCCCCCAGTACCTGAGACTTGTTGTGAGTAAGAGCCCCACGTTAATGAAAACCAGATTTCTAACCTCGCGGCCGTCAGTTCGCGCCGGGGTTATTGCGCTCGGCGCTCTCCTCGCATTGACCTCCGCTTCATTCAGTGTTTACGCGCAGCAGCAACTTTCCAAACGCTATCCGGCGGGAAAGAATGTTCGCATCGAGTTGAGAAACATCTCCGGCACGATCGTGGTCGAGTCGTGGAACAAAGACGAGATCAGGCTTTCGGCGACGATTGAATCGAAGGGCGCTCACGTTGTTCCTAAACAAATGAACGAGAGTTTCGTGGTTGACGTGATGAGCGACAATCGCGGCAAGGGCGACATCGGCGATATCAATTTCAAATTACAGGTGCCGGTTAATTCATCGGTGGATCTCGAAACGCGTCGCGGCAATATTAGTGTGGCAAATATTCGCAGTGGTCTGGTGCGAGCGCACGTGTCTTCTGAAGGTGATATCGAGTTGACGAACGTCACTGCGTCGCACGTGATCGCGCAGAACGTTATCGGCAATATATTTTTCGACGGCGAGTTTTCGCGCGGTGGCACTTATGAATTCAAGTCAAACAAGGGCGACATAACGATTCGAATTCCGGGTAACTCGGCCTTCCGCCTTGAAGCTGCATCGCCCGCGCGCAAGATCGCGTTGAATGATTTCTGGAATAATAACTTCAAGACACAGGACGGCAGAAAGTATGTCGGCGACGTCGGTGACGGCCGGTCGTCTGTGTCGATCATCAATTTCAGTGGTCAGATCACGTTTCTGCGAAGGTGAGCTTCGCAGTTCAACTGGCAAGGCACAGGTTAAGGACGTTGCGATCAAGCAACGTCCTTTTTTGTTACTATGAGCTTCGATGCGTAAACTGAAAATCCTTTTCGTCCTCTTAATTTTCCTCAGTCCTGTTTATTCGCAGAAGACAGCCGTGCCTGAGATTCAACTGCTGACACGCACTTCGACGCGACGTGAGACAGTGCGGTTTTCCTATGGTGGCACTGTGACTTTGATCGCTGCGCCGCGTGGTTCAGTCACAATCGAGGGATGGCAGCGCAATGAAGTTGAATTGACGGCCAATATCGAGCTCAAAGGTCCAACTGAAGCAGACTTGGACCAGCTAGCTAAAGTGAACACTTTTGTTTTTGATGAAGACCTGAATCACATCAGCATTCTCACCACCGGCACACACGATCGCGTCTTCATGAAGAAAGCAGCGAAGAACTTTCCGAAGAAGCTGCTCAATTTGCCCTGGAAGATCGATTACCGGTTGCGTGTTCCAGTGAATACTGATCTTGAAGTGAACGCCGGTCACGGCGAAGTTAAGCTTTCAGGCGTTGAAGGCGGGATGCGCATTACCGCGACTGAAAGTGACACCGCACTCACACTCACTGGCGGCACTGTTCAGACAACTGTCACCGCCGGCTCGATAACGTTTGTAATTCCAGCACGAACCTGGCGCGGCGCGGGCGCAGACATTCGCATCGCTTCCGGAACTATCAACGTCGACCTCCAGCCCGGCTTCAGTGGCGACATCGACGCCGACATCCTGCGCACCGGCAAGATCGTCAACACCTTCGAAGGACTGACCTCTCGCGAAAAACCCGGCCTCACAGAACGCACCGTCCGCGCCCGCGCCGGCGCCGGTGGCGCGTCGTTCAAGTTCACGGTCGGCGATGGAACGGTGAACATCAGGAAAGCGTCGCAGTAGCTCTGTTTTATTTTGGACCTGGTGTTTGGTGCTTTGTTCTTTGAAAGTCTAGAATGACCGACTGTTTTGATTCGTCCCGTTAGGGACGAGATGTACATAGTATCGTTCTATTAAGAATTGGCTGCGCTCCATAGGAGCGCGATGTTGTTACATTTCGCTCCTAACGGAGCGAGAAGGTTTGTTGAATTGAAAGCTATAAACATGTCGTCCCTACGGGACGAATCGGGTTCAGTTTTCTTCTACTTCCAACTCAAATACGAAGCATAAATGAGCATCAAATCAGACAAATGGATCCGCAGAATGGCCGAGGAGTACCGGATGATCGATCCGTACGAGCCGGGGCAGGTTAAGCTCGTTGATGGCAAGCGAATCGTCTCCTACGGAACGTCGAGTTATGGTTACGACATTCGCTGCGCAGACGAATTCAAACTCTTCACCAACATCAACAGCACCATCGTGGATCCAAAAGAGTTTGACGAGAAGAACTTCGTCGACATCAAAGGCGACTCAGTAATCATTCCGCCAAACAGTTTCGCGCTCGCGCGCACCGTCGAGTACTTCCGCATCCCACGCAACGTGCTCACCATCTGTCTCGGCAAAAGCACCTACGCGCGTTGCGGCATACTCGTGAACGTGACGCCGTTTGAACCCGAATGGGAAGGCTACGTCACCCTCGAATTCTCAAACACCACACCTTTGCCCGCAAAGATCTACGCCAACGAAGGCGTCGCCCAGGTGATCTTCTTCGAATCCGACGACGACGACGTCTGCGAAACCTCCTACAAGGATCGCGGTGGCAAATACCAGGGACAGCGCGGCGTCACACTGCCGAAGATGTAATTTGGGCCAGATTTGAAGTAATACTGAGTGAACCAGACAGTTGTGGAAGACTATTTCTGAGAACACCCCTTTTCAATTTCTTCAAGATCCTCTTGTTGGATATCAAGAGCAATTTGCATTTCCTGATATTTCGACTTGGCCCTACTGTAGTAATCGCAAACCTGTGCGTTTACTTGTTTATGAGGAAGATACAAACAGCGTGTTCGATTCAGATAAGATCCCAAATAGATATGTTCGTCTTTGGGCCACTGATTCTGTTCAATGAGCTTAATGATCTGCTCGAAATTCGATCGAGCGGAATTATAGTCTTGGCGGTAGTCCATTAATAACCGACCCGATTCATACAACGTATTGGCGGCTTGAGAGTCCAGTGCTTGCGCTCTTTGGATATCTTCCCAAGCCGCTTTGTAATAAGGCGTTGCCTCGTCGTACTTTTTCTCTGTTTCTTTCTTTGCTGCTTCATACCTGTTGAATTGGGCACGACTCGTGTAGATCTCCGCTGCTCTTTTCATCAAGTTGAAATCATTTAATCTTCGACCAAAAACTTCCAGAGTTTCAACATCGGAGATACCCCCAATACTACTTCCCAAAGCCTGAAGTTCTTTTGTTTCTGCATCGGGTGTACCGTCCTGAGCAGGGTAGAGCGCTAGCAAAGCAGCTAAAGCATATCTTCGTACATTCGGGTTCTCGTTTGTTAGAGTAGGAATGAGTTTCTGGATGACCTCAACTCTCGCGATCTTGGTATTGTGTTTGTCCTGCGACCTGCTATTCACGTATTGAAGTATTCCAAAACTAACCCCGGATAACGCAATAACAAGGCTGGCAATTGCTGCCAGATTGTTTCGCATAAATGCCAGGACTGCCTTAGCGCCCGAGTGAGATTTCTTCTCCAGTGCCGCCGTTGCCAGTAGCGTTTCCCAGGACCCGCCACCTGCTATGGTCTCAAGGGCCGTTTTATATTTCTGTTCAAGTTCGCTCACTATCTAAACACCTCGATGTTAGGTTTTCAGATCTTAAGGATGCCTTTGTTACACGATATGGCTACAAGGAATAAAACATTTCAATCAAGCGAAGATGTTCTGCGGTCATGGTAATATCAGCCTCTTCAAGGATGGTTTAACCATCGAGAACGATCATTCAAAAGGTGAATGATTACCACACTGAACGCACTTCGCTTCAAACAATTGGATCCGCGGGCCGTACTTCCGAAGCGGGGGAGTGTGCTGGCGGCGGGGTTGGATGTTTGTTCGATTGAGGAGCTCAACATACAGCCCAAACAAAGAGTGATGGCCAGGACGGGGTTGGCGGTGGCGATACCGCAGGGGTTTTATGGGCGGGTGGCGCCGAGATCTGGGTTGGCGGCGAAGAATGGGTTGGATGTGCTGGCGGGGGTGATCGATTCTGATTATCGTGGTGAGGTTTGTTGTTTGCTCTATAACACTGGCGACGAAACGTTATACCTGCCTGCCGGGAGTAAGATCTGTCAGTTGATCGTCGAGCAGATCATCACACCGGAAGCTGAGTGGGCGACGGATCTCGACGAGACTGCGCGTGGCGCCGGTGGATTTGGATCGACAGGCTGACTCATATTCTGCTAATAAATATCTGTAGGGGCGGCCCTCCGTGGCCGCCCCATTTTCGTCATTGAAGGATTAAAAGAAGTGAAGTATCAGAAGAAATATCTTTCAGTCGTACTCGCAATTCTGCTCGTCACCTCAACTGCGTTTGGTTGGACGCAGGCGATGGCGCCGGCAGCGACTCGCGCGCTCTCAACCACCGAGCAGCAACTTGTCGATAGCCTCAGCCTCGCAACCATCAAAGAAACAGTCAACGCGCTCGCTGCAGACGAAATGCAAGGTCGTGGAACAGCGCAACCGGGTGGCGACAAAGCCGCAGCCTGGATCGCCGATCGTTTTGCAAAACTCGGACTGAAGCCACTCGGTGCAAATAACTCTTATCTGCAACCAATCAAGTTCCGAGAGACGCAGTTTCTACCGCAAACCGCGTTCACCATGGGCAATCAAAGCCTCAAGATGGGCTCGGAGTTCTTCGTGATGCCGCCGTACAGTGGCGACGAAAACGTCAACACTAAGATCTACTTCGTCGGTTACGGAGTCTCGCTTCCTTTCCTTAAGCGAAACGATCTGGCCGGACTCGACGTGCGCGGAAAGATCGTCGTACTGCGTGACGGACCTCCACCCGAGATCGGCAAGGAGCAATGGAAGAAAGCGCAGGCCCAGGTGAACGTGTTGCGCTCGCTGATCGCACGCGGCGCTGCGGGAATTGTGATGATCGGCCAGAACACTGAGACCCTCACGTTCGCAGAAATGGCCGATTACCTAACGCGACGCCAAATCGAGCCTGACAGTGGCGACGAGATGCCGGAATTCCTGCCGCCGTTCATAAGCGTCAGCGAAGCCGGAGCGGAGAAGTTGTTTGCTGCCTCGGGAATCACCCTCGCAGAAGCGTTCGCCAAAGCGAAAGGCGAAGACTTCACACCGATAGATCTGAAAGAAACCGCATCGATCGTAGTGAAACTTAAGAAGAGCAAAGGCGTTGGCAACAATGTTGTCGGACTGCTCGAGGGTTCCGATCCGAAATTGAAAGCGGAAGCACTGGTTTATTCAGCTCACTACGATGCTTACGGTCTTTCCGCGGACAATCGCGTTTACCATGGCGCCGCGGATAACGCACTCGGTGTCGCCGAGATGCTGGCGATTGCTGAAGCGATGTCGAAAGCGCAAACAAAACCGCGACGTTCAATCATCTTTCTCGCTGTGACGGGAGAGGAATACGGCGGTTACGGAACGGATCACTGGGTGAAGAATCCTACCTGGAAGATCAAACAAGTCGCTGCCGATCTGAACCTCGATGGAATGGGAACGGAAGTTTATGGACCAGTGAAAGTGCTTGTTGGTTATGGCGCCGAGCATTCTTCACTGGGAGCTTTGTTGAATGAAGTCGCCGCAGCAAGTGGTTTGAAAGTAATTCCGGATCCGATGCCGGAAGAGAAGTCGTTCTATCGTTCCGATCACTACTTCTTCGTGAAGCGAGGGGTTCCGGGAATCATGATTCTGGGCGCGCCTGATGGTGCGAAGGAAGCATGGATGGATCGTCTGAAGAAGTGGACGAAGACTGATTATCACCAACCGACTGACGTTGTGCGTCCCGATTGGGACTGGACAGGACCGCGTACTATCGCCGGCGTGATGCTGGTGATGGGATTGCGAGCCGCGAATGATGAGGCGATGCCGTCGTGGTTGCCGTCGTCAGTGTTCAACCGGGAACGCGGGACTGACAAGCCCGCGCCGCCCGAGCCGTAAAGCCGGAAAGTTTCCCGCAAAGACGCAAAGGCGCAAAGAGAGTCGCACCTTCTTCTTTGCGCCTTTGCGTCTTTGCGGGAAACTTTTCCACCATCCCAAAAGGTTCATTCGCCTCCCAAGTCTCACCTTTTCCTCCATTGAGCGCATAAATTTCCACTTTCCCACCTCAGTGACTACGGCTTTTGCATACTAACTTTAGAAATCCTCAAACTACTGCCATTTTGCTCGGCAATGTTTGAAGGTGAGTCAGCGGTACGTATCATTTTCAGCCTGTCCCGACGCCCGGGTTTCTCCCGCAATACACCCAGCCAAGCTGAAGTACCGCCCGAATGGCACAAAGTTTGAAACGCAGGCCCCGGGTCTGGAGGAGGAGAAGAGATGAGAGAAATCAGAAAAACAATTTTCACGACTTTCCTATTAGCGCTGGTGACCGCCGCCATAGCCACGACAGGCATGGCACAGTTCGGCGCCAACGACTCAAGCATTCGGGACGTCGTGCGACGGATTCAAACGCGCACCGACTCTCTACAGCGTGCAGTTCAAAATGCCGCGGATCGAAACAACTATCGCGTCGACGATATCAATCGTTTGATCCTTGATTTCGAGAGTTCGCTGAATCAACTCGATCGACGTATCGGCACGCGACGCACAGGTACATCTGACGCCCAGGCCGTGCTGGACCGTGGCGCGCAGATCGACAACTTTTTTGCCGCCAATCGTCTTGGCGCCGGCTCGCGGCGCGAGTGGCAGGCAATTCGTACTGACCTCGATCAACTCGCGAGTCTTTACAATCTCAACGTGCCGTGGAATTCCGGCAGCGTTGGCGGAGGCGGTAACAACGATTACAGCCTGAACGACTTCCAGATGCGCCAACTGGTAGACCGTCTCAACCTTCGCTCAACCACTTTCACTCGCAACCTGCGCCAGGATCTGAATCGCGGCAGCTACAACGATCGCTATTCAGTCGATGAAGTGCGACGCCAGGTAAGTGACTTCGAAACGGCTTTGACGCAACTGCGCAGTCGCGTGAACAGCCGGCAGTCGAGTTCTTCTGATGCTCGCAACGTTCTGGACCGTGCGGCGTTCCTGAACCGCTTCATTACCGATCGCCAGTTGTCCTATCAGACGGAAAACAGTTGGAGCACACTGCGGCCTGATCTCGATCAGCTCGCGAGTGCATTCAATATCGCCTGGAACTGGTCCACAATTCCCGATGGCAACACCGGCGGCGGTGGATATGGCAACAGACGGGATTTGAACGGAACGTTCCGTCTTAATGCGAGTCGTGGTGACGACGTGCGCAGGGCTGTCGACGATGCAACGAGAAATCTATCGCTCGCAGAGCGCCAGCGAGTTTACGACTCACTGCTGCGTCGACTCGATCCGCCGCAGATGCTTGCGATCGATCGTCGCGGAAATTCGATAACAATCGCGTCCACCCGTGCACCGCAGATCAACTTCGTTGCCGACGGTCGCGAACAGGTTGAGACAACCAACGGTGGTCGCTCAGTTCGTGTCCGCTCGAGTCTGTCCGGCGACACGTTGACGATTACTCGCACTGGCGAGCGTGCAAACGATTTCACAGTGAGTTTCGATCCGTCAGCCGACGGTCGTGAGCTGCTGGTAACGCGTACGCTTTACAGTGATCGCGTCAATCAGCCAGTCATGGTCAGGACTTACTACGATCGGACTTCTGACGTGGCCCAGTTGAACATCTACGACACGAATCGTGAGGGTGGTATCGCTGTTGGCGAACCGAATCCGAATGGAACGTTCATTGTTCCAAACGGGACGTCGATCGTAGCGGTGCTTAACAACGATCTATCAACGCAGAACGTTCGCGAAGGTGAGCGCTTCACGATGACTGTTCGTTCACCGGGCCAGTATGACGGCGCGACAATTGAAGGCGTTGTGTCGAGCCTCAGCCGTGGCGGCCGAATCACCGGTCGTTCCGAGATGACTCTCGACTTCGATACGATTCGTATGCGAGACGGTCGAAGCTATCGCTTCGCCGGTATTCTCGAGACGGTTCGTATGCCGACTGGCGAGGTTGTTCGAGTCGACAATGAAGGTGCGGTGCGCGAAAGCGACCAAACCAACAAGACTGTCACTCGCACAGCGATCGGTACTGCGGTCGGTGCCATCATTGGCGCGATTGCCGGAGGTGGTAAAGGCGCGGCAATTGGTGCTGTGATTGGTGCTGGTGCTGGCGCCGGATCGGTCTACGTTCAGGGTCGTAACGATCTTGATCTGACTGCCGGAACGGAAATAACCGTGAGGGCCACTGGTCCAAGAGGTTAGCCACAAAAAGGCACATAAAGCACAAAAGGCACATAGGGCACAGAACAGTCTGTGCTTTGTGTGCCTTTTTAATTAATGGTGATTGTTGCTGGTTGTGGCAGACGCTCGACTGTCAGAGTGAATTGTTGGCCCGACTGCACTGGCAGCTTATCGGGAGTTTGGAAGAAGAGAAAGCCGTGCCGGCGCGAGTCGCCGGATGAGAGCGGCGTTTTCAGATCGATAGCGTAAGCGTTCATCTCGTTCTCAAACTGTTTGCGTGAGTTTGGATTGTAGGCAAATACGCCATTCGCTTTCATGATTCGCGAGACAGCACTCTTTGCCGAAAGTATTTTCCATTCGCGGTTTTGACCGTCACGCAAACGAAATCTCGCTCGTTTTATCTCCACCGGCACGCCGCTCTGAAATGCCATTTCCACTCGTAACGCCAGGACACCGCTGAGCGGAAGATTGGCCTCAAATAATTCCTGGCTCTCTTCGTCAGTGAGTAGGGGAGCCACGCGAACCGTCACGCCGCCCGCATCCGCGCTACGCGTGTTCGACGGCAGCGGCGGCAGTTCGTTGACGGGCTTTACCTTAAATAATGAGCCCGTACACGACGTCGCCATCAGAACGGTGGCTGTTAGTAAGAGGAGAAAAACTACCGCTCGGGTCATGGGCTCAATTTAGCATACGGGTGTCTATGTTACTATCTTCGGAAAATCATGATTAGACCGTTCCGTGGGGTTCACCCGCAGATTCACCCGACCGCGTATGTTGAACCCAGTGCCCAGGTAATAGGCGACGTACATCTCGGAGAAGAGGCCTCGATTTGGTGCAACTGCACCGTCCGCGGTGATATTCATTACATTCGCATCGGCGACCGCTCCAACGTTCAGGATAATTCTGTGATACACGTCCGGAACGGTTCACATCCGACTATTCTTGAAGCTGAAGTGACGGTGGGCCATAGTGTTACGCTTCACGGATGTTACGTCGAGCGCGGCTGCTTGATCGGAATCGGATCGATCTTGCTTGACGACGTTCGCATCGGCACGATGTCGCTGGTAGCGGCGGGCTCACTTGTTAGTCCGGGCACAATCATTCCGCCGCGATCCCTCGTGATGGGATTTCCGGCGAAGGTGAAACGGGAACTGACAGACGAGGAAGTCGCCGGTTTGGAAGTGTTTTGGAAGAATTACGTTGAGTACACCCACGAATATCGACAAGAGACGCAGTAAAGAAAAACGGAAAAAAGGGAATCTTAAATGACACGTTGGTTAATGCTTGCCTTGATAACTTTGTGCGTCTGCGCGCCTGCGGTCGCACAAAATGACGACAACCCGTTTACTCTCAAGCAAGGAGATAATGAATGGGGTTTTTGGGCTGGAGGATCGCCGAAAGCCTCGACGATCTTTGGTGGACTGCATGAAGACGAAGCCGACGATCGCAAATTTTTTGTCGCTGCACTTCGTTACGGACGCACATTAGCGGCGAACGACAGTCTCGCGTTGCAATACACGCTCGACGTGGTCCCGGTTGCAGTGGCAACTGGCACAATCGTGTCGCGCACAGTCACTCCGGGTGGTACTACGTTTCGTCGTGAAACTGCATACGGCGCAGGATTCACGCCGCTGGGTTTGCAACTCGATTTCGCGAACGGCAGCAAAGTGCATCCATACGCGCACGTCAACGGCGGGTTCTTGTATTTCAACAAATCAGTGCCGATTGAGGATGCCGGAAGATTCGCATGGGTTGGTGAAGCCGGTGGCGGCGTGCGCATCTTTACTTCTGATCGACGTGCGGTGAACATTGGGGTGAGATTTCATCACATCTCAAACGGTGATCGACAGGGTTCAAACCGCGGCCTGAATCAGTTTGTGATCTACGCCGGGTTTTCCGTTTTTAAGTAAATGCCTTCCGCAAAGACACAACCAGCGCGCGGCATGCGCGACTTTCTACCCGAAGACGTTCGCAAACGCGATTACGTCATCGGTGTGATCAAAGACGTGTATGAGCGATATGGTTTTGAGCCGCTCGAGACGCCGGCCGTCGAGAATATCGAAACGTTAACGGGTAAGTATGGAGAAGAAGGGAACCAACTCATCTTCAAAATACTAAAGCGTGGTGTTCATGAAGGAACGGGCGAGGCGGATCTCGCGTTGAGATATGACCTGACTGTTCCACTGGCGCGCGTGGTGGCGGAGTATCGCGACAAGCTGCCGAAGTTTTTCAAGCGTTATCAGATTCAACCGGTGTGGCGAGCGGACCGGCCTGCGCGCGGACGCTTTCGTGAGTTTTACCAGTGTGATGTTGACGTGCTTGGGTCACAGTCAATGTTGGTCGAAGCTGAGATTTGTGCCGCAGCGAGTGAAGTTTTAGTGAAGCTGGGCTTCAACGACTTTTGTGTGCGACTCAATCACCGCAAAGTTTTGACAGGTATTCTCGGAATTGCGGGAGTTGCGTTGAACAAGCACGAGGCGGCGCTGATCGCGTTGGACAAGCTGGATAAGATCGGCGGTGACGGCGTCAAAAAAGAGTTTGCTGCACGCGAGATTGATGAAGTAGCTGGCGAGAGATTGCTTCGGTTCTTTTCTGATCTCAGTTCTCTCGAACATGCGGCAGAGATCGCGGCTGAAGATAACGCTCAACAAGCATTTAGTAAGGCTGTGCTTGGTCGGATTGTTGAGTTTGTGAAAGACAATGAACTTGGCGCAAAGGGTGTTGATGAGCTGTTGTCGATAATTGAGTTTGCGGATGCGATGGGTATTGCGCAGCGAATCAAGATCGATCCGAGTCTCGCGCGCGGGCTGTCGTACTACACCGGCGCGATCATGGAGATCAATGTGAAGGATCTCGCGGGCAGTCTTGGCGGTGGCGGGCGTTACGATAATCTGGTGGGGATGTTTTTGGGTCAGGAAGTGCCGGCGTGTGGGTTCTCTTTGGGTCTCGAAAGAATTTTAGTCGTGATGAACGAGCGAAACATGTTTCCTGCGTGGCTGGGTTCTTCGCCGGCAGACGTGATGGTCACGATCTGGAATAAAGAGAGTGTGGGGGAGTCTATTAAGTTAGCGCAGGAACTCCGCGCCGCAGGCTTGCGGGTTGATTTGTATCCCGAGGCTGACAAACTCGGGAAACAGTTTAAGTATGCGTCGTCGCTCCGCATTCCGTTTGTCGCGGTCCTTGGAGAAGAGGAGCAAGCTAACGGGTTAGTCGCGCTGAAGGATATGCAAAATGGAGAACAGCGATCCATAGTACGCGGTGAGCTTGTGAAAGAATTACTCCCGCAACGGCGCCACGGCGCGACGTGAGATCTTTCGCTGCGCCGCTGCGGGAGTAATCTTTAAGGAAATTGATATGTCGAGTGAAGCTATCGTTCAGAACTATTTCGAAGACGCGCTCAAAGCGTTTCGCGCCTACAAGAAGCTCGCCGAAAAAGCGATTGCGCAATTGCAAGATGAAGAGTTTTTTGTAACTCTCGATGAGGAATCAAACAGCGTCGCCGTGATCATGAAACACATGGCCGGCAACATGCTCTCGCGCTGGACC
>DATEIS010000655.1:0-20277 GCA_035278765.1 Pyrinomonadaceae bacterium | reverse complement strand
CCTTAATCCTCATCAAGGAGACAAATCAATGCGACGAAGAACCCTCACCGAGCTCGCCAATAATCCTGATCTGATCTCAGGCGTCTACAACTATTGCGATCGTTGGTGTGAACGGTGTCCTTTAACCTCACGTTGTCTGGTCTATGCAACCGAGCAGGAAGACAACGACATGTTCGAGAACCATGACATGCGTAATGAAGCATTCTGGAAGAAACTCGGTAAGATCTTCCAGGATACGCGCGAGATGATTAGCGAGTGGGCCATCAATGCCGGCGTCGATCTAGCTGCACCATGCGAAGAAGACGATGGTCGCTCTAAACGCAAACGACAGCTCGTCGATAATCATCCGTTGACGAGAGCGGGAAAGAAGTATGCAAATGCTGCCAGCGACTGGTTTCGCGAGTTTGATCAAACAATCGAAATCAGCAGCACGGAAACACTGGAGGAAGCACGCGAAGTGGTCCAGTGGTATCAGTATCAAATCGCAGTTAAGACGATACGGGCGCTTTCGGGACTGAAGGAAGAACTTGGCGACGAACTTCCGAAGGATTCGGATGGTTCAGCGAAGGTGGCACTGATCGGGATCGACCGATCTATTGCAGCCTGGCGAATGATGCAGTTATCGTTGCCGGAACGCGAAAAATCGATCGTGCCTTTGATATTGCAGCTCGATCGATTGCGCCGGCGGCTTGAAACGTGTTTTCCGAAGGCGCGCGATTTCATTAGACCAGGTTTTGACCACGGATAATGTGGATTGAGAACGGATTTTTATGGCTGACGACTGTCTGTTTTGTCGAATTGTGTCTGGTGAACTGCCGGCAACGGTGGTTTACGAAGACGATAACGCGGTGGCGTTTCTCGATCATCGTCCTTTGTTTCCGGGACATACGTTGCTGGTGCCGCGTCAACACGTAGAAACACTCGGCGATCTACCAACAAAACTTGTTGCGCCTTATTTTGAGGCCGCGCAAATACTCGCGCGTGCAGTCGAAGCCGCAATGGATGCTGAAGGAACTTTTGTCGCGATGAATAATCGCGTCAGTCAAAGCGTGCCTCATTTGCATGTTCACGTAGTGCCGCGTCGCAGAAAAGATGGTCTGAAAGGATTTTTCTGGCCGCGCACGAAATACAAAAGCGTTGAGGAAATGGAGGAAGTGCAAAAGAAAATATTTGCAGCGTTGAAGATCAAAAAATAAAACACACAAAAATTTGATCTAAAAACAGTGTAGGAGTATAACTCTCCCTGTCGCGAGGGTTGCGGCCTTCGAGACCGAGAAAGGGATCGGCAATCGGGCGGTGACGCCCGAGAGAGAGAAGAGACAGGCGGCTGTTGATTCTATTGACGCCCTAATCGGAGCCGAAAGGCTCAGCTAGAGAAGGTTGCGAGACTTTCTCGAGCCATTCGAATAAAAACGAATGGCACCCGGAGGCAAGGACCCGCCGATGGGAGCAAAGCGGCTCAACGAAAGTTGAGCTTCGTTGCCGGATCGTAACCGGCGGTGGAGGAAAAGCCACCACAACAAAAACCTAAAGGCACCGTGTTCTTCGGAACGCGAGGATTGGGAAACTGATTCGAGTGCTGACCGGCGATTGGCTGACCGCCAGTTGGTCATCGGGATACAAATTGGCGACTAGAGTGTGTACATGCTCGTGTTGCCATCCTATAGGGAGCTTCGGCAAACTGTAGGAAAACGGATTGCGCTGCTTTCAGCTTGCTGGGAGCAGCGCATTTCGTTTTAAAGAAAAGTAAGCCACAGATTTCACGGATTACACAGATTGGTTTTATATGTGTTCACCCGAATATCTGTGGCTTTTCTTCTTGCCTTTCTTGCTGTACTCGAACGTGATAAATTACCGCTTTCCAAAAACAGAAAAAGTTTCTCCCCGTTTTCCACGTCGCTGAAAAGCGCCTCAATGTACTTGTCCGACGATAGGAGGGATTAATTGAAATGACCGAAGCAAGAATGCAGGAGACTCCCGAGATCAAGCCCGGAAATTTTTGTTGGGTGGAACTCGCCACCAGCGATAGCGATGCCGCGAAAAGTTTTTACACACAACTCTTCGGCTGGGAAACACAAGACAACCCGATGGGCCCAGACATGGTTTACACGATGCTAAAACTCGACGGCAAAGATGTCGGTGGGCTTTACACGTTAATGCCCGACATGGTTGAGCAGGGAGTTCCTCCAAACTGGATGACTTATGTCGCGGTTACCAATACAGATGAGAAGGTTGAAAAAGCGAAGGCCGAAGGCGCGACTATCATTAATGGACCATTCGATGTCGCTACGCATGGGCGAATGGCTATTATTAAAGACCCGACCGATGCCGTTTTTGCAGTCTGGCAACCTTTGGAACACAAAGGATCAGGTGTCTGGGGCGTGCCCGGTGCTGCCAGTTGGAGCGAGCTCGGCACAAACGATCCGGAAAAAGCCAGTGAGTTTTATTCGAACGTATTTGGCTGGACCACACAGCCTTTTGGCGATGGTCCCACCCCCTACACCCTCTTCCTGAATGACGATGCGGGAATTGGTGGCGCCTACAAGCTCATGCCGGAACAGGGCCCCGTTCCACCACACTGGCTGGTTTACTTTTCAGTCGATGACGCTGATGCCGCGGTGCAAAAGGCCACTGAACTCGGCGCACAAGTCATGAGGCCGGCCGACGACATTCCAGGGGTTGGACGTTTTGCAATCCTGAGCGATCCGCAAGGTGCTGCGTTCGCGATTATCAAAACGCAACCACACGGGTAAGAGATTGCCGATTATGAACAACCATCCACAGATTACACAGAATTCTTCTGCGAAATCTGTGGATGGATTTAGTGATCGGCAATGAAAGCGCGTCTTGTCTGGTTAATCCTCTGTGGAATCTGGGGCTCGACCTGGCTGTTTATCAAGCTGGGTCTGGCTGACCTGCCGCCCATCACTTTCGCAGGCATCAGATTCGTAATCGCCTGCGCCATTCTTTTTTGCTTAATTCGCATTCGACGAATTCCGCTGCCGCGAGCGCGTAACGACTGGGTTCTGCTCGCGATCAGCGGAATTCTTTCGTTTGGGTTCAACTACGGCCTCGTGTTCTGGGGTGAGCAGTACATTACTTCCGGTCTCGCAGCGTTGTTACAAGCAACGCTGCCCGCGTTCGGACTCGTCTTTGCGCATTTTCATTTGCCGGCTGAGCGTTTGAGTTGGACCAGGATCTTTGGCGTTGTGCTGGGTGTGTTTGGTGTGGGCGTGGTTTTTTCGAATCAACTTACAGTGGCGGGCAGTCGAGCGCTTGCGGGTTGTGTGGCGTTGATTTTGAGTGCCATGTTTGCGGCTTATTCGAATGTGCTGGTGAAGGCGTACGGAAAACATCTGAATCCGGCAGTGCTCAGCGCCGGTCAAATGTTCTTTGGTCTCTTGTTGCTATTGGCAGTCGGTATTCCGCTGGAGGGAAATCCTTTTCAACTTCGCTGGACGCCGATCGCCGTGATGGCAATGCTGTACCTGGCCATCGTCGGCTCAGTGATCGCGTTTTTACTTTACTACTGGCTAGTGCTCAACATGGACGTCACTAAATCGATGTTGATTGCGTTAGTGACACCCGTAGTCGCAGTTATTCTCGGCATGCTCGTCCTCGACGAAGAGTTCGGCTGGCGCACTCTCGCCGGCGGAGCAATGATCATACTCGGGATCGGCTTTATCGTCGTCCGCAAAGATAAAAAGAAAGAACGTAGCGAAGTCGTTACTACATCTTCCGGCGTTGCTTAGAAGCTAAACTCGCGGATCTGAGCTGCGAGATAGGCTTCGATTGCGAATTCGACGAGTGATGCTTCTTCCGGGGAGTAATACTCGGGGAGACGGCGTAGTTGAGTGATTTGAGGAGACAGCAACCAGAAGCCGCCGAATTCGGCGCCAAACTGATTGTGGATTGCGAGTTCCAGCGCCGTACCATGCACGACTCTCAGATACTTCGCCGAGGTTTGGTCCAGGTCGACGGTACAGTCACCGAGGGCAAACCCAAGAAACTCAATCTCACTCACTGGTACGCTCGACATATCTAACCCTACCTCTTTACAGATCAAACCTGCGAATCAAACCTCTCACCACACCCTGGATCTGAATTCTTTCCGGAGTCTTGATAAAGATCGGCTTGAACTGCGGGTTGGCAGGTTCGAGTCGAATAAACTCCGGCTCGCGGTAAAACTTTTTCACTGTGGCGTAGTTGCCATCGATAAGCGCAACTACCATCTGTCCGTTCTCGGCAGTTTTTTGCGACGAGACGATGATGATGTCGCCATCCTGGATGTTTTCGTCAATCATCGATTCGCCGCGTACGCGCAGGGCAAATGTACGTCCGTGTCCCTGCATGTCTTTAGGTACGGAGATCGTGTCGTGGCTGAGAATTGCCTCAATCGGCTGGCCCGCAGCCACGGTTCCCAGTAAAGGGATTTCATTGTCTCCTTCGCCGCCGCCCTCACCCTCTTTTTGTTCAACGATTTGGATTCCCCGACTAACGTTGGGAATGCGTTTGATTAACCCTTCTCGCTCCAGAGCCGTGATCACAGCGTGAACGCTGGCAGACGACCTCATCTGAAATTGCCGGCCTATCTCCGCGATGGTGGGTGCCTCCTGGTTCGATTCGATATAGCGCCGGATGAATTCAAAGATTCTTTTTTGTTTTGCCGTTACTGGCATAACTACTTCTCCCTCTTGCCGCCCAGAATAAATTTTCGTTGACAACCGAAAATTGAGCGAACATTCTCGAACATATGAAGCGCGACGTCAAGTAGTTTTTTAGAACCGGGCGTAGTGATGCGGGGGAGACCATTACTGCCTCGGTTCGCCGTCGCGCGCCGTAACTCTAGCCCGGTGATCAGTTGGCCCCTCAACGTCCGGATTTTGAATCGCTTCTGGATAGGGCGACTGAACACCACCACCGGGCTAAAGCCACGGCGCGGGAGGATCTACTTGATTACTTTCGCGAGTTTTTTGAGGTCGTCGATGAAAAGTCGTAACTCGAGGTGTCGGGTTTCGTCGTCAGGAGCACGAAGAATTGAGGAAGGGTGGACCGTAGCCATGAGATAGGGAGCAAGAGTTGAAGGAATGAATTCGCCGCGTTGTTTGGTGACGCGAAATTGAGGTCCGAGCAACGACTGGGCGGCGGTGGCGCCGAGCGCAACGATTACGTCGGGTTTGATGAGCGCGATTTCGGCTTCAAGCCAGGGACGGCAGGAAGCGATCTCGAGGGAGTTTGGTTTCTTGTGGATGCGGCGTTTGCCGCGCGGTTCCCATTTGAAATGTTTGACAACATTGGTGACATAGGTCTGTTTGCGATCGATGCCTGCTGCATCCAGTGCATCGTCCAGCAAACGACCAGCAGGACCGACGAAAGGTCTGCCTGAAAGATCTTCTTCGTTGCCCGGCTGTTCGCCCACAAACATGACCTTTACTCGTTTGGCCCCTTCACCAAAAACGGTCTGCGTCCCGGTTTTCCAGAGGTCGCAGGCATGGCAGTCAGCGGCGGCGTTTTTGAGCGACGAAAGCGTCGGGCGCGGTGGAATTAGTTCTTCTGCTGGGCTTTTGAAGGATTTTTTCGGCATGGTCCTGTAAGACAACATATAGGACCTATATGGCGAGGATGCAGAGAAACGTTAACTTAATCATGAAAGCTGCACTCTCAAAAACAGAGCTCGAAGCCAATTTGGCCAGTCGTTTTGGCGACGCCTTTAGAGTTCATGAAAAGGCTGTTGTCGAAACACTTTCCACCGGTGTCAGTGAGATTGACGTCTTAACCGGTGGCCTGCCGCGTGGGGCCATTAGCGAGTTTTTTGGACCGGCATCATCAGGACGCACCAGCCTGATGTATTCCATGCTTGCTTATGCAACCAGGCATGAAGAGACATGTGCTCTCGTGGATACGAATGATGTGTTTGCGCCGACGGCGGCTACGGCGGCCGGCGTGGATTTCGATCGACTGCTGTGGGTTCGTTGTGCCGGCGATCTCGAGAACGCTTTTAAGGCTGCGGATCTGTTGTTACATGCAGGCGGCTTTGGGTTGGTGATCCTCGACTTAGGGGATGTGGCAGGAAAGGACGCGCGCCGGATTATCTCTTCGTGGTGGTATCGCTTTCGTCGCACCGTCGAAGATAAACCGACAGTGCTGGCGGTAATTTCTGAAGAAGCATGCACTCGCTCGTGCGCCGCGGTAACGCTCGAGTTGAACGGAGTCGCAGAGTGGTCGCGTGGAAAGCTCCTTCGTCACAACGCGATTCGGGTGAATCGTCAGCGTCCGCTTTATCCCTCGCGCAATGACAGTCAATTTATAGCGGCACAGATGTGACGGATTCATTTTCTAAGATTTTCGCTAATTTTCGAAATATATGTTTGTCTGTATCCATTCGCCGGTTGATGTTTCTTTAGTGGAATTCGCTTACGGCTTTTCACCCATCGTGGAAGAGATCGGGAAGGGGACGGTTGTAATCGATGTTGAAGGGTGCGAGTTGTTATTTGGCTCTCCTTACCAACTCGCGAGGGAAGTCGTTCAGCGTGCGGAAACTGCGGTCAACGTGGCCTTAGCTGCAAATCCGGATGCCGCAATCCATGCCGCCACTCACCTCAAAGGTATAACTTTCGTCTCTCCGGGCGAGGAGCTGACTTGCCTTGGAGACTTTCCTCTCGATCGCCTCGACTACTCGCTGGTTAAGGTCGAGAGAAAAGTCGCCGATCAGATCCTGGAAACACTCCGGCTCTGGGGCATTCGCACTTTTGCCGACTTTGCCGCGCTCCCAATTACGGGCGTTTCCGAGCGCCTGGGACAAGAGGGAATAAAACTTCAACAACTCGCTGCCGGTAAAACTGAGCGCCATCTACAGGTCAAACAACCGCCGCCTGTTTTTGCAAATTCGATCGAACTCGATCACGCGCTTAGTGAACTCGAGCCGCTCTCATTTATTTTTGCGCGCTTGTTGCATCAACTCTGCGCCGCTCTGAATGCTTACGCCCTCGCGACGAATGAGCTGTCCGTGACCCTGCAACTGGAAAATCAAACCACACACGAACGCAAATTGTCTTTGCCTCACCCGATGCGCGATCACAAAGTGTTTCTGAAGTTGTTGTTGCTCGACACGGAAATGCATCCACCCGCAGCGGCCGTCACGTCAGTTGCACTTGCCTGCGAACCGGTGAAACCGCGCGTGTTGCAGAACGGACTGTTTGTGCCGCTTGCGCCGGCGCCCGACAAGCTGGAACTGACGCTCGCGAGACTCGCAAAACTCGTAGGCGAGCAAAATGTCGGTTCACCCGAGTTGCTCGACACGCACCGCCCCGACGCGTTCAGCATGAAACGCTTCACGTTGCAGACTAAAGCCAGGCGGCAAGCGGTAATTGGCAATCAGCAATGCCTCGGCTTTCGTCGCTACCGTCCGCCACTGAAGGCCATTGTCGAAGCCGATCAAGGTTGGCCCACGCAGATCAGTGCCTGGGGCAAGCAGCGCAGTGTCTACGGAAGAGTCGTCGCGCTGGCTGGTCCATGGAGAACAACCGGTGATTGGTGGCGTGACGATGGTTGGGCGCGAGACGAATGGGACGTGACACTCGAGCGCCAGGGCCACCGAACTCTCTATCGCATCTATCGCGAACTCGCCACAGAGCACTGGTTCGTCGAAGGAAATTATGACTAGCCACAAAAGCCATCCACAGATTACACAGATATTTTCTTTCTTTAATTGTTTGTTTTTATCTGTGTAATCTGTGGATGACTTTTGTTGAGCTACATGCGCGGTCGGCTTTTAGTTTTCTTGAGGGCGCTTCGGTGCCTGAAGAGTTGATTGCTGCCGGTCTTGAGCTGGAAATGCCGGCGATGGCTTTGCTCGATCGCGATGGAGTTTATGGCGCACCACGATTTCACCTCTCTGCAAAAAGGAGCGGCATCAAGGCTCATATTGGGGCCGAGATAAGCGTTCAAAAACCAGGTGCACGAGGCGTCTGCTCCGTTCCCGTTCTCGTGCGTAACCGCACCGGTTATCAAAATCTTTGTCGACTCATCACGCTGATGAAGTTGCGTGTGCCGAAACACGCAAAGCCCGGGGAATGCATAGTCACGTCTGACGAGTTAGCTACACACGCCAAAGGCTTGGTCTGTTTGACCGGCAGCTTTGATGGACCACTGGCCACTGCCATCCATCCCAGAGATCCCGATAACCCAACAAAGGCACAGCGTGAGATCGATTGGCTCGTTGAACTGTTTGGCAAAAAAAATGTGTATGCAGAACTGCAACGACATCTCGATCGCGAGGAGGAAGCTCGCAACCACCTGGTGATCGAGCTTGCCAGGCGCAACCATTTGCCCTTACTCGCCACTAACGGTGTTTCTTATGCGACACGCTCGCGCCGGGAAGTGGCTGACGTCTTCACCTGCATTCGTAATCATGTGCGACTGGAAACTGCCGGACGTCTACTCGCACAAAATTCAGAACGATATCTGAAGTCAGGCGCGACGATGGAGCAACTCTTCGCGGATCTTCCGGAAGCGATTGCCAATACTGTCGAGCTCTCGTCGCGATTGAAGTTTACGCTCGAAGATCTCGGTTATGAGTTTCCCAAGTATCCAGTGCCGCGCGGCGAAACGATGACGTCCTTTCTGCGCAAGCGCACGGAAGAAGGCGCGCGGGGACGCTACACCGGCACGCACGGCATGCCCACTTACGAACGGGCACGGCCGCAACTCGAACGCGAGCTGGCCCTGATTGAAAAACTCAAGCTGGAAGGTTATTTCCTGATCGTTTGGGACATCGTCAGGTTTTGCAATCGCAATGGAATTCTGGTTCAGGGACGCGGGTCGGCGGCAAACAGCGCCGTCTGTTATTCCCTCGGAATCACCGCCGTCGATCCGATCGGCATGGATCTTTTGTTTGAACGTTTTCTTTCGGAAGAGAGAGGCGAGTGGCCCGACATCGATCTCGATTTGCCGAGCGGAGATAAACGCGAGCAGGCAATTCAATACGTTTACGAGCGCTACGGCAAACTGGGCGCCGCGATGACCGCAAACGTCATCACTTATCGAGGACGTTCAGCGGCGCGCGAAGTCGGAAAAGCGCTCGACTTTGACGAAGACACGCTTTCGCGTCTGTCCGCCCTGGTCCATACCTGGGAATGGAAAGATCCAAACGATTCCAACGAGCGACAGTTTCGTGATGCCGGTCTGGATATACGCCAGCCGCGAATCAAAAAATTCTTCCAGCTTTATCAACTGGTGCAGGATCTGCCGCGTCACCTGGGCCAACATTCAGGCGGCATGGTGATTTGCCAGGGAGCGCTCGATTCCGTCGTGCCGCTCGAGCCGGCCGCGATGCCCGGACGCGTCGTGGTCCAATGGGACAAAGAAGATTGCGCGGACCTGGGATTGATCAAGGTCGACTTGCTGGGATTGGGAATGATGGCGGTGCTCGAAGATTCGATCAAGTTGATTAGCGAGTCGTATCACGAAGAAGTTGAGCTGGCCCATCTGCCACCAAACGACCCGGCTGTTTATGAAGCGCTGCAAAGGGCCGATACGATCGGAATGTTTCAGGTCGAAAGTCGGGCCCAGATGTCGTGTCTGCCACGACTACGGCCGACGACCTTCTACGACATTGTGGTCCAGGTGGCAATTATTCGACCCGGACCAATTGTCGGTAATATGGTCCATCCGTATCTCAAACGCCGGCAGGGCAGGGAACCGGCGACTTATGCCCATCCCGCGCTGGAGCCCATCTTAAAACGCACTCTCGGAATACCGTTGTTTCAGGAACAACTCCTGCGGATGGCCATGGTCTGCGCCGGCTTTACCGGAGGCGAGGCCGAGGAATTACGCCGCGCGTTTGGTTTCAAGCGCTCGGAAGCGCGCATGAAAACGATTGAAGTGAAACTGCGACAGGGTCTGACGAAAAATGGAATCACGGGAAAGACGCAGGAAGAGATCGTACTCGCGATCAGCTCGTTTGCGCTTTACGGTTTTCCGGAGTCGCACGCGGCCAGTTTTGCTTTGATTGCTTATGCCAGCGCCTATCTAAAATGTAATTACCTGGCAGCCTTCACAGCCGCGCTTCTTAACAATCAACCGATGGGGTTTTATCAGCCATTCACCATCATTAAAGATGCACAACGTCACGGATTGAAAGTTTTGCCGATCGACATTACCTGCTCGAAATGGTTGTGCACGATCGAGGAACAACCAGACTCCACGCTCGCGGTTCGTCTCGGGTTGAGATACGTCAGAGGTTTGAGCCAGCAATCAGGCGAGGCAATTATTCACAGCAGGGTGTCGAGAGTATTCGTTGGTATCGACGATTTGCACAATCGCGTGCCGGGGCTGCGGAAAGATGAGTTGCGAAAACTAGCTGCGGTTGGCGCGTTGAATTTCATTCAAACGTCTACCCGTCGCGATGCGCTGTGGCAGGTTGAGCGTGTGACGCGCGCTGCCGGTGAGCTGTACGAAGAGTTACTCGAAAAAGACGACAATTCACCGCTGCATCAGATGACGTTGACGGAGCGAGTGGATGCTGATTTCCGCGGGACAGGGTTGACGATCGGAAAACATCCGGTTGCGTATCATCGTGGCGAGTTGAAGAAGCTCAAGGCGCTGCGGGCGATCGACATTCGGAAGTTGCGCAATGGTACTTTTGTGAAAGTGGCTGGATGGGTCATCGTACGTCAGCGTCCGGGTACCGCCAAGGGATTCATGTTTCTGAGTCTCGAGGACGAGACAGGTGTCAGCAATATCATCGTCACACCACAACTCTTCGAGAAGTACCGGTTTGAATTGGTGGGCCACCCGTTTCTCTTGATCGAAGGAGCGCTGCAAAACCAGGATAATGTTATCTCGGTAAAAGCCAGCCACGTGCAGCCACTCTCGTTCGCAGTAGCCGCCGCACCCTCACACGATTTTCATTGAGCCACAAAAAGGCACAAAAAGCACAAAATATTAGCCAGTCGAGAAGACCAGTCCCTCAACAGATCTCGGAAAAATCTTTATGTGACTTTTGTGCCTTTTTGTGGCGACTATGCGTGGCGGGCGGTTCTGGGGGATTCGATCAGGCCCTGGACAACCTGGGCGACCTGCGATAGAGGTTTCGGCTTTCGGAGGAACGCGTCGGCGCCGCAACGTCGCGCTTCATCTTCGATTTCGGCGGAACCGTAGGCAGTTAAAACGACGATTCGAGTTTGCGGGTTGTGTTCTCTGATGAGGCGGATCATGTCGAGACCATCATGGTTGTTGGTCATCGTGAGGCGCAGATCCTGGATTACGACTTTGTAGTTTGTGGCCCCGAGAAGTTTTTCAGCTTCTTCAACTTCACAGGCGGTATCGACTTTATAACCCTGCAAAGAGAAGTACTCGCTCATCGAGAAACAAATTGACTCTTCATCGTCCACGACTAATAGGCGAGGCATTGGCAGTTCTGCAGATTTCTCCTCTTTACCGAGCCACATTTGTCTCAATTTACCAGAGACCTTTTTGAGCGTTCCGAATCGACTCTGCTTCACGGGGCACACCAAAGGAAAAAATTCATTCACAACAAATACGTTAGCCATTACCCCTTGTTTCAGGCAGAAATCAAAATACTGCTTCAACGGCAAGATCACTGCTCATCGTCACCCGTATCCAGGGGACGAGCAAGGATGCCGGAATAAATTCCGTCGGAGATGAAGCTTTTATTATGGCGAGGGTAAGCTCTCGTTACACTCATCGTTATCCTCCGCACCGAAACGATGAGTCATGACAACGGTAAATTCAGTAGCCTTGAATTTACCGTTGTACGACCCGAAAGCTAGATACTAATAGCAGCCCGCACATTTGATCGCTGCCTGAGCGAAACGTTTGCAAGCCCCGCACTGCTGGGCGAGGAGGGCTTCGTGATGATGTAAAGCAGAACTTCACAAACCTCACGAGTGCCCGTCCCGATCATATTTCCCTTCTCGTCCTGTAGCGCGTAGATCCGGCCGTTGGCATCCAGGGGAAGAATCATTGGTTCATCGTACATGTACTCAGACTCCCTCTTTGACCACGGGACCGCACAAATTCACCCTTGGCAAATTTTATAAGGTCACCCTCATCCCGCGACTGAATGAGGATCGAATCGAATCGCTACTAGCGTTTGAAACGCCTTCGTACCGCACCCGCAACACCAAGCAAGCCCGTTCCTAACAGGAACATGCTGGTCGGCTCCGGAACGGCGCTACCAGTAACAGTACCTTGAATCGTGGTGGTTCCTGTTCCTGCTCCGCCGCCTACACCAGTGACCGGCAACGCAATCGTATAGACTGGGTTAACGGTATAGGTGAAAGGTCCGATAACGATTGACGTCGTCGTGAAGGTCAGTGTGGCGATGCCTTGATTGAAACCAAGAGTTCCATCAAGGGTTCCAATTAAACTGCCTGAGCCGGCCGGTGAAACCTGAAAAAAGTTCAGGGTGAAATTACCCCCGATGGCTGGGCCTAACAGGTTTGCCGGAACCGTGGTGGTCACGACGAGGTCACCAAAACTGGTGCCCGCTGGCGTGTTCACCGGATTCGTCGTGCCATTAAAAGTAACCGTCGTCGTTCCATTGATATTGGCGAAGTTGACGACGTTAGTACCACTAACGCTAAAGACGCCTGTGGTGCTGAAGGTCACCGGGTCCGCTTTTGTTTCAGCGGCCGCGAGGCCCAACATCACTGTTAGCAGGACGCCCATCAGAGTTGTCTTAAATAGACCGCTCATTGGAATGTTCCCCCTTTTTTGATCCGTAGATCAATTTCTTATCCGCAAGTATTAAAGAGCGAAACTCGCGCATAGCACCCGGTTGAAGGACCCGTGCTTCCACATCTGCGGTGGCAAAGCAGATGTGGAAACACATTTCATCGAACTGCTATTTCTTTCCAAAACGCCGGCGAAATCCTGCCGCAGCTCCTAGAAGGCCCGTTCCCAGCAGAAACATGCTGGCTGGTTCAGGAACCTGCGTTTGAGTCGGAGGCGGTGGATTCGCAGTCGTGCCGAACTGAATTACAACATTGCTAAATGTAGAATTGACGGTTACTCCCGGAACTATGAGAGTAAAAGTCGATGTGCCGGCCAGGAACGGGTTGTGCGGGTTGTTTCCGGCAATACTGCCGTTGGCATTCGCATACGCACCGCTTCCGGTACCGCCGATGATTGTTTGGTCTGGCCCAGCCGGTGAGCTGATGCCAAAGGCACAAATAACGCAAGCGGTGATTGTGTTCCCACTATGGCCTGCGGCCCACCCGGTTGGGTTCACTGCACCAGCGAGAACCGCGTTTCCAGAACCGTCGATATTGGTTGACTGCGTGCTGTTGCTCGCCGAGAGCGAAACCGCGCCGCCGTTGTAACCACTCACCTGGAAATAGACACCACTAACGTTTTGAATAACGCTAACCACCTGGCTGTTGGTCAGGTTGTTGTTAAGGGTTATGGTAACGGTTCCATTGCCTGCGACAATTGAACCCGTCACGTTGGTTGTGCTGCACCCGGGTCCGGTACAAACCGAGATGGGATCGGCTTGGGCGCTTCCGTGGGCAAGCGCGATGATGCCGAATACCGCCAGGCCCAGCACTGCATTTTTGAGGTTCGAAAACCTGGGCATTCCAGTCTCCTTGAGGCCAAATTACGTCGCTCCCAGGCCGCAGCCCTGGAAGCAGAACAAGGTTATTTTGGCGCGGCTGTAGAGCGATGCGGGCAAGGCACGCTCCGACATACCGGCCAGAGAAATCCCTCGGTCGGGACGAGGGAGTAACACACCGGGCACTCGCTTTAATTGCCAGACAAAACCCTTCCGGGTTTTAGTCTAACTTCCTTCGGAATTTCTTTCGGAAACCCGCTGCTGCTCCGAGTAGACCGGTTCCAAGCAAGAACATGCTGGCCGGTTCGGGAACAGCAGTTTGCTCAATCGCGCCACCACCAAGTCGGACCTGTCTGACGTCTTCCATCGCCACGCCACTGAGACTGATGGTCTGAATTAGCTGACCGTTGATGGCCGTTACGGTAAAGAAATTTTGACCGTTGGCGTCCACGTCAAATGTGTCTACAAACGTTCCGCCATCGATGTTTATTCCTGTCACCGTGATCGTCACCACGCCGTCTACTGCAGCATTGATGTTGAAGACGGCACGAGTAAACACGTCGTTGTTGGCAAGACCGAATGTCAATTGCGTAAAGGGCCCGTTTCCAAGTCCTCCGCTTACGGTTGCCTGACCAGATGGATTGGCGTTCAGCAGCTGGGTACCGCTGGAAGAAGTAAAGTTGACGATGCGGTTGTTCTGGCCAACCGTACCGGTTACGGTGAGCACGTTGGTAGCAGGGTTGAGCAGGACGTTATCCGTGCCCTGGTTATTCACTCCTGTGATAACAACGATATCGGCTTTGGCCGTGCCGGCGACGACGCTGATAACGCCGAACACCGCCAACGCAAGCACGAAATTTTTTAAACCAAATCGGGACATTGCAATTGCCTCCTTGTACTGACTCCTCGAGGGAAGCCTTACAAAACGCAGAAACTGTGGGAGGTCCGACATCAACAGAGCAACGCAGGGCAAATGCGGCTCAATGAGGTCAGCCAAAATTGCTCGGAGAAAAACCCGAGAACATACGTATGTCTAGCACTTGCGCTTCCCGTAGCAAAATCTGCGCCGTGATTAACAGAAAGTGTTAATAGGGCAAAAGATTCGGAATTTTCTGAGGTGGGTAAGTAGGCCCAGACATGACTGTCCAGGATTCAGACGAGTGGTCTAGACTTTGGACATGAGGATCTGATGCTTCTTGATCTTCTGATAAAGCGAGCTTCTCGGAATGCCGAGACGTTTGGCCGCCTTCTCAACGCGACCTTTCTCCTCCTGTAGCACTCGCTCGATGTGTTGCTTTTCGAGTTCCAGAAGCGTGAGACGCGAGTCGAGAAAAGGGGCGCCGATCTGTGCGTGACCATCGAAGTGAAGATCGTTTAGCGTGATATGTTTTTGGTCACTCAGCAGTACCGCTCGTTCTATAACGTTACGCAGTTCGCGAATATTGCCGGGCCATGAGTAAGCCTGCAGCGCCTGAATGCAGCCTTGGTCCAATCTTAATTCGCCACGGCCCAGGTCGGCTGCGACCTTATCAAGAAGGTATTGGGCCAACGTTGGAATATCCTCGATTCGATCTCGTAGCGATGGGAACGAGAGAGGAATCGTGCTGATGCGAAAATAAAGATCGTCGCGAAATCTTTTCTCGCGGACGAGCTGTCCGAGATCCTGGTGAGTGGCTGCAATAAGTCGTACATCCACCTGACGATCTCTGACGTCACCCAATCGTCTGAATCGTTTCTCTTCCAGAACTTTCAACAGCTTGGGTTGAATCTGAAGGTCCACATCACCGACTTCATCGAGAAAGATCGTACCGCGATGGGCCACTTCAAAGAGACCTTGCTTGGAGGCAGTCGCACTCGTGAAGGCGCCCTTCTCGTGACCGAAGAGTTCTGTCTCGAGAAGTTCTCGAGTTAGACCAGCACAATTAAGATCGACGAAAGCTTCGTCGGCTCGCGGGCTGTTCTCGTGTAGCCATCGGGCCAGGACGCCTTTTCCGGTTCCGGTTTCACCCAGGATCAGTATCGGGCTCTCAGTTGAAAGTATCTTCCGCGCCTGATCGGCGAGCGCGCGAATGGCGGCACTTGTTCCTATGAATGGATCGATAGCTTGTCGAACCTGACGCGACTTGCTGGCCAGTTGTTTGTGGTGGTTACGCTGTTTTTGCAGCAGTCTTTGCAGGATTACTAGGAGCGTCGGCAACTCGAGTGGCTTTGTCAAAAACTGTTCGGCGCCCTCTTTAATCGCTCTGACGGCGAGATCGATTGAGCCGTGGGCTGTCAGGACCAGCAAAGGAATTCCGGAATCGATCTCCCGCAATTTTGGCAGGAGATCGAGCGCAGTGCCGTCCGGCATCATGTAATCAGCGATGACGATGTCGGGTCTCGAATTGCGAAAAAGGTTCTGCGCGTCCTGGCAGCTTTCCGCTTCTTCGATCTCGTATCCGTGCTGCTCCAGGAAGTCACGGATGCCGAATCTCACCCCGGATTCATCGTCAACAACCAGTACCTTATTCCTGGACATTAAGCGTCTCCCTCAACTGGTATTGGGAATCTCGCTATCATACAGGCTCCGCCTTCAGGGTTATTGCCGGCAATCAATTTTCCGCCATGTTCCTGCATGATTCGTTGGGCAATTGCCAGACCGAGTCCGGTCCCGCCGCGCCGTTTCGAAAAGAATGGCTCAAAAATCTTCGGCATGTCTTCGGGCAGAATTCCGGCTCCACTATCCCTAATTGCACACTCGACCCAGCCGTGATTTCCGTCGTTGATTCGCAACGCCTCAATGGTGACCGTGCTCTGCTGCGGTGAATGCTGAATCGCGTTCTCGATCAGATTTACGAAAACTTTTGAAAGCCTGCGGCGATCGATCCGTAGTTTAGGTAAAGAGTCTTCAACCTTGCTTTCCAGATTGACCTGGGCCACATTTGCTGAGGGCATGCAGGCCCGAACCGATCGTGCCACCATCTCTTCCATTGAAACCAGATACAAATCGCCTCGGAACGGCTTGCCATACTCTAACAACTCTTCCATCAGAATGGTGAGACGTCCGATCTCGTCGCGCAGCACATTTGTATATCGCAAATACTCGGTCCGGTCACTGAATCTTGTTTCAAACGCATCGATTATCGAGGAAATTCCGAAGAGCGGATTCCTGACTTCGTGTGCAACACCGGCGACAAGCGACCCGAGTAGCGACATCATTTCGCTTTGTCGCAGCGACGCCTCGAGTTCGGCGCGTTTCGTGATGTCCTGCGCGATCAGGATTGCTCGCTCACCGGCCGAACCGAATTCATTGACGTGATACAAGGTAATGGCCCATGTCTTTCTGGTGCCTTCATCTTTAACTTCTTCTGCGACGGGAGCCGGGTTTTCGCGAATTCTTTCGATCAGCTCCACAGCCTTTTTCCACGGCTCGTTTTCCCCAAGCTCGCTGACGGTCTTCCCCAGAATCTGTTCCGCGCTGATGCCGACGCTCTGCTCGGCGGCCTGATTTGAACGCTTGATAGTTCCGGACAAATCCACAATAAGCACTGGAAAATCGATGGCGTTGAACGTTTGTCGCCACTCCATCGCCGATTGTTGCAACGACGCGTGCAGGCGCTGCTGCTTCTCGTCGAGCATCTTGCGCTCGGTGACGTCGTTGACGATTACCAGGCGGCTGTTCTTGCCATCAAAGACGACCGGGTGCGAACTCATTTCGACGTAGAGCGTCGCGCCCGTTCGGGTGCGATGACGCCACGGACTGGAAATGATGAGATCGTTCGGGTCGTTTTTGATCATCAACGTGGGAATGTCTTCACTCGGACGAATGTCGTCGATCGTCATCGAGAGAAACTCATCGCGAGAGTAGCCATACGTCCGGGTTGCGGCTTCGTTGACGGCGAGGAACGAGAGCGTGTCTTCGTTGTAGACCCAGATCGGCTGTGGCGTCGATTCAAACAGAAGCCGGTACCGTTCCTCGGAATCGCGCAGTGCCTCTTCAAAACGTTTTCGCTCGGTGACGTCGCGCGCCAGGCCGCGAAAACCGATGGTTTCGTTGAGCTTGTCTTTGATCGGGGAAACGATCAGATCGAGCCAGCGATCGTCGCCCTCGGATGAGCGTGCCACGAACTGGTGCCTGAATTCGTCCGCTTCCTGTGGACGTCCGAGATTGCCCCCAAAACCGTTACTTTCCGGAATGACGCCAAAGACAGAGAAGAAAGAGTTGCCGAGGATCTCTTCAGGTGTGCGACCCAGAAACTTCTGCGCGGCGAGATTGATACTCGTAAGTTTGCCCGACAAATCCTGGGTGAAAATCATGTCGCTGGCGTGGTCGACGAGGTCTCGATAACTGGCTTCGAGACGCGAACGTTCGAGCAGGCGCGAGACTTTCGCAACGAGGCGAGCCGAATCAAAAGGAAATTCGAGATAGTCGTCAGCGCCCGCTTGCAGACCAGCGACTGCGCTTTCGGTGTCTTTCTGAAGCGCTGTGACGAGCAGAATCGGGACAGTTTTCAATTCCCGGTCGGCTCGAATCTCGCGGCAAAATGCCAGGCCGTTCATTCGAGGCATCGAAACGTCGCTGATCACCAGATCGGGCCGTTCTCGTCTGGCTAAAGTCAGACCCTCAAGACCGTCTTCAGCAGTGAGAACCTCATAACCGGCCTTCCGCAACAGACTTCCCATCAGGGTGAGCTGGTCTGGCTCGTCGTTTACGATCAGAACGGAATTTTCCTCGTGGCCGTTGGAATCTATCCCATGCACCAGGGCTACACCTCAAACTGCCGTGTTTTGGTTGGAAGAGCGGGGGCGTACGGCGAACAGGTTGTGTGATTTAAGGAATCGTTGGCAATATCTTTTTAATAACAGATACAAAGGCTTTAGGCGTTTTTTAACCGGCGCAGTATATCACACCATTCAAAGCCGCAAAGAGGCACAAAAAAGCACAAAATCAGGCAACCGATGCGGCGCGTTTTCTACGTATATTCAGTCTGGTAAACGGAATTGAGGTTCGCTGAATCATAAGTCTGTATCTATTGCATCCACAGTTGGAGATTTAGGAAATGAGACAAGTGAAAATTTATAGAGGAGCGCTTTCTCGCGCACACATGATTTTAAGCTTAGTTCTGGTTGTTTTTTCATTTACGGCGTGCAGTGGACAGAACAAATTGTTGAGTCTGACGTCCGGCCAACCAGCGCCGCCGGCGCCGGTTGTAACTCCGGCTGGAGTGCAGACGTCATATGCCGACCTGGTGAGTAGAGTTTCACCCGCAGTCGTGACAATTCGTTCAACCGAGCGCGCACGACAAGCACAGCAGTTTCCGTTCATGGACGACCCGACTTTCCGGGAGTTTTTCGGCGATCGGATGCCGCAGCAACAGCAGCCGCCGCAGCGAGTTCAAGGCGTCGGTTCCGGAGTCATCGTCAACTCTGAGGGCTACATTCTGACAAACCACCACGTAGTCGATGGAGCTCTCGAGATCAAGGTCGAGTTAACTGACAATCGTACTTTCACCGCAAAACTGGTCGGTTCGGATCCCCCGAGCGATCTCGCCGTGTTGAAGGTAGATGCGAGAGATCTGCCGACACTTTCACTCGGAGATTCGGACAAGGTTCGGGTCGGCGACTTTGTACTCGCGGTCGGTAATCCTTTGGGAATCGGTCAGACCGTTACCTCGGGCATCGTGAGCGCGAAAGGCCGCGCGACCGGTTTGAGTGACGGCAGTTTCGAGGACTTTCTACAGACTGACGCTGCGATCAATCGCGGTAATTCCGGTGGCGCCCTCGTGAACACGAGCGGTGAATTAATCGGAGTCAATTCGCAGATTCTCTCGCCGTCCGGCGGCAACATCGGTATCGGTTTCGCGATTCCGTCGAATATGGCGAAGGCCGTGATGGATCAGTTAATGAAGACTGGTAAAGTGCGGCGCGGAATGCTCGGCGTAACGATCCAGTCAGTTGACGCGGATCTGGCGCAGAGCTTGAATCTGCCAGCGGCGCGCGGAGCGATCGTTACTTCGGTCAACAATGGTGGTCCGGCTGACAAGGCAGGCCTCAAACGCGGCGACGTGATCACCGCGGTCAACAAGCAGCCGGTTGCCGACAACAACAACCTGCGAAACCTTGTGGCCAGCCTGCCTCCGGGATCGAACGTGGAAGTTACGGCGCTTCGTAATGGTCGCGATCAGAACTTCACGGTCGCGCTTGCTGAACTTCCCGATCGCGCGCAGCCGGAAAGCGACGAGGATGAGAGCTCCAGCACCGCCGCTCCCACTGGTAAATTCGGTATAACGGTTCAACCGCTCACCGCCGAAACGGGTTCGCGCTACGGGCTAAGTGCCAACGACGAAGGCTTGCTCGTAACGCGAGTAGATCCTTCCGGCAACGCCGCCAATGCAGGGATACGGCAGGGCGATTTGATTCAGGAAGTGAATCGTCAACCCGTCAAAACCGTTGCGGAGTTCAGCGCTGCTATTCAAAGGTCCGGTGCGAAGCCGGCTCTCGTTCTTGTGAAGAGACGGAACGCAGTGATTTATTTGACCTTGAAAGCCAACTCGTAAACGAGTATAAAGGGCAAACGAAAGGCACAAAGGCTCGCAAAGAGCCTTTGTGTTTTTTTATGCGCTAAGGTACGTTCCACCATTCGAGGAACCTTATCCGTACTTGGAAGAGGTCAGTACCGTAACGCGGTAGCGTCGGGTTGAGTGTGTTCCTGGCGCCGTGAC
>DATEIS010000654.1:0-2762 GCA_035278765.1 Pyrinomonadaceae bacterium | reverse complement strand
CTGAAACTGCTCCCACGCATCAGGAGCTGATCGATCTGCAACCAGCGGCGCCCATGTTCCGCGGTTCTGATCCGCCGACACAAAGAGACCGTTTGCAGACGCGCGTATCCAGATGGTCTGGCCCACAGGTGCGGCCGCATTCGCGGTCGTTGTCAACAACACTATCGTTAATAGTAGTAGTAAGGTTCTTGCAGCCATGATTTTTCTCCTAAGTTTGGTGCTGGTATTGTGGGGGAATCACAACTTGGGAGGTTCAAATCTGGGCTCTGAGCGTGTTATCCGTGGGCTAAGAAACTGGTAGCCAACCAGTCTTTGTGAGAGGTCGATCACTGATCGCCTCGCGAACAGCATACTTCGCGAGCAGTCGCGTTGAATCAAGTATTGGTAACGAAGAATTCTCCGGCGTGACGATCAGTGGGATTTCCGTGCAACCGAGAATCACACACTCGGCGCCTCTGGATTTAAGATCGTCAATTGCCTGTAAGAAGTAGTCAGTGGTGCTTGTGTTGAAGACTCCCATGCAGAGTTCGTCAAAGATCGCTGCGTTTAGACGTTCCCTTGTTGGTTCGTCGGGAACCAGGAGTTCGCAGTCACGCTTTTCCAACGCCGATCGATAGACCGGACCGGTCATGGTCCAACGCGTGCCCAGCAATCCGATCTGCTTCCAACCTTGTTTGCTAATTTCGCTGCAAACTACCTCTGCGATGTGCAATCCCGGCAATGGCAGATCATTAGCAATCTTCTCGAGTACGATGTGGGCGGTGTTGTCAGGACAGACGAAAAAGTCAGCACCGCCGTCAGCGACCGTCTGGACGCCCTGTGCTAAAAATTTGCCAACCGCCGCGTGATCATCGGCCTCCCAACCCGGCAGGCTCAGCGCCATCGGCACCGCGCTCATAACGATGTTCGGATACATGTGTGGGCCAAGCTGTGCCGACCCTTCGTGACATGCGGTTAAGAAACAAAGAGCCGCGCCTTCGGCACTGTGAGCAGCGATTCCGATAGTTTTCATCTTGTTCAAATACTACTCCGGTCGCTAGAATTCACAAACCCGCTGCGTAAATACAATGAAGGTACCCACGTTATTAACCAGAGTTCTCCCGACACTCCACCGCGCACAACAGTGCCCCGCGTGTGGACAAGAGTTCGCATGTGAGATCAACTTGAACGGCTGTTGGTGCAGCAAGGTCAAACTCAGTGAAGAGACGTTGCAAACGCTGCGAGCCAAATACAACGGCTGTTTGTGTCGCGCGTGCTTGGAAAGCGCTGAAGCGAGTGAAGGTGATCATTGAGAATTGTTTCTCTACTTTTTGTGATAACGGCGCTCGCAGTACCGCGTTGGACCATCCAGACGAGCGGTGTCACGGCGCGATTGCGTGGTGTTAGTGCCGTGAGTGAGCAGGTGGCGTGGACGAGTGGGTCGGGATCGACGGTGCTGAGGACGACTGATGGTGGCGAGACGTGGCAGAAGCTTACAGTCACCGATGAGGCACTCGACTTCCGCGACGTCGATGCGATCGATGCGCAAACCGCTTACATACTCAGCATCGGCAACGGTCCAGCGTCACGAATTTACAAAACAACTGACGCCGGCAAGACGTGGAAACTACAGTTCAAGAACGACGACGAGAAAGCATTCCTCGATGCGATGTCGTTCTGGGACGCAAACCACGGCATCGTATTCGGCGATTCAGTCGATAAACAACTCTATATATTGACTACGGCTGATGGTGGAAACACATGGTCGCGCGTTCCACCTGAGAATCTGCCACCGGCACAGGAGAACGAAGGGGCTTTTGCCGCGAGCGGTACTAACATCGCTCTCTTCGGTAAATCACACGCATGGATCGGTACGGGCGCCGCGGCTAAATCGCGCGTCCTGCGAACTTCCGACGGCGGCCGCACATGGCAAGTTGCAGACACGCCACTCGCCTCAGGACAATCGTCCGGAATCTTTTCGATCGCTTTCCGCGATGCAAAGCACGGCGTCGTTGCAGGCGGCGATTACAGAAAAGAATCCGAGGCAGTCGACAACCTGGCAGTGACCAGCGACGGTGGAGCCACCTGGAAGCTCGTCAAAGGCTTGTCAGGGTTTCGCTCCGTGGTGGCCTATGTTCCGGGAAGTAAGACACTGATCGCCATTGGCCCATCCGGCGGTGACTATTCAACAGACGACGGACGCACCTGGACCACAATCAATGGCCCCGGCTTTGATACGTTCAGCTTCGTACGTGGTAAACAAGCTGGCTGGGGAGCAGGCGCCAAAGGCTCAATCGGCAAACTTAAATTTACAAACTGAATCCGTTTTCCCAATCCGCGCAAATCCGCGTTATAGCCATGACTGAAAATAATCAAACCTGCCCGTGTGGTTCGGGCGCCACCTTCGCCGATTGTTGTGAGCCGATCATTAACGGCACGCGTGAAAGCCAAAAGGCGGAGGAGTTGATGCGCGCACGCTATTCGGCTTTTGTCACTCACGCGATCGACTTCATCGTTGCCTCGACTCATTCGCGCACGCGCAAAGAGATCGACCTCGACTTCGTACGCGAATGGTCGGGAACATCAACCTGGCATGGACTCGAGATTCTTGAGGTCAAGGAGGTTAATGAAAACAAAGCATTCGTGTCGTTTGAGGCCCGGTTTACGCAGAAAGGTGAAGACCTTACGCACCGTGAGAAGAGTGTGTTTGAACGTGAAGACGGGGAATGGCGATTTGTGACTGGTGACGAGTTGAAGAATCCGACAGTGAAGTATGAGACACC
>DATEIS010000653.1:0-6476 GCA_035278765.1 Pyrinomonadaceae bacterium | reverse complement strand
TTCGGCAATGTCACTCGCAACACACCGTTGTTGTATTCAGCGCTTGCTCCCTCTGCGGAGACTGTTTGCGGCAGAGTGAAAGAACGGGTGAAGGCGCCATACGAGCGCTCCACGCGATGATAGTTATCGGTCTCATCCGTCTTTTCAAACCTGCGTTCACCGCGAAGGGTTATGACATTGTTCTCGATCGAGAGATCGAAGTCTTCCTGTTTCATTCCGGGCAGCTCGGCCTCGAGCACGATCTGGTCCTTGTTCTCATAGATGTCTACACTCGGCGCCCATGCACCGCGGCCAATACCCTCATCGCCAAAAGCTCGGGTTAGATTGGTTGAGAACAGACGGTTCACCTCTTCCTGCAGAGTCCTGAGGTCACGGAATGGATCGTAACGAACAATAGTCATTGGTCTCTCTCCTCCTAATATTCCTTGTTGAGTTCAACTCAGCTCCCGATTGTTCCCGTATTCCTAGCTGAGCGTGGCGACATAATAAAGGTTGAGTGTCTCCCTGTCAAGTCTGGCCACAGAAGGCACAAAAGGCACAAAAAGCACAAAAAGGCGCTCGGTCTTCTAGCGAGTTCTTTTATGTGCCTTTTGTGCTTTATGTGCCTTTTGTGGCTATAGGCCGAAGAATCTCTTAATAGAGGACAGGATGCCGGCGGAGGAATGAGAGCTGGCGGTGGCGGAATCCGCCTGGGATGCGAGGCCCTGGCGGCGCTCTGCCATGATGAAACTGAGCGACTCGACCAGATCGGGGTTCGTATCGAAGACTCTCTTCATCGCGGCATGGCCGATTTCGAGGACTTCAGTTTCTTCAAGGGCAACGACGTTTGCCGTGCGCGGTTCCCCTGTGAAGAGGGCCATCTCACCGAAAAAGTCGCCTTCGTTGAGGGTGGCGATATTCCTCGGCCGGCCGTTTTCAGTGATCTGGACGCTAACTTTTCCGTTGTGGACGACAAACATCGACGATCCGGGATCTCCGGCCCGAATAACCATTTCGCCCGGCGCAAACACGTGACGAACTGCCGCCTGCGCGAGCATCGTGGTTTCGTCGGCGGATAAAGGCGCGAATATATCGACGGCCGAGAGACGCTCGGTGATCGCGCCGCCGTCGCCTTCCGGCATTTCGGCTCCTTTGCGACGCTCAACATGCAAGGTGCGCGTCGGGAAAGCGAAGTTCAAACCGGCGCGGCGGAAGGCGTACCAGATCCTTTGCCGGACAAGCGCGTCCGTGTCGTTGTATTTAGCGTAATCGACCAGCCAGTATTTAACTTCGTAATCGACGCCGTTATCGCCGAGATTTCTGATTCGAACAATCGGCGTGACCTTGTCCGAAACATTATCCGCTTCACGCACTGCCTCGCGCACCACGTGGATCGTCTTTGCCGGTGAATCGGTGTAGAGCGTGTTGAAAAACACGAGACGAGCATTCAGGTTATCGCGCGGACAGACTTCAATCGGCTCTTTCGCTGCATTGCTGTTGGCGATCAGAACCACATGATTTGTAAACGTCCTGATCTTGAGCGCGCGCCAGCTTATTTCTTCGACGACGCCCGTGTGCCGTTGCGCGCCCACGGTTATGACGTCGCCCACCTGAAACGGACGATCCGCCTGTAGTGAGATTCCGGCGAAGAAATTGCCGAGCGTATCCTGTAGTGCAAGACCGAGGATGACGCCGAATATCGCCGACGTAGTGAAGAGCGCGCCGAGGTTTACATCCGGAAACAGGAATGTGAAAGCGATCAGAAAGAAGATCGTAAAAGCGACGATCGTGAAGATGTTTCTGATCAGTGTGGGCGCGTCGATCTTCTTGAACCAAAACGCAAGTCCGAAAAACAGAGCATTAAGCGCTCGGACAAAAAAGTAGCCGACGATGCCAACCAGAATCAGCTTGATCGCATTGATTATCGTGTCTGCGGACGGCGACGGGCTAGTTCCCATCCGTTGCTCGAGCAGCGTCTTGACTTCACCTGAGAATGACCAAAACAGGTAGGCGGCCAGCAACGCTATTGCCGACGCAAACAGCAAGAGGGCGATTCTGTTAGTGAAACGGGGTCGAGTCACGACTTTTCGAGGCACGTTTTATCACAGATTCAGGCTCAGCTGTGGCCAAATATTGTGGGAAAGAGGGTAATCAGTATGTAGAGCAATGAAAGAATAGTGACCACAATCGCCGTGAGCCACGCGGCGGCATTGTAGATTGGACCATTCACGTGCTTGCCCATCAGCTCGCGATTGTTCACGAGACGCAGCACTGCGAACAAGACTATCGGCAGTAATAATCCATTGATCACCTGGGTGACCAGCAACACGCGAATTAGCGGCAGGTTCGGAACAATCGCGATCGCTGCGCCCACAGCCACCAGAAAAGTAAACACGCCGAGGAATATCGGCGCCTCACGGAAACTGCGCGAAACGCCCTTCTCGAATCCGAGTGCTTCGCTAATCGAGTACGCAGTGGCTAGTGGTAACACGCCCGCTGCCAGCATCGAGGCGCCGAAGAGTCCGAGACCAAAGAGCGTTTGTGCATATCTTCCTGCGAGTGGTCGCAAAGCGTGAGCTGCATCCGCGGCTGATGTGATCTGGATGCCGGCTTTGTGGAGTGTTGCGGCTGTCGAAACGATGATGAAAAAGACGATCAGAATCGCAAAAACCGTCCCGACCCACACGTCCAGTTTTGTCTTGCCATAGTCGTCAGCAGTAACTCCTTTTTCGACCACTGAAGATTGCACGTAGACCTGCATATACGGCGAGATGGTGGTACCGATAACCGCCACAAACGTGAAGAGAAATGCATATTCGAGTTTGAACTCCGGCCGTACCATACCGATCGCGACTGCGCCCCAGTCCGGTCGAGAAAGAAAAGCTGAAACGATGTAGCCGAGGAAAACGAGCGACATTAGCAGAAAGATTCGTTCGACTTTCTTGTACGAACCCTTCACGATGAGAAACCAGACGAAGATGGCCGCCAGAGGCACGGAAACGTAGGGTTTAATACCGAAGAGATCCGAGGCTGCTGCGATGCCGACAAACTCCGAAACCGTCACACCAGCATTTGCGATCAACAAGGCGAGCATGATTAGTGCGGTCCAGCGGACGCCGAAACGTTCGCGAATCAGATCTGCAAGGCCTTTGCCCGTGACGGCGCCCATGCGCGCGCACATTTCCTGAACAATACCCAGGCTGATCGTGATCGGAATGAGAACCCAGAGGAGTGAATAACCAAAGTCTGCGCCCACCGACGCGAACGTCGCGATGCCGCCGGCGTCGTTACCGGCGTTGGCCGTAATCATGCCCGGGCCAAGGATGGCGATGTAAGCGAGCAGACGTTTGCGGCGTGCGACTGTGCGTCGCACCCCTTGAGCGCCACGACGCATTAAGCGACGTCCGGCAGCTCGAACTGCTGCTCCCTGCTCCGCCATTTGGAGGGTCATCCTTCATAAGCCACAAAAAATATTTAGCCACAAAAAGGCACAAAAAGCACAAAATGAAAACCGTCACTGTAATATGAGTTCAAACTTAAGAAGAAGTCTTTCTTCTTTTTGTGACTTTTGTGCCTTTTTGTGGCTATCCAAATAAGCGTGGCAGACGCTGGCGCCAGTCTTTTGGCAAAAGAATCTCCATCGCATCGTCTACCGTGATGATTCCGAGTATATCTCCTGCGTCGTCGATCACGGGAAGGGCGAGGAGATTGTATTCCGCAATTCTTTGCGCAACTTCCTTCGCGGGCTCTTCCGGATCCGCCTGCTGAAATTCAGTTCGCATCACCTCTTCGAGCGGCATTGACGGATCGCCAAGGATCAAACTTCGCAGAGCGATCACGCCCACCAGTTTCCATGAGTTTTCTTCCTCCACAACATAGAGGTAGTAGATCATGTTTGGCGTCTCCGCCATCTCGCGCAGTCGTGCAAGTGCTTCGCCGACGGTAAGCGCGCGTGGCAGCGTGACAAACTCGGTAGTCATCAATCCGCCCGCCGTATCGTCTTCATAAGGCAGCAACTCGACGACGTCAGCCTGCTCGTCCTGTTCCATCAAGCCGAGCAACTCTTCCGCCTTGTCTTCGGGAAGATCGCCGAGCACGTCGGCGGCTTCGTCGGGTGACATCCATTCGAGAATGTCGGCGGCGCGTTCCTGGTCCATGTCGCCGAGAATTCTTGCCTGGCTCTCGGCCGGCATCTCTTCGAGTGTCTCTGCGGCAGTCTCGTCGTCGAGTGATTCGACTACTTCCGAGCCGTGATGGTAGGAGAGTGCTTCCGCGAGACGCGCGATCTCGACGGGATGCAAACGCGCCAACTTATCGCTGGAGGATTTCAAGGTGACCGTCGCGGCGTCAGTCGCGAGATATCCGACGTCGGCCCAGTCGAGTACTTCGACGGGTCTCTTGCTGCCGGCAAATCCGGCAGGCGCCAGTCGTCGCCAAAGACCCTGAAGACTCACGTCGGCGCCAGTCACACGCCAGTCGCCGGCGGCCTCTATTATCTGAACATCGTTGACGCGAACGACTCGTTTGCCATCAACATCGATGAGCTGTTTGTCGAGCACGTCGCGCGCCAGCAGCACTTCACTTTCCCGACGCACAAAAGGACGCAGATCGAGAATGTCGGAATTCAAGCGTGCGCCTTGTTCATCGAATGCGGAGATGTGCCAGCGCGGGAGAAAGAAGTCGCGGCGTCGATAACGCGCAACAAGACCCGTCACCGGAGGATGATCGTCGGCCCCGAGACGCACGATGACGTCCTTAATGGTGGCGACACGTTCTCCTTCAAGGTCGCGTATCGGCCGGCCTAAAACCTGCGACAAGTACAGCATGATGTGAGGAGCATGATAACAGGATTTAGCTTCCGCTCAGCATGCGTTTGGCAACTTCGAATGCGCGGTCGTTGCGTGAGTAGATGTCCGCGCGCGTCGTTTGAATTAATTGATCGGGCTTTACGCCGGCGCCTTCGAGTCGCAAGCCGTCAGCGGTTCGATAATCAAACTCGCTCACGTCCAACACGCCACCATCCGGCAACGCATGCCGGCTGCGAATAGCCAGCACGCAGCCACACGTCCCGGTGCCGATGACTTGTGCACGACGTTTAGTTTGCAACGCGGCAACCATGATCTCCGCCGCGCTCGAAGTATTTTCACTGGTGAGCACAACGAGTGGAAGTTTTACTTGTGACGGTGCGGGAGTGCGCCACAGTCGTTTGGAAAACGTTTCCAGTTCAAAAGAAGCGCCGGAACGATCGGCGAAGCGACCGAGGTTAGTTCCTTCGTCGAGAAAGAGGGATGCCACATCCGCCATCGCTTCCGCGTCGCCGCCACCATTCGCACGCAGATCCAAAACTATGCCTTCAGCGCCATCAAGCACCGCGGGCAGCATCTTCGTAAACTCCACCGCGACACTCTGCGTGAACGCGTCAATCCTTAGAACCGCGATGTTTCCTTTGCGCTGATTACTGAATCCCAACTCGCGCTGATTCCAGTAGCGTTGCAAAACGACTGACTTTTGTTTTCCCTTACGGTTGGCCCAGGTAATCTTCACGCTACTCTGTGCCGGTCCATCGAAGAGTGAGCCGACGGCACGATAGCGAGCGTTGGTTTCGCCTGACAGACCGGAATACCGCAATCGCTGCTTGATAGCCTCGGCCACGGGTTGATCGTCGATACTGACGATCACGTCGCCGGGTTTGATCTCAGTTCGCGCTGCCGCTGAGCCCTGATCGACTTGGAGGACAGTAGGCACACCCTCAACTTCGCGAACCGTCAATCCGACAGTTATAAAACGCGGATTCCACCAATCAAACTTTTCATCGGGTGAATAAACACGCGTGTGAGCGTCCCTCAACGAGGCAATCATCTGACGCAGCACATCGTAGAACTCGTGTGGTTTGCCCGCGCGCGCCGCAACGGGCCGAAACGTTGCGCGCTGCATCTGCCAATCGATTCCGTGAAACTTCGGATCGTAATAACGTTCCTGAATCGTTTCCCAGGCATCGTCAAAAACGGCGAGCCGGCCTTCTACGGTTGCAGTGGAGACGAGTGAAGAGTCGTCGCGAACTGCTCGTACAAACGAAGCGGGTGCGAGCTGAGAAACCAGCAGTACACAAAGTACAAAATACAAAACACGAAACATTCGTGCGCCTGACTTGGTTCTATTACTTCCCATTATTACCTCGGAGGCTTACGAAAGTTGTAGCGCAGTAACACGCGCATTGGTATTGCCGCTCCATTCTTCATTGCCGGGAAGAAGTGCAATTGACGAACAGTCGCAACCGTTACTTCATCGAGTCCGAATCCGGCCCAACGAACAATCTGTATATCACTGACCTCGCCATCGGCGCCGACAGCAACTGCGACGTCGACCGTTGCTTCAGCATCAGCCCGCGCCGCGCTCTGCGGATATTCCGGCCGCAACCGGCGGTACGGGCGCGGCGGTCGAATGCCCTGCACTTCGGCAGCCTTTTCGTCTTCCGGTGCTTCCTCTATTAATGCTTC
>DATEIS010000652.1:0-15885 GCA_035278765.1 Pyrinomonadaceae bacterium | reverse complement strand
TTGCTTCGTGAACCCGTGCACAAACCACGGGCGGCCACGGAGGGCCGCCCCTACAGTACGTTCCGAGTTACTTGATAAATTATGGGTTGATGATCGCGTTGAGCTTTTCGGCCCAGTCGGGATCGATGTTCGTGAGGATTGTGTACTGCTCGAGCGCGGCGTCGCGATTGCCCATCGCAAGCAGACAGCGACCAAGGTTGTAGTAGGCCTTTCCAAAGTCGGGTCTCAGACGGATGGATTGCCGAAACGATTCCATCGCCTCGTTTAGCTTATTCAACTCGAAATACGCTTCGCCCATGTTGTTCGGCGCCGCCGCATCACCGGGCTTCAACGCCGAAAGTTGCCGAAACACTTCGATTGCTTCGTTAAATTTCTTCGCCTTCAAATAACGCGAGCCCAGTCGTTCGTACGCAACTGTGTAATCGGGCCGCAGTCGAATCGTCTGCTTGTACGCTTGAATCTCTTCATCCGGCTTGCCCCAGTCGCGATAAACCAACCCAAGAGCGTAATGCGCATCAGCAGCATTGTAAGGATCGAGCTTGATCGACTGTCGATATGCTTCCGCCGCATCCTTGTATTGCTTGAGATAAAAACTCGCGAGCCCAATGTTGAAATACGACTCAGCAGACGGTCTCAGACTCACAGCTTTCTTCGACGCTTCCAGCGCTTCTGCATGCCGGCCGAGTTTCTCATTACAGAAACCACTCTGCGCCCACGCTTCGGCGTAGTTGCTGTCTGAATCGACTGCCTTCTCGAAATAAGGCAACGCCTTCTCGCAGTCGTCTTTGGAAAGAAAGCTCAGCCCGTCGCGAAAGAACTGCACTGCCTTCGCACGCTTATTCCTTCCGCTGCTCGCGACGAGATCTCCAAGCGACATGGCAGGCGCGACTTGCAGTTGAGAAATGCGCTCTGAAGGAATCGCAAAATTCACACTCTGCCCGCCCGTGATCTGAAGCGTCGCAATGCCTATCACCTGGCCCTGCATGTTCACTACCGGGCTGCCGCTCGATCCGGAAGAGATCGGCGCCGTGATTTGAATGATGCGACCAAAAGTCGGAATGTCGCGCACGGCAGAGACAATTCCATTCGTGACGCTGCCTTCGAGGCCGAGTGGATTGCCAATGACAACTACGCTCTCGCCTTCCTGCGGCGAAGTCTTGTCGAGTGGTAATGGTTTGATCGGATTTACCGGGGCGTCGATTTTTAGCAACGCGATGTCGCCCTCGGCATCGACTGCAAGAACACCTTTGACTGGATAGACCGTTCCTGTTGACGAATGAATCTCGGCGCGATACGCGCCCTCGAGCACGTGGCGATTGGTGACGATGCGATCGACTTCGACAAAGAAACCGCTGCCCCTGGAAAGCTTCTCGCCGCGCGAATCGAAAGTCTCAATTGCGACAGCGGAAGGCTTAATGCGGCGAACGAGTTCGGGAAGAAGATCCTGCGCCTGCGTGGGAGTGGGAAGAAGTAGAACTAGTAAAAGCCAAACTAGCTTCATTTCGGGTAAAAGCTTCACCGGATCTACAGGATTTTAAGGATTGACACGAAATTCCGTTTCAATCCTGTTTCAGTGCAGCAACGACGTCAGTGAGTTTAACATCTTCGGTCTGCTTTGTGCGTCGATTGAACAATTCAACAACGCCATCGGCAGCTTTTTTCCCAATCGTGACTCGATGAGGAATGCCGATCAGATCCGCGTCCTTGAACTTCACGCCTGCGCGCTCGTCGCGATCGTCGAGCAAAACCTCGAGACCGGCTTGTTGCAGCTCCTGATAAAGCTTCTCGCCCGCTTCGCGCACATCGTCCTGCTTCATGTTTGTGATTGTGATTACTACGTCAAACGGCGCGAGCGAACTGGGCCAGACGATGCCATCATCATCATGATTCTGTTCGATGGTGGCGGCGATGATTCGTTCCACGCCGATACCGTAGCTGCCCATGACGATAGGCACTTGTTTGCCATCCTGCGTCAACACGGTTGCGCCCATTGATTCGGAGTACTTCGTGCCGAGCTTGAAGATGTGACCAATCTCCATGCCTTTAAAGACTTCCAGTGTGCCGTCACACTTCGGACAACCCTCGCCGGCTTCAACCGTACGCAATTCAAACCACTCATCGACTGGAATGTCTCTCGCAATATCAACGCCGCGCAAGTGATGATCGTCTTTGTTGGCGCCGGTGGTCATGTTGCGACGGTTCTTCAGAGCTGAATCCGCGACGATGCGCAGGTCTTTCGATTTCGTTTTCGCACCGACGCCGCCAAGACTTCCCGCGCTCGCGCCGAGCAGGTCGCGAATCTCTTCAGGATGCGCTGGACGCACGGCAGTCGCGCGGATGCTGTCGCCGAGTTTCGTCTCGTGAAGTTGATGATCGCCGCGCACTAAGACGAGCACCGGACGCGGTTCGCCATCGATCGTAGCAATGAACACGAGTGACTTGATCTGTCGCGACGCTTCAGCACCACCAGGAAATGTCGTTAGATCCTCGATCGTGCGAACTCCCGGTGTGGGAAACTCTTCGGGCGCTGCTGGTCCAGTTTCGTCGTTGATCTCGGGCAGTCTCGAAGTGGCTTTCTCGAGATTTGCTGCGTAACCACAGTTCGCACAACTGACAATTAGATCCTCGCCGGCCGGAGTGCGCGCCATAAATTCATTCGACTCCGAACCTCCCATCGAGCCCGACGACGCTTCCACTATTAAAAACTCGATGCCGCAGCGTGTGAAAATCTTTTTGTATGCCTCACGCTGATCGATAAACGACTTGTCGAGTCCTTCGCGATCGACGTCGAATGTGTATGCGTCTTTCATGATGAAAGTACGGATACGCACCAGGCCTGACTTCGGCCGTGCTTCATCACGAAACTTGAGCTGAATCTGGTACCAGACTTGGGGCAGTTGTTTGTAGGAACGGATTTCGTTGCGCGCGATCGAAGTGAACACTTCTTCATGCGTCATGCCCAGACACATGTCTGTGCCTTTGCGATCTTTGAAACGAAACATCTCGTCACCGATCGCGTACCAGCGTCCTGACTCCTGCCAAATCTCGGCCGGGTGCAGGGCGGGCAGAAAAAACTCCTGACCGCCGATCGCATTCATCTCTTCGCGCAGGATCTGCATGACCTTGACCGCGACACGTTGGCCCAGCGGCAAGAAAGAATAGATTCCGGCGGACAATTGCCGGATGACACCGGCTCGTAAAAGCAATTTGTGCGAAACGACCTCGGCATCGGCGGGGTCTTCGCGGAGTGTTGGGATAAAGTATCGTGACCAGCGCATAATCCGGCCATTCTCGCTTAGTGAATGCGAGTAACGCAAATGCGTTGATGAATCGATTTGCTGCTCAAGGATGCCTGAGTTACCATCACGCTTCTTTCATAAACACCACAGGATAACGAGATAATGGATAGAAACTCATCACTCGCCGAAGTCGATCCGGTTATTGCAGGCGCTATCGACAACGAAGTAGCACGTCAGGCAAACGGGCTCGAACTCATTGCTTCTGAGAATTTCGTGAGCGAGGCCGTGCTCGAAGCTGCAGGTTCCGTGTTTACGAACAAGTACGCCGAGGGTTATCCGGGAAAGCGTTATTACGGCGGTTGTGAATGGACCGACGTTGTCGAGCAAACTGCGATCGATCGCGCGAAGGAGTTATTCGGCGCCGAGCACGCGAATGTGCAGCCGCATAGTGGCGCGCAGGCAAACATGTCTGTTTATCTGGCGGCAATCCAGTATGGCGATCAGATCCTGGGGATGAATCTCTCGCACGGTGGCCATCTGACTCACGGTCATCCTTTGAATTTCTCAGGGCTCAGTTACAAAGTCGCTGATTATGGCGTTTCAAAAGATACTGAGCAGATCGATTATGACGAATTGCAAAAGATTGCCGAAGAGCACCGGCCAAAGCTACTCGTCTGCGGCGCGTCGGCTTATCCACGTATCATCGACTTCGAACGCATCGGCCAGATTGCACGGAGTGTCGGCGCGCGCATGTTTGCCGATATCGCTCATATAGCTGGTCCAATCGCGGCCGGCTTGCATCCGTCACCGGTGCCACACGCGGATTACGTCACAACGACAACGCATAAAACGCTGCGTGGTCCACGCGGCGGGTTGATCCTTTGTCGTGAAGAACATGCAAAAGAGATTGATCGGCGTCTCTTTCCGGGTGTTCAGGGCGGACCATTGGTGCACATAATCGCCGCGAAAGCAGTCGCTTTCGGCGAGGCTTTGCGTGAGGACTTCAAAGAGTATCAACGCCAGGTGCTCAAGAATGCGAAAGCGTTGGCGAGTGAATTACAGGAACAGGGACTACGTGTCGTCTCGGGAGGCACTGACAATCACCTGATGCTTGTCGATGTCTGGATGGACGGCAAAGGCATCACCGGCAAAGACGCTGAGAAAGCCCTCGAAGCCGCGCTGATCACCGTCAACAAGAATACAATTCCATTCGATCAGAATAAACCCTTCGTCGCCTCAGGCCTGCGAATCGGCACACCCGCCGTCACCACACGCGGCATGAAAGAAGCGGAGATGCGTGAGATCGGACGTCTGATCGCTGAAGTGATTCACGCGCCCGAGTCGGAAGATGTTCGAAACAAGGTAAAGCGTGATGTCGCCGATCTGACAGCGCGGTTTCCGCTGTATCCCAAGCGGTTGAAGGGCGGCGTGTCTACTTGATTAGAACTACTTGATTAGAACCCTCAGCAAGACGTGGACCAACGCCGTCGCGATGAAAGCAGGGACGAAAGCTGCCAATAGAATGGTAACTGTTTCCATAGACAACTTCGCCGTGGGTTCACAGTAACAATTCAAATCTGGATTGCCAGGATAGAAATAAACTGGAATCGATTGTCCGATATTCAGGCTATCGATTTGCGGTCCGACACCCTGTAACCCCTCAAAGGTCGTACGGCTTACATCAAACTCATACCTAACAATCCGGTGGTTGTCAGGCTCTTTAGCCGTTATACGAGCGCTTGTGACCTCACCAAACCGCGACAGATAGTAGTATCTGCGCCAGTTTATTGATCCGAGGATCAGGAGCAATACACAAAACACCAGCCCAAATGTCACTGCCGTGAGTAAACGTCGCATCTCAGAGCCAATTCGGATAGATAGGTTTCATAGGTGCTCGCGGACTCTCAAATATTAAGCATTCCGGAGTGTACGTATTAAAACTAGCGTACGAGAGCCCTACTGACGGTCCGGCTGTAATTGAAAACACGAACGTACCGTCATCAGATACATCCAAATCGAGAGTGAGGGGACCAAGATTCAATTGCCTCGTAAAAAATGGGCCTTTTAGATCTCTAAAACTTGACCCGTTTGATATAAACACGCCGCCTCCGATTCCTGCGGAAGCTCCCAAAGCAAACGAGTTCGCGCCTCCTGGCTGAGCGCTATTTAACATATCGGGGAAAGCTGCTTCGAGATCTCTCCCCGATCCATCAGGAGCTCGAAGGTTGGCGAACGCGCCGACGCTACTCGCATCGCCTACGGAAGTGCCATTCGAGTTTATGCTGATTCCGCGAATTTCTGAAAAGCTTGCGCCCGCCTGTGCAATTCCGAAGCCACCATTTGCTGCCGCGCTGCCAGTCGTTCCGAAAATAATTCCCTCCCACGGGTTTAGTCCCATAGGGTCGGCCGAGTTTATTGCTCCGTTACGCACATGAGCGTAAATATTTATACCTCCACCGAAGCCGATGGGATCTCGCGTCACGAAACGACCACTAGCTGGATCGTAGTAACGGAAGGTGGCAATTTGCAGTCCCGTCTCGGTATCAGTGTAATAGCCAAACTGAGCTTTATGTCCAAAAGGATCGGTTAGTGACCCGCTCAGTGTTGCTCCGTGAGCACTGAAGAAAAGGCTTCCCAGAACATTACCGCTGCTGTCGCTTCGTTGCGCAACATTTCCTTCTGCGTCGAAACTGTAAAAGACGCTATTGGTCTCGTGTCGTCCCACAAGTCCCGCGGTTCCAAAAGTATTAGTGGCTGTCACTGCTCCGCTGGAATCCAGCTCGATGATTGGCGATAGTCCGTCATAGAGAAAATAGGTCCTGCCGGTATTGTTTTGTTTCCAGGCGCGCAAACCCTTGCCTGTATAACCTGCGGTGAGAGTGCTGCCATAAGCAGTCAGGTGGTTTGCCGGATCGAACGTCAGACTAACACCACCATAGCTCGTTGGATTGCCGTTACCATCATAAGAGAAATTACTTCCGGTTTGTTGATTGTTAGAATTGTAGCTCTTGGTAACGCCTTTGAAATTGGTAGAGTTTCCCGCTGAGTCGTAGCCGAAGTTGTCAGTGAAGCCACCATTTCGGGTAGATGTCTCCTGCGTGAGTTGGTTCTTGTTGTCATAAGTGTAGGCAGTAGTTCCATCCAGGGAGGTTGTGCCAGGAATACTGGCAGTAATAGAGGCACGATTTCCGGCGCCGTCATACGTAATACTACTGAAATCAGACATCGTGGTGGAGTTGATTTGATTAAGCAAACGAGTGACCTGACCCAGCGCGTTGTATGTATAAGTCGCAGTTGCTCCATTGTCCAGGGTCTGAGTTTCAAGCTGATTGTTGTTCTTAAATGTCCAGCTTGTTATCTCGCTGAATGGATTTGTCATGCTGGTTGGGCGACCGGCAGCATCATATAAATAATCAAACGTGCCGGCGGGCGTCGTCATGCTTTCGCGACTGCCATTCGCGAAATACGAATAAGAAATCGTCTTTGCTGAAAGACCTGTGTAAGTCGTGGTAGCGCTTAAGAGCTCATCAAGGTTCCCATATGTGTAACTCTCGCTACCAACGCTGTCTGTCATTCCCGTACGCCGACCATAGCTATCGTAGGTGAAATGTACATTCAGACTTGTTGTTGCCGGATATTGAATATCGGTCAACAAACTCTCGGAGTCGTTGTAGACATAATTCACCGTAACGTTGTTGGCATCGATCATTTGCAAGACGTTTCCATTATTGTCGTAGGACGTGAACTGAGTAACATCACTGCCAGGCGTCGAGACGCTCGAAACCAATCCAACATTGTTGTAGGCGTAAGTAGTAATGTTGTTGTTTCCGTCTTTTAGAGTCTTGAGTCGATAAAGTGCGTCGAACGTGTTAGTCAACGGTTCGGTACTGCCACTGACCGATAGCATTTCGCCTTCTAATCCATAAGCTCGATTCACTTGCCGTATCTGCGTGTTGCTTTCATCGTAAAAGGTTGTACTTGTCAGCGGACCGCCAGCATATAGATAAGCGTTCGTTGCGTGACTATTGCCACTTCCTGTTTGACCCGTGGCGGGATACGTTGTGGTCACTAACTGACCCACAAGGTTATAAGAACTAGTAGTCTCGTTACCGATCGCATCAGTGACTAAAACGGGTCGTCCCTGCGAATCGTAGCGAAGGTGCGTGACGTGACTAAGATTGTCGGTGATCGTGAGTGGCTGACCGATCTTAGCCGACTGCGAATAAGCTCCGTCGGTAGTGTAGTTCAATGTGGTCGTGATTGAACTGGTCGCATCGTTACCTGGTGCGACCACAGTCAAAATGTTGCCGAGACTGTCATACGTGAAAGAAGTGGTCGTCGTGCCTGCCCCGTTGTTTGGCTCGGGTTTGGTGACGGTTTGGACTAGTCCGCTCGGTTCGTAATAACTGATTGTCGTTGCCGGCCGACTACCTTCCTGCACGCTCGTTAATCGTCCCAGCGCAAAATTGGTGTAGGACCACGTGTAAGTCGTCGTCACACTGCGTGGATTGGTGACCGTGACAATATTCCCAAACGAGTCGTACGTGAAAGTAGTGACGTGACTGTTTCGATCAGTTAAGCTCGTCGGCTTCGAGGGATTAGCCGCATCGTTATAAACAAGCGTCGTGCTGTGGTTGGCAGCGTCTGTGATGCCGGTATTCCGCCGGCTCGTATCGAATTTCTGGGTCCACGAAAGGGCCACATTGTTTGCTGAATCTTTTACCTGCACTCCGGTCGTGGTGGCGTTGTAGGTATAGACCCGCTGATTCCCGTTAGCGTCGACCAAAGAGCTCACCCGCCCAACCGTGTCGTAATTGATTGTCGAACTGCTGTTGCCGCTGCCCGTCGGACTGGGCACAGTTATGCCATTGAGTTGGCGACCGCGATCAGGGGCATAGGCATATGTATAGTGAGCAGGTGGATTCGGAGTGCCGGAAGTCACTACTTGCGAGACAGACTGCAGCACCGGTGGATTATTCACATCACCGGGATTGAAAGTGTAAGTGACCTGTCGTCCGTAGATGTCGGTTGCGGTCGCGAGTTTTCCAGTCGCAGTGTAGGCGAGTGTCAACAGCACGGCACTAGTACCTGCGTCAGAAACCTGAGTCAGGGCACGACTGCTGTTCCAACTAAAATTCAAACTTTGACCGGTACGATTTGTGAGTTGATTTAAGGCGTAGGTTGTCCCTGACAGCAAAGTAAACTTCCACTTGGTTTGATCTTTCCACGTGACCGTTACCGATTGCCACGTTCCCGTCGGTGAACCGGCAACGCCTGTCACCATGTAAGGAGCACCGGCCGGCGTGGTGAACGCACCTGTGGGCACACCTCCGCTTAGCTGGGGCGTTAACGTTTCGATAGCGCCGTTTGGGTAGACCAGTTTGAGAGCTCCCCACGAGCCGGAGACACCTTGAATACTAGCGTCATAGTTGTGCACCCATCCGCGTGTAAAACCGGGTGAGCCATATCCGGCTCCAGCCGACATCGCCTGATCGCTCAGATAAGCTCGGCGCCACGATACGCTTGGACCAGACGGGTTATAAATGTCGAGATCAGCTTCCGGCAGATACGACTCTCTGCCAGTGGTGAGATTTACCGGATCGGGATACGACGGACCTGAAGAACCCGCGACACCTGACATTGCACCGGGCAAGGCGCCATTCGGATTAAAGGGATTTCCTCCAGCAGGATCCGTTGGACAACACTCATACGGTGGTTTTCCCCCAGGCGGAGTTCCGATAGCGAAAAAGTACATGGTTCCAAAAGAGCAGATACCAAGGCTGTCGCAGATCTGGTAGGTATAACTATCCAATCCTGTATAGCCTGCATTTGGCGTGTAGCTGAAACTTCCCTGTGAATTTCGGCAAAGCCAACCGTGCGGTAGTGGTCCGCAGCCGTTCCAGCCTGGCGCCAAAGATACCGTGTCACCATCAGGGTCATAGTCATTGGCGAGCGGGCCCGTCGCTGGAACTACAAGCGTCGTTCCACCATAGGCTACGTAATAATCCAGAACAGCAACCGGAGGTTGATCGACGTGAGTGAAAGTTAACGTTTCTGGACCACTACACGCACCGAGGTTGTCACACAGATTGAAAGTTAAGGTTTCCGTTCCAGCCCAACCATAGTTAGGCGAGTAAGTAAAGTGTCCATCGGTGTAGCGACAAAAATAACCGTGTGGAAGAATTTGACATCCGTTTACGATATTGAGCTGATCTCCCTCCGGATCATAGTCATTGTTGAGAAAGCCCGGGGCTGACTGGGCGAGTATGCCGTGGAATGTATAAGAATTGTCTCCAACAACCGGTGCATTGTTAACGATGTCGAGAGTCACCGTGGCAGTATCACAGGCGTTTTGATTGTCACAGATCTTATAAACAAACTGATCTGGACCCACGTAAGCAAACGTCGGTCTAAATGAGTACGTTCCCGGACTCGCGGTGGCGGAAAGCGTTCCGTGCTGAGGCGTTGTTATGAATTGGGATATGCCTATCGGGTTGCCGTCCGGATCGTAATCATTGGCGAGCATGGGCAAGTTGGTTCTACCGTGCACCGTAAAGGAATCATCAACTGCTACCGGTGGATTATTCGGAGGAGGCGACGCCAGGGCCGAAGGAATGACTGCGGACCTCGTGTATGCGATACCCGTAGCGATGCCGAGGGAACCAAACAGAAGGGTGATCACGACGAAAATAGACTTCTTCGACATATAACTTCTCCCGGTGATTTCGGACAGAGTTTCAGTTGCAACTGCGAAGTAGTTCGCAGTCTGGATACAGGTACACGAGTGACGGCAATAGCTCGGACGCTATTTCAAACCTGGGGCTATTGTTCCACTGAGTCTGGGAACCAGGAGTGGTTTAACAACGGACAAACTATTTGCACTTTAGTCCTGTAATGATCTCCAGTCAACAAAATAATTTTTCCGTTTCTCGGACTGTTTTGTCCGGCGTGTTATTCTCTCTGTCCCATCGATCGCACAGTGTTGCAAACAAATGCTTGAAGTTTTTGGTCCGGATGGACTGATCGCGAAGGCGCATCCCGAATATGAGTATCGACCCGGCCAGATTGATATGGCGCGGGCGGTGATGCGCGCGTTTGAGGAAAAGCGACATCTCATTGTCGAGGCCGGAACGGGCACAGGGAAGACACTCGCGTATCTCGTACCGGCTGTTGCCGCTGCACTAGGCGGCAATGGTCGCGTCATCGTTTCCACCGGTACAAAAAACCTGCAGGAACAACTTATGGAGAAAGACATTCCCTTTCTCCAGAGCGTTCTTCCAAAGCCCTTCGCTGCGACGTACATGAAGGGCCGGAGCAATTATCTTTGTTTGAATCGGTTGGCGCGCGCGCAGTTAGCTCCCGTGCTCGAAGGTCTCGACGAGGTTGATTACTTCGAAGAGGTCAGCCAATGGTCGCGGGAAACAGAGATTGGGGATCGTGCCGAGCTCTCGAATCTACCGGAATCACTTTCTTTCTGGCGTCACATCGATGCGCGTTCGGAATCGTGTCTGGGCCAGAAGTGCCCTGACTTCGACGCCTGCTTCATCACGCGCATGCGCAATCGCGCCAACGAAGCAGACATCGTCGTCGTCAATCATCATCTGTTCTTCGCCGATCTGAGTTTGCGTAACGGCAACTTCGGCTCAGTGTTACCGGATTACACGGCCGTCATCCTCGACGAAGCGCACCTAATTGAAGAAGTCGCTTCCGAATACTTTGGCGCACAGGTTTCCAACTACCAGATCGATGATCTTGTGCGCGATCTCGGCATGCTGACGATTGAAGATGCTGAAGTCGACAAAGAGTTGACGCACAGCGTCGCGCGCCTGTCGCGATTTTCCGACAGCTTCTGGATGGGATTTCGCGATGGTCGCGGCGAAGACGGTCGCTATCCGATCATCCCGGGAACATTTGCGAAGAAGAAAATGAGCAGCGAGTTGGAAGCGACGCCGTTAGGCGAGTTGTACCTCGCGCTCGAAGGCGCCATCGCTCGCACGGAAACGACGCTCGATGCGTTTCAGGAAAAACCACCCGAGGTTGACAGTCTGATTCGTCGTTTGCGCCAGATCCGTTTTGAGCTCGAGTTTATTGTTACCGGAACGGACAAGAAGTTTGTCTACTGGCTCGAGCGAAGAAACCGTGGCGTGTTTCTGCGGGCGTCGCCGATCGACGTTGCCGGACTCTTGCAGGACAAATTGTTTGAGGAAGTGCCGACGGTGGTGCTGACTTCCGCGACCCTCTCGAGTGGCGGCAACTTCAGCTTCATTCGCGATCGACTGGGATTGGACACTGCCGACGATCTGATCGCGGAGTCGAGTTTTGATTACCAGAGCCAGGCGATTCTTTATCTGCCGGCGAGGATGCCCGATCCGCGTGATCGCGAATGGGGCAACGCAGCGGCAGCCGAAGTCACACGGATACTGAACGCGACCGAAGGCCGAGCGTTTGTGTTATCGACGAGTCTTGCCGGCATGCAGTCGCTGTTTGAAAACGTATGGGCCGAAATCGATTATCCGTGTTTGGTCCAGGGTAGTGCGTCAAAGGGTCAACTACTGAAGAAGTTTCGTGAAACACCAAACGCGGTGTTGTTTGCGACGTCGAGTTTCTGGCAGGGCGTGGACGTCCGCGGCGAGCAACTATCGTGTGTGATTATCGATAAATTACCGTTTGCAGTTCCGACTGATCCGATCGTGGCGGCGCGGCAGAGATATATTGAAGACTGCGGCGGCTCGAGTTTTTACGAGTACAGCGTGCCGCAGGCGATCATCGCATTGAAGCAGGGACTGGGGCGTTTGATTCGCAGCACGACCGATCGCGGTGTGCTGGCGATACTCGATCCGCGTTTGCGAACAAAGGGTTATGGCCGAACTTTTCTCCAGAGCCTGCCGCCCTGTCGCGTGACTTCGCGAATCGACGACCTTGCGAGTATCTTATCTGTAGACTAATTATGCCGGGACAATTTGAAGTAATGATTGAACGAAACTTCTCCAGCGCGCATCAACTGCGTGGTTACAAGGGGAAGTGTGAGAATCTACACGGTCACAACTACAAGATCGAAATCTACGCGCGTGGGCGCGAATTGGATAACGTCGGATTGCTGGTGGATTTTGTGGAATTGAAAGCGGCGGCGGATGAAGTTGTGACCTATCTCGACCACAGAAACATCAACGAACTGCCGCCGTTTGACGAATTGCAGCCATCCGCGGAGAACCTCGCGAAGTATGTGCTAGAGCGCGTGGCGAAGCGCGTTAGCGACGATCGTGTGCAGATCTATAAAGTTCGATGTTTTGAGACGCCGACTAGCGTCGCCACTTACCTCATCGATTAATCATTTTAACGATTCCGGCATATCTGCAACTGTGTAAGCCATCACCGCCATCGTTGCGACGCAGAGCTGAAGCTCGCGTGGGTTCACTTTGTCGAGCGTGTCGGCTGGCGTGTGATGAATGTCGAAGTAGTGTGTGCCGTCCACGTCCAGACTCGCGCCGACTACGCCCTCACGCATGATTGGACCAATGTCCGCTCCGCCACCAGTTGCCGCAATCTGATCGGCGCCGATCCCCGATAAAAGTTTTGCAATCTCCTGCATGTTGGAACGCACTTGCGGTGGCGCGGTCGCAGCGAGCCCAAATCCTTCCGGGCGATAAACTCCGGAATCGGATTCAATCGCAAGGATGTGTTTCGCGAGTTCTGCGCGATGCGCGTCGCGATACGCGTTACCGCCACGCAGTCCATTCTCTTCGTTTGTGTAGAGCACTACACGGATCGTTCGTCGCGGTCGCAGCCCGAGCTCTTTGAGCAGTCGTATGGCTTCCCATGCGACGATGCAACCGCCGCCGTCGTCATGCGCTCCCTGGCCCACGTCCCATGAATCAAAGTGGCCGCCGATCACAATCACTTCATCGGGCTTCTCAGATCCTTTCAACTCCGCGATCACGTTTGCTGACTCCGCATCGGGCAAAAACTTCGCTTCCATCTTGAGCCGGAGGGTTGGTCGATCGCCACGATCATTCATACGTTGCAAAAACTCCGCTACTTCGATCGTGATGGCAGCAACAGGAATCTTCGGTTGATTTGGATCGTAGTTCATCGCGCCCGTGTGCAGCGTTTGCAAACTCACCGGCGTGATTGAGCGGACGAGCGCCGCCACTGCTCCATAGCGCGCCGCACGCGAAGCACCCTGCAACCGATAAGCAACGGTGGCTCCGTAGCCTGTATAGGGAGCGTTATAGACAACGATCTTTCCCCGCACTTTTTCGCCAAGTCGATCGAGTTCGACAAAGTTACGCACGACGATCGCTTCGGCGGAAATGCCTTCTGCCGGAGTGCCGACGCTGTTTCCCAGTCCGAGAACCTGCAGGTTCCTCGTTACCGGAGTGAGCATCTCGAGACTCTCCTCGCCGCGCACCCAGTGCGGCACCATCACTTTTTCCCCACGCACGTTATCGAGATTATCGCGTTTCATTTCCGCGATGGCCCATTCGATTGCGCGCTCGAGATTCTTCGAGCCGCTGAGACGATTACCGATGTGGTCCGTCAGATGTGCGAGACGTGAATAGGCGCGATCGCTGGTGAGTGCCGCACCGATAATGCGTGCAGCCGCCGCGCGATAACTATCAATCTTGACTGTCGGTGGCGGCAAAGGTGTCGGTGTCGGCGTAGGCGAAGCCAGCGGCTGTGCGCCTGGTGGTTGTTGAGCTTGAAGTGGAAAAGCGTAAATGAGAATGAAAACGAGTGCGACGAGTTGTAAGAAACGCAAGCGTGAATTTCCTCCGTGAATGTTGGAGACGACGTCAGTGCAGTGTAGCCCAGTTTAGGCCGCCACGAAAAAGCACCAAAAGCACAAGCAAAGTTTCGAACCAAAAACAAACTTTAGGGAAGAAATTCTGCGAGCTTACGTGAAAGCTAAATGCAAACATAAAGGAGTATTGATGTGACAGCAACAGCAACATCCCGAAATGAACGCACACAAGCAACACCACAGAAAATCACCACATTTCTTTGGTTCGACAACAATGCTGAAGAGGCAGTTAATTTCTACGTCTCCATTTTCAAGAACTCGAAGATCCTGGCTACCTCGAAATACGGCGATTCGGGAGCGGGACCTAAGGGAACGGTCATGACCGTCGATTTTGAACTTAATGGGCAACGGTTCGCCGCGTTGAACGGTGGCCCGACTTTTAAATTTACTGAGGCTATCTCGCTGGTCGTTAACTGCGATACGCAGGAGGAAATCGACTACTACTGGGAGAAGCTCTCGGAGGGTGGACAGAAGGTTGAATGCGGATGGGTAAAGGATAAGTACGGACTTTCGTGGCAGGTCGCGCCGACATTCGTCTTTGACGTCTTTGCCGAAGGAGACCAGGCTAAGACAGACCGAGTGATGAAGGCGGTAATGCAGATGAAGAAGCTGGATCTTGCGGAACTGAAGAAAGCCGCGGAAGGGAAGTAAGAAAAGTCAGTCCACAGATTACGCAGATTCCACAGCGTAGTCTGTGGACGGTTTCTTAGCCGGTGTGGTCGCGGGGCGTTTCGTCATAAATGGTTTTTCACAGAACCAGAAGAACGCCCACGCAAACACAATCGTCGCCGGAATCACAACTACAAACACATTCACCAGTTGCAGCCAGTTCGGATTGGTCCACTGCCACGACTGCATGATCACCAATTCATGCGTCAGGTAGATCGAATACGAAAAGATACCGAGCGTTGCGAAGTGCGAGACCAGCGAAGGTAGTTTCCCGACTCGCAACCAACTCTGCTCGGAGAGCACCATCCGGTTCACGACGATAAAGAACCCGAGACCCCAGAACGGATGAATCACAAACCACGCCGCCTGGTGCAGAAACGTGTCTTTGTTAATTAACGGCAAGTAGTTCGAAATTACTGAAGCCGCAACGATTAGCACAGTCGCAAGACGCAGATCGCGGGACCAGCCGCGCAGTTTTATGAGGCCGAAAAACGCTTCCACGCCGATTGCGCCGAGCGCCCACGTAAACCAGTGGACCGCTGCTGCCTCAGGCACCGGAATACCGAAACCCGTTTTCCGCCAAACAAGGTGACTAAACACCATCCAGGCCACACGCGTGATCAGGCAGACGGTTAGCGTTACACCCCAGCCCCAACGCACGCGAATAAACAGCAACAGGAAATACGCCAGATAGAGTTGTTCTTCGACCGCGAGCGTCCAAAACACGCCGTTGATCGTGTAACAGGTTTTGGGGTCGAGGTTGTGGAGCATCAGCAGATGCATGCCGATGTCGTAAAAGAAAAAGTGCGTGAGATTGATGCCGGCGGTCCACGCGGTCAGCAGTAAAAACAGAAGCAGCGCGATTATGTAAGGGGGATAAAGTCTGCGAAGTCGTCGTTTCCAGAACTCGCCGAAGCGAATCTCAGGCTCGATTCCGGATGCTTTGGTTTTGGCCCATTGCAGGTGGATACAGAAACCGGAGATGACGAAGAACAGAAACACACCGATGTAACCAAACGAACTGGTGAGCTGGACCGCGCGAACCGGATATTGAAGGAGATTTTGGGGAAGAACTTTCTCGCCCTGCTCGACGGCGTGATAGAAAACCACCCCCAACGCCGCAATACCTCGCAGTGCGTCGATACCGCGCAGTCGTTTCGGGATGGTGGTTGGGGG
>DATEIS010000651.1:0-4772 GCA_035278765.1 Pyrinomonadaceae bacterium | reverse complement strand
GCATTATGAAACGCTGCCGAGATTCCAGGCGAGTTTGTGTTTTGGATTACTTCTTCTGCGCCGCCGAAATAGAGCGATTATCTTAATCGGATTTGGCCGAGCACGCTAGACTCTCGGGCAAAATTGTTAGGCGACGAATTGCTAGTTCCGATAAACTAGCTTGCCTTATGTTTGATGCGAATTTCATCACCAATCCTTACAGCGCTTACAGTCACCTGCGCGCAACCGCGCCGTTGCACTGGGTTGACAAGTTTCGCAGTGGCGCATGGCTGGTAACCCGTTACACCGACGTGTTGGCTGGCCTGCATGATGCGCGTCTCTCAAGTCAGCGCAGTCATACGCTCACGGCCGCACTCCCGCGCGAAGTGCAAAGCGAGTTCGCGACTTTCAACCAGATCTTTTCCAGGTGGATGCTGTTTCTCGATCCACCGGAGCACAGCCGCATCCGCAAACTCCTGAATAAAGAGTTTACGCCGCACATGATCCAGCGCATGCGACCGCGTATCGAGCGAGTCGTGAATTCGCTGCTCGATGAGGTGGCGGGAAAGTCGGAAATGGAGTTCATGACTGAGTTTGCCAATCCGCTGCCAGTCAGAGTGATTGCAGAGATGCTCGGCATACCCAGCGAGGATCAAAGAGACTTCCAGATCTGGTCAGACGCGCTTGCTGATTTTTTCGGCAACGCGTCTGCGTCTCTAGAGGCGGCACGGCGTGCGCAGGATAGTCTCGTCAGTCTCACCGAATATTTCCGCGCACTACTGCCTGAGCGACGCGCGAATAAAGGCGACGATCTTGTAAGTCTGTTACTTCGAGTGGAGGAGGAAGGCGAAGTGCTGACGGGCGAAGAGCTGTTGGCCCAATGCACGCTCCTCCTCGTCGCCGGACACGAGACCACGCGAAACCTGATCGGAAATGGATTGCTGGCACTGCTTCAACATCCCGATCAGTTTGCGACACTCAAAGAGAATCCGTCGCTGATGAATTCCGCCGTGCGTGAGTTTGCGAGGTTCGACAGCCCGGTGCAGTTCTCGGGACGCGCCGCGACGGAAGACTTCACATGGCACGATCAGGTAATCAAGAAAGGTCAAACTGTCATACTGCTTTTAGGTTCGGCTAATCACGATCCGGAAAAATTCTCTGCTCCAGAAAACCTCGACATCTCGCGCGACGAAGGCATGCCGCTTTCATTCGGGCACGGCACACACTTCTGCATCGGCGCTTCCCTCGCCTACACCGAAGCCGAAATCGCATTCACGACGTTGCTCGAACGCACCTCAAGCATAAAGATGCTGGACGACGTTCCGTCGTGGCGGTCGAATCTGAGTTTTCGCGGCTTAACCAGGCTGCCGCTGTCGTTGTCGATGCAATAAAGCAAAAAACTCTCCACACTTCTCTGAAGAATGCTTCGAACTCCGCGCGCGTGGGGCGCATCTGATCCAATATGACTGATTCGAATCGTTACATCATTGGTGTGGTATCGATCTGCCTCTTGTTGCTCGCAACTTCATGTAATTTCGGCACGCATGACGAATCACCGCCACTAGCGGACAGCGCCTCTGCTGCGGGAGACATCACCAACGCAGACCAACTCTATGGTCAACGAGAAGATCTGATGCAATTACGTCGCGGCATAGTTTCACTGCGTCAGGCCCTCACCAAAGATCCCGGAAACTACGATGCCGCGTGGAAGCTCGCGAAGTTCAACTACTATCTCGCCACGCACAGTGACGATTCGAAAGAGCGTGACACCGCGTTTCAAGATGGTATCGACGCCGGCAAGTCTGCGGTCCAATTGCAGAATGAAAAACCGGATGGCCATTTCTGGCTGGGCGCCAATTACGGTGGCGCCGCCGAGCACTCCACCATCCAGGGACTCGCAACCGTGAACGACATTCGTAACGAGATGCAAACCGTGTTGCGTCTGGACGAGGGCTATCAGAACGGCAGCGCTTACATGGTGCTCGGCCTGGTCTACCTGAATGCTCCGGGCATTGTCGGTGGAGATCCGAAGAAAGCCGTGGAAGAAATGGAGAAGGGTCTGCGCTTTGGCGAACCAAACGCGTTTCTTCATCTACACCTGGCCGAAGCGTACAAGAAAGTCGGACGTAACGACGACGCCCGCCGCGAGATCAAAAAGATTCTCTCGATGACTCCGGATCAGAACTACCTACCCGAATACAAAGAGGCCAGCGCCGCCGCGCAGAAGCTGTTGGACCAGATCGATCATGGCGGTTGATCGAAGCACCGAGTGGTGTAACAATGGCTGGCGAGGGCCCAGCCTATGACAACAACTTCCCGATGCCTCGCCTTACTGGTTGCAATTCTCTCGTTCGCGCTTCCAGTCATCGCCCAGCCTCAGTCAAAACCTGACGCGAAAGAAATCATGGACAGGATGTTCAAAGCGTATTTGGGTTTTGCGTCGTACCAGGACGAAGGAATTCTCATCACCACAACCGATGAACCGACGGGTGGCACCATCGAAAAAATGCCATTCAAGACGTTTTTTAAGCGCCCGAACTTGTTTCGATTCGAATGGACGGATTATGGCATTACGAAATTAGGCACGACCAAAATTATATGGTCCAACGGCAAAGAGGCCTTCTCCTATTGGGAACCTGATTACTACGAAAAGAAGGAGTCTCTCGGCCTGGCCGTTGCCGGTGCGACCGGCATCACGTCCCTGACAGTCAATACGATTTATGACTTGCTTTTGCCCGAGGAGTTCAGCAGGTCAAGATTTAAACCGATGGTCAACCTCTCACTGGCAGGCGAAGAAGAGTTTGAAGGAGTGAGTTGTTATCGCATCAAAGCAACCGGAGATAACGAGCGTTACGAATTGTTGATAGGGAAAACCGACTTTCTCTTGCGCAAGCTCAGGCGAGAATCGAAATCAGACGATACGTCATGGGTCTACGAAGAGATTCGAAGAAAGATTCAGGTGGACCAATCAATTGCGGAAGTCGTCTTCAACTATAAGCCGCCCATTCCCTTAACACCTAGAGAGAACAAGAACACTACAGACATCGATAAAATCCTCAATCCGGGCCCGCCATTATGGACTGAGTTCAAGTCCGAGGAGGGAAAATTCAGCATATTGATGCCCCAGAAACCAATTTCTCAAAAGGCTACCGTTGAAACAGGACGAGGAACCGTCGAGCAACACATCTTTATTGCGATACACGATGGGGTTCTTTGTATGGTTGGCTATAGCGATGTTCCGAATCTCGCTGGACTTCCGGACAATCCCGATTCGTTGTTCGACGGTCTTCAAGAGGAATATCTCAAGGGGCTTGGTGGCAAGCTGGACAGCGCGAGCGCGTTAACGTTGGACGGACATCGCGGACGCGAAGTAAAGGCACAGATGTATCGCGGGCAACTTCGCTTGCGAATGTTTCTTGTCGGTACCCGGTTGTACTACATGTCGCTGATCAATGGAGACAAAGACGCCGCGCTCGTTGAAGAATCATTTAATAAATTCTTTAAGTCATTCAAGTTAACTTCGGTTCCCAAACCCATCGCCCTGCGGAACGTCAATCAGGCCAGGAAGACGCGATTGAGTCGCGTCCTCCCGGCTGTTCGCGTGTTTATCCTGAAGTCAGAAGCACGGGTCCGCATCCCTGTACTCACAACATGACGTTACAACATCGCGCGGTACCCACTCTCCGGATCCCTTTAACATCAACAGGCTGATTTGCTGAATCCCGCAGCAGTCAACATAGTACGAGCCTAAAATCTCCGAACATATTATTTGGTTGGACTCGGCATTGTTGTTTGCCCGAAGACCTACCTTGAGAAAACTAAACATCGGCGAGTCGTTTAGGTTCGAGGCTCGACTTGTGTTCCGGACCACATTCCAACGTAGCGGATTGTTTGGCTCCATCACGTGTGGCAGACCACCGAACCATCCGGTCTGGTCATTAAACATGACGCCGTTGATTTTGGTAGCTGCTTGATTGCCGCTAAAAGCGCGGGCATCCATGTCGAATAGACGTTTTCTGATCAAGTCGCAGGCGTTTTGGTCCACGCTGAGATCGATCTTTGCCCCCGGTTGGAGAAGCTGGACGTTGTTATCCGCCGGTTTTCCTGGTTGTCGACCGTAAGCAAGCATGAACGGCTCTGTCACACCAGGTAGCGTGGTTTCGATAGTCAGGTATTCGATGGTTTTGTTTGAAACATTTTCGACCTGCACGAGCGGTTGACTGAGCCATGCTTTGGCGGATCGATCAGTTCGAGGAGTGCGCGCATTGATGGTTAGCGTTGTGACTTTGAGTGGTGTACTGGTGCGCGATTGCGGCATTGCCGGCAGCGCTGAAGCAGTGATGACAATGATGCATCCCAAAAGCAATCCTGCGTATTTCATGTTATCTCCTTTAACACAGGGCTAGATGAGTGAAGGTGTTCACCTTGTCAGGGGAGGAGGCGTTTGGGAGGAGTGCTCAGGATAGTTGTCGCGTGCGAAGGAAGTCAAGAAACATATACCTGTAGAAATAGGATTCGCGGTGGTCTAAGCGGTAACTTCACGTCAAAAACTTATATCGTCCATGGTCCAACATAAGTCAAAAGGATTCCGCGAAAACTTAACCTGAAGCCAATCTCTAGGTTGCTAAGATAAAAGCCGCCACGGTACCATGGCGGGGTCAATCGCTCACAACCATTAAGGAGTCATCCTCACATGACAAAACTTGTCGCTCAATCCAACATTTCTACGATCGAAAGACTGATCAGGACCGTTCGACGTGAAAGGATCATTCTCGACTCAGATCTTGCAAAGC
>DATEIS010000650.1:0-14990 GCA_035278765.1 Pyrinomonadaceae bacterium | reverse complement strand
TCGTGTACTGCTTCGTCACTTCAAACGCGTAACCGAGCTCACGATAGATATTGACGTCATCGGGCGTCTTCTTTGCGGCAGATTCGAGGGCCGCAATTGCTTTCGGGAAATTCGTTGCGCGCGAATGAGCCACGCCCAATAAATAGAACGTGACGCCGGTCGCATCCGGCGCTGTGGTTGCTCGCTCGAGGGCGCTCGCGGCGCGTGCATATTGCTTTGAACCGATCAGAGCCTGTCCGAAGAGTGTGACTGCTTCGGCGTCAGTTCGCAGTTTTATCAAACCTTCACCAGCACGCACTGCGCTGAGATAATCCGCATCGGCTTTCGCCTGGTCTGTACTCGATGCGGCACGACGCAGATAAGCAGACGTCAGGAGCGTCCAGGCGCCAACCATCCGGGCATCGTTGACAGTAACTCGATTCAAGTTTGCGATTGCGCCATCGAGGTCGTTCTTGCCAAGCGCGATTTGCGCGAGATAGAAGAGAGACAACGAGTCTTTGGGATTGAGCTTGATGACCTGGTTAAAACTCTTCTCAGCGTCGGCAGTTTTCCCGGTCTTGTACTCCGAGATACCGCGATAGTAGATCATCGTCGCGTCGGGCTTATTCGGATCGCGATTGATCGCCGCCGTCAAGAGCGGCAACGCTTCCTGATACTTCTCAGACAGCACATACGCCTGTCCAAGCGCGCTCTCGGTGTTTGGATCGTCCTGCTTCGCTTTACGCTGGAGCTCGACTGCTTTCTCCAGGTCGCTTACCGCTTCCGTGTACTGCTTCAGATTCAACTCCGCAAATCCGGCTATTTTCCATGCTTCCGGATCGTTGGGATTTGAAACTGTCAGCGCCTTTGCTTCTTTCGCTGCCGCCGCAAACTGCTTCTGTTCGAGTAGCAAATAGGCGTGCTTCGTGTCAGCCGGAGCGACAGTATTAGCGACTGGCTGAACCGGCCGCACGTCAAGCAACGAATCGCTCGAACTGGTTCGCCGCGCTGTCGGCGACGGTGTCGGCTGGGGCCGCAACAGGGGATCATCCGCGGGGGTTCTGGTTGTCGTTTGCGTAGGCTGCTTGTTAGTGCGTCTCGGCCTGGTTGTCTGGGCCTGAACGGCTGCCGCTGCCAGCAAAAAAATTGCGCCGGCGCTGATAAAACGTTGAACAAGCGTAAATCTACACATAATGCCCATGATTGTATCGGGAGAGGATTAGGTTTGAAAGCTCAGAACTACAGGATTCCTTGACCAATCCCTTCGGATGCGGGAATAAGGCGGGGAGTTGTGCCAGATCCACAGATTACACAGAATCTGCGTAATCTGTGGATGGCTTTTCTGGTACGGCTAGAAGTTCAGTTTCAACCCAAACTGGAACTGCCGCGGGTCGAAGCTGGCGGTGGAACGGCTGAAGTAGCGTCCGTTGCCCGCCCGCTGATTGAAGGCGCGGACGTCGTCGATGAATGGCGACGCAGCGGCTTCGTTGAAGCGATTGAATAGATTGAAGCCTTCCGCGATCAACTCCAAACGCAGGTTTTCGCCAATCGGAACGAGTTTCGCGACACGCAAATCAAGGGAAATGTAACGATGCGTGATACCGAAGTTCCGAGCAAGATTGCCGCTGGAAAATGCGCCGCCTGTAACGACACCGCCCGCACATTTCGGCCCGTTTGGATCGGGCGTAAGTAGCGCGCCGGGCACACAAAGCGTCCCATCCGCAAGTTGCGAGGGTCGATCCGTCTGGTTTGACTGGTCGTTGTTCGTATCCTGATTACTCAGAATATTGAACGGGCGACCAGATGAGAATTCGAAAATCGGCGCGATGGTGAAGTTTGACAACGCCCGGTGGAATCCACCCTCGCTGGCCCACTTGCTCGGCGAGGAAAGTACGCCACTGAAAACAAATCGATGACGTTGATCGAAGAGCGAATCCGCACGCTCGGCGGCAAAGTTTCTGTTGTCCTGTGGCAACAGGAGCGTCTGGAGGTCAGACGAGTCGTCGATTGAATGCGACCACGTGTACGACGCTAAAAACTGGAAGTTATGCGAGAACCGCTTTTTCACATCCAAATTCAGCGCGTTGTAGGTCGAATCACCATCTGACGTTTGTGCGTTGATTGATCCAAACGGTGAAATCGTTCCCGGCGTGCGCAGTGAACCAGTGAGCGCGCCATTCAGGACCGCCGGGGATACGAGGCCTCCAGACAGTGCCTGGGCCAGGAAGTAATTTGGAGCACTGGGCCGGAAGAAGTTTGCGACCGCCGCATTGACGACACGACTGCCGAGATTTGTGATCGGCGCAGTAATCATTCCCGGCACGATGATCGCGAATGTCTGACCGGCGTTAGGAAACGGAACCGCACCTGTGGGTGTCGCTACTGTGAAACACTGAAGCGGTACGCCACCAGGACAAGGAGCTCCGGAAGTCGGAATCGAGAACGCCACGGCTTCCGTCGTGTTCAGGGGATCGCGTCCGGCGAACCGGCGGAAGTTCGCAACCTGAAGATCAGTCCTGGGAGCGTTGATGTCGAGCGGGTGCGGCAGATGATGCGCGCCGACAAAGATATAGCTACCAGAGACGGTCATGTCCTTCGTTAGCTGACGCTCAATAGTGAAGTTCGCTTGATTCGCGTATGCGTATTCAAAGTCTTTCTGGACGTGGAGTGTGAAGGGAAGTACTGGACCAAAGCCGGGGAATGTTTGATCGTTGAATCGCTGACGGCCGAATTGGTACTGCGCGCCGGCGGCGACACCAGGAGTCACGACGCCCGCAGGACAAATCGGTGTCACTGGTCCACCCGGAACACACACCGTGCCCTGAAACACCTGCACAGCATTGAGCAGTGCAGTTTGCGCCGGACTTCCGGGCGTCAGAATTCCCTGTTGCTGTTGTACCGCATCCGCAATATCGGAGTTGAATGCGATAGCAAGCAAGGGGTGATCGTAGAACATGCCAATCGCTGCGCGAATCGAAGTCTTACCATCACTCCACGGATCCCATGCTACCGCGAGACGCGGCGCCCAGTTGTTCTTGTCGCGCGGGAATCCCTGTTGCACTCCCATCGCGTCCTGTGCTGCCTGAATATCGGCGGCGGAAAGCGTAATTCCCGATAACGGATCGCGTAGCCCAAGTGTCGGTATCTGCTCAGTCAACTCGTAGTCGTAACGAATACCGTAGTTGAGTGTCAGGTTAGGGCGCACTTTCCACGAATCCTGTGCGAAGAACGCCATCGGTTTGTTGCTGATACTGCTGACCGGATTTCCGAAGCCTTGAATAAAGTTGGCAGGGAAACCGAGTCCGTATTGCTGCACCGGAGTAAAGTCGGGTGCTCCTGCAAAGGCGGGGTTAAGCGTCGCCGCGGAGAGTCCGCCGAAGTTGAAGAGACCGGCGAAGTTCAGTTCGAAAATCGCTTCCGGAATGCGGACGAAAGCAATGTCGCCGCCAAACTTGAAGTTATGATTTCCGGCAACGAGATTTAAGTTATCCGTAAACTCATATCGCGTTTCGGAACGAACCACGGGCGAGAACAGCTCGCGACCGATGAACGCCGTACCAGAAATATTGAAAGCCACCGCATCGCCGTTCTGCGATTTGAAAGTCGCACGGCGCAAACCGAAGTTAAAACGACCTTCATTCACGATCTGGTTTGAGAGAGTCGAGGTCAGCGTTGCCACAGCCGTCCAATCTTTCAACGTCTGAATACCGGTGCGCGAAAAATCATTTTGGCCCAGCGATTGATTCTGCGATTCAACCTGAATACCGCTTATTTCACTCGGGTTATAGCCGACCCTAAAATTAAACTGGTGATGACTGGTGATCAGGTGGTCCAGGCGGAAAGAGTTGAACGTCGTGCGATCGGTTATGGGGAACACCCGCTGCAGATTGTTGAGCGGTCTGAACGCTATCAGCTGACCGGCGGCGTTTACTGTTCCGGTAGGAACTGGAGCGCCGGAAAGAATGAAACGTGGTCCAATGGCTCCCGGACCAATTGGAGTGATCGCAGGACACAGACTGCCATCGTTTGGCGACGTCAATGCATTGCTGCCGGTCAACGCCGTGGTGCCACCACTTGACGCAAAGAATGCATAAGCGCGAGCGCCGCAGATCGCAGTGGCATTTCCGCTCCCCACAAGTGTGTTGATAAATGATGCCTGAGTGGGCGTGATGTTGTTGAACGTGCGCGCGACCGGGTTCAGTCCGGCAATCACGGGAATCGTCGCCGAGCCGGTCAGACCCTGAGCAACGTTGCTCGTAAAGAAGCCTGACTCATTGCGTCGCCTTTGTTCGAAGGCGAAGAAGAAAAACGTGCGCTCTTTGTCTAATGGTCCACCCAGCGTGACTCCGTACTGAGCACGTGTGAACGGCGGATCCTCGATGGGTGCAAACGCATTGCGCGCCTGAAAACTACGGTGACGCAGGAAACCAAACACGTTTCCGTGTAGCTCATTGGTACCCGACTTGGTTACCACATTCACCACACCACCGGCCGAACGACCGAATTCAGCCGCGAATGAATTGGTGACGACCTGAAATTCCTGCACCGCTTCCTGACTAACTGTCGAACGTGATGCGTTGACAGAATTGTCTGTATTGTCAGCGCCGTCGACCTGCACAAGATTCGAACGTCCGCGCTGTCCACCAAAGTTCAAGCCAGTGGTGGGTGCTGGTCCAATCGGACGACCGTTGTCGCGTCCGACTGTCGACGTCGTCATCGCAAACTGGATGTAGTTTCGTTCGTTGATCGGAAGATTATTGATGCGTTGCTGATCGATGGTGGTTGAGACTGCCGTCTTTGAAGTCTCGACGATTTCGGAAGTTGCGTCGGAAACCGTAACGATCTCACTGATTTGCCCGGGTTCAAGCGGAACGTCCAGCGTCGCGGCTTGTCCCACGGTTACTGTGATTTTGGGCAGAACGGCCTTTTTGAAGTTCGCAGCTTCGACTGTCACTTCGTAGTCGCCAGGTGGCACGTTGATGATGCGATAGAAGCCTTCGTCGTTAGTGGTAGCAGTGCGCGAGAAGTTCGTGCTCGGATTGCGCGCGGTGACGGTTGCATTAGCCACAACTGCACCCGTGGAGTCTCTGACAGTACCCTGAATGTCGGCAGCGTTTGACTGCGCTTGTCCGAAAGCAACGGGGGCACAAGTAAGTAAGATCAATAACAAACAGGGGATTTGAACTGATCTGATAAGCCGGGACTTTAACGATACCAACATCGTCGTTTCTCCTTAATAGTGTTTCGCGGCTCTGGAATTCGCGCGGTCACGGACGACTCTTTTGAGTTTACCTTCGCTAACCAGTGGACGAGTGTCGGAGATCCGTCTCCGATTTGCTGACGGCGTGTGGGAGCTTCTTTTAGCCGTTGTCATGTAGCCCTGGGACAGCGACAGTGACAGAGAGACCAGCACTGGCCAAGCCTTTTTACTCTAAAAGCAGCAAGGTGGCAAGCAGTTTAACCTGCGCGTAAGGGGCTGCGCTGGTTCCGGTTTGGCGAGCGAGTTGCTCGTACGATTCGATTTCTAAAGCCATTGCTGGCGCCGCAGATCGCGATGCCGAGTCCGGCGAGTCGTGGTTTGAAAGCCAAGCGACGCAACCATCCACAAATTCGCAGACGGGAATCAAACTTTTGCGCGTACTCGGCGGTGTAATTTGCACACAGTTCGCTCGTCGCTAATTTGTCGCGATGGCGAACAATTACATCCGCCGCTAATTCGCCACTCTCAAACGCCATCAGCATTCCGCTGCCCGTGAAGGGGTCGATAAATGCCGCCGAGTCGCCGATTGCCAGCAAACCGTTGGCAGGACTGGGTTGTTGCCGGCCGAAACGTTCCCACGAGGCGCTCAGCCATTCGGATTCGGGTTGAGCCTGTTCGAGGGTGTAAGCGGCGCGTTGGTTTTTCATCACCATTTCGCGCATGACGAGTTCCGGGTTTGAGTAATGACGTTTGACTTGTTCCGCGGAGATGATGAAGCAGAGGTTGCTGACGTCTCCTTCGACGCTGCTCAACCCACCGTAGCCTTCGGGATAGAAGTAGATCTCGCAGGCGTTTGGTGCGACGCGTGCGTTTCTTAGGTGAGCTTTGAAGGCAATTAATTTTGCTTTCGATTTTGGTTCACCGGTGTGAAGCTTTCTGGTGAGAATGTGAGCGCGGCCGGTGGCGTCGATGGTTAGTGGTGCGCGGTACTCCTCATTCGTTCTTAGTCTGACGCCGCGTACGTTGTCACCTTCGCGTATTGGTTCGTTGATGGTTGTTCCTTCCAACACGGTGACGCCGCAGTCACGTGCGCGCTGCAGGAGTACGTGGTCCATAACCGCGCGGCTCAGACCAAGCGCGTCGGGTCCGCCAAACCAACTGCTTGGGATTGTGACGTGATGTCCACGGGTGGAGTAAAAGATTGTTTCCGTGAGCGCTACGGGGCTCGAGATGTTGATTGCGTCCGCGACGCCGAGGTTTTCGAAGTGTCGCACGCATTCGGGTGAGATGAATTCGCCGCACAGTTTTGCGCGCGGAAATTTTTTTTGTTCGACGAGGAGGACACGCAGATCGTTGCGCGCCAGATGTATCGCGGCGCTCGAACCCGCCGGCCCGGCGCCGGCGATGATCACGTCGAAGGTGTTCGGTGTTGCGACCATTTTGTGCTTTTGGTGCCTCTTTGTGGCCACTATGCCGCGCTTAGAACCAAACGAAACGGAAACTTGCGCTCCACCCAAACATCACGCAGCCCTGCACGCTGACCCAACTTCAACAACTCATCCGCTTTAAAACTACGCAATATCGACAACGCACCGTCATGTCGCAGCAGTCGATTGTGCAGAACCAACTTTCCAAGCGTCGTATAAAGCAAGTACGCGATCGGATGGCGATTGAGATCGATCACGAATATCCGCCGCCTCGCCACTCGACTCATCTCACGAAAAATCCGAACCACCTGCTCGTCGACGAAGTGATGCGTAAAGAGCGAACAGATCACGTAGTCGAAACGATTGTCCGCGAAAGGAAGCTCTAACGCATCGCCACGCACCGAACTAATCTCATCGAACCGCTGCGACTCTTCATTTATCGACTCCGCAGATCGCTCGTTCAACTCAAGGCCTACAGCCCTCACGCGCCGATTTGTCTGTCTCGCCCAACCAACCGCCACGCGCAACAGCTCGCCTGAACCCGCACCCACATCGAGTATTGAAAACGTTGAGAGCCCTTGCGCTTCAATATCGGGAAAGAGTGTGGTCCTTAAACTGTGCGCATCACCCATCCAACGGTTGACTAACTGCAACTCACCGATACAACTCTCATACTCTTCAGGTGTGTAATCACCGGTATCGATGTATTCGAGCCTGTAGCTGCGCCGTTTAAATTTGTCGAGCATCCTGAACCGTGGTTAATGATCTGTTCTCTGAATCACGAGGGCACTGTTCTTCGAGCCGAAGCCGATGCAGTTGCAGAGGGCGAACCGTACATTCGCTTCACGCGCTTCGTTGGGAACGTAATCGAGATCACAAGCAGGGTCCGGTTCATCAAGATTAATCGTTGGCGGGATCTTGTTCGTGTGCATCGCGCAGAGCGCAGCGCCGAGTCCGGCGGCGCCACTCGCGCCCTGCGGGTGACCGATTTGCGACTTCGTCGCCGACATCGGAATACGCGCCGCGTTTCCGTCAAAGGCGAGCTTCAGTGCGCTGGTCTCAATTCGATCGTTGAGCAGAGTCGAGGTGCCGTGCAGATTTACGTAATCGATATCCTTTGGCTCGCAGCCGGCATCCTCAAGCGCCAAACGCATCGCACGTGCGGGTTCATAACCATCTTCAGCAAGTCGCACTCGATGATATGCATCGCAGGTGGCGCCGTAGCCAACAACTTCGGCATAGATGTTTGCGCGACGATCGAGCGCGTGTTTCAGTTCTTCGAACACATACATCCACGATCCTTCACCAAGCACCATCCCGGATCGATTGCGCGAGAAGGGTCTTGAAGCACGGTGTGGCTCGTCATTCCAATCACTCGTCAACACAGTCATCAGATTGAAGCCCGCCAAAATCCCCGGCGCGATCGGGGCGTCGACGCCGCCAGTGATCATCACGTCCTGCCGTCCGAGTGCGATGTGCTGTGCGGCGTAAGCCATCGCATCTGTCGAGCTGGTGCAGCCTGTCGACACGATGTGCGACAGTCCACGCAGACCAAACGCCATCGACAACTCGCTCGACAATCCTCCATGCGTTGATGATGGAATCGTGTAGACGCTTGCTTTATGAGTTGGACCAACGTACCAGTACTCATACTGTTGCTCAGTAAACGCGAGGCCTCCGCCACCCGTTCCGAGTTCCACGCCAAACGCCCGTCGTTCATCGAGTGAAAGATCGTTCGTAAAGAGATGCGCGTCTTCCAACGCTTCGCGCGCAGCCGCCAGCGCGAGCGGTACTGTCCGCGCAACATGTTTGCGATCTTTTGGATTTAACTGCGACTGCCAATCAAACGAAGGAACTTCAGCAGCGATTTGGACCGGAGAACTTGAAGGATCAAAAGTCTCTATGCGACGCACGCCACTCTTGCCGTTTATTAAACCATCCCAAAATGCGTTGCGGCCGATGCCGAGTGGAGTGACACACCCCATTCCCGTTATGACAACTCTGCGTGGACGCATCAACGCTTTGAACATGCAGTTCGCCGCCTCGTCTTAATACCGGGGGTTTTTAGGAGGAGAAAAGAATAGCAAATGCTTCAAAAGGCACCAAAGCACAAAATGTATCAATAGATCGTTTTGTGCTTTATGTGCCTTTTGTGCTTCTTTGTGGCTAAACCTTAGTGCCGCACTCGGTGCAGAATTTCGCGCCGGGAGCCAGCTCGGCTTGACAGTTTGCACACGTGGCTTTGCCTTGCTTCGCGCCGCACTCCGTGCAGAACTTTGCGCCGGTTGCATTCGGATGACCACACTGCGAACACGGCACGCCTGCTGCCGCAGATGCAGCTTGCTGCGAAGAAGCTTGACCCGTACCTTGGCCCGACTGCTTCATCGCGTCGCTCATCGCACCTGCCATTGCGTTTCCCATCGCGAATCCCGCGCCGAGCCCAACGCCAGTTCCGGCGCCGCCCGATGGATTCTGCGCCGCGTCGCGCATCGCGTCTGCCGCTTGAAATTGAGCGTAACGTCCCACGTCGCCAATCACGCCCATCGAAGTGCGCTTGTCCATCGCTGCTTCAACTTCCTGCGGCAGCGAAATATTTTCAATGACGAACTTCGTTAACTCGAGTCCAAATGTCTTGAACTCTTCGTTCAGTTTCACTCGTGTAAACTTCGCGAGCTCATCGTAGTTTGACGCGAGATCTAGTGCAGCGATTTTGGATTCTCCAAGCGCGTCACTGAAGCCACCAACGAGCGTGCGCTTCAATTGGCCTTCGATGTCTTCGGTGACGAAGTGCGCATTTGTTCCGGCGACCTCTTTAATAAACGCCTGCGGCTCGACTACGCGCATCGAGTAGATTCCGAATGCTCGCAAACGAACCATGCCGAAATCAGTGTCGCGCATCATGATGGGATTGGGCGTGCCCCACTTGAGATCGGTGAACTGCCTCGTGTTGACGAAGTAGACTTCGGATTTGAACGGCGAATTGAAACCGTATTTCCACGCGCCTAACTTCGAAAGGATGGGAGTGTTTCCGCCATCGATGGTGTAGCGACCGGGGGGAAACTGATCGGCGATCTGCCCTTCGTGCACAAAGACCGCAGCCTGCGTTTCGCGAACAATGAGCTGCGCTCCGTTCTTGATTTCCTGATCCTTTACCGGAAATCGGTACAAGAGGGTATTTTGCGAGTCGTCGAGCCATTCAATGACTTCGATGAACTGTGACGTCGGGCTGAGTCGATCAAGTATTCCCATTTGTGTGCCTCATGTTGGTTACAGAATCAAATCCAGGGGGAGATTATACAATTAGCTACTGACCTTCGTCCTCTTACGTATCACCAAAAGCGCCGTTAACCCGCCCGCCATATCAATCAGACTATCGACAATCGAAGCTGTCCGAGACGGCACGAAGCTCTGATGATACTCATCAATTAACGCATAAACCACAACCAGAGTTGCGCAGATCAGGAACCAGCGCTTGGAGATTGCCGGCCGTGGCGAGGTGCGAAACGCTCGCGCAGCGAGAAATCCCAGGATCGCGTACTCGGTAAAGTGCGCAATTTTGCGCGTGAAGAAGTGAATCGTGGCCAGTGTTTCCGCGCTCGTGTGGGGAAACAACCATAGCACCAGCGGGCCAATTATTCGGGAAGTGTTTGAAGCCGAGAAACCGTTTGAAGAGGCGTAGGAAATAAAGCCAAGCCAGATAACGAGCGGAAGGTACCGGCTTAGAAACCTTGTGAACCTGTCCACGGCAATCTGCTTTTGTGCTCTATGTGCCTTTTTGTGGCTAAAACTTTTTGTGGCTTAGAGCGCGGCTGCGCCTGAAACGACTTCGATGATCTCGTTTGTGATCGCCGCCTGACGGATGCGATTCATGTTGAGAGTCAAAGTCTCGATCAGTTCGCTCGCGTTCTTCGACGCGGAATCCATCGCCGTCATGCGTGCGCCATGCTCTGACGCCACTGACTCCAGCAACGCGCGAAAGATCTGCGTTTCAATCAGACGCGGCAGCAGATGGCTGAACATCTCTTCCGGTGGTTGCTCGTAGATGTAGTCAACCAAATTCACGGGTTGTTGCGACTTCACGTCTACCGGCTCTTCTTCTTTCGCACGCGAAACTGGTAGCAACTGTTCCAAAACTACACGCTGTGAAAGTACAGATTTGAACTCGTTGTAGATGAGGAAAACTTTATCGATGCCCGTGTCGTCGGTGTACGTCTTGATCACGTCACGAGCGACTTCGAGCGCTTCGGAAAAATCGACGCGACCTTTGCCAGTCAGCCCAAGATACTCGCCGGCGATCGTTGCATGGCGGTTGCGGAAGAAGTCGCGACCCTTGCGACCGATGGCCATGATCTCCATCGACTTGTCTGCATTCTCGCGCATGAAAGCCTGAGCAGCCTTGGTGAGATTCGTGTTGAAAGCGCCACACAAACCTTTATCGGCAGTTACAAGCACCAGCAGGTAACGCTGGTCGCCGCGCAGATCGAGCAGCGGATGATGAAAGTCTTCATCGGTGCGTTTCGCGAGCTCGCCTAAAACTTCCGCCATCTTGTTCGCAAACGGACGCGCCGTCACGACGCGGTCCTGCGCGCGCTTGAGCTTCGCCGCAGAGACCATCTTCATGGCCTTGGTGATCTGCTGCGTGTTCTTGACCGACTTAATGCGCCGGCGAATGTCGAGAAGATTAGGCATTGCGTTTCAGTCGTTAGGCTCCCGGCTGAGTTGTCGCTGCACTTGCCGCGGTTCTTGTTGGAGCAGCAGCAAAGTCAGTCGATTCTTTCTTCCAGCTATCTTTAAAGTCCTCGAGCAACTGCTTCAATCCCGCCTTGATTTCATCGGTCAACGACTTCTTCTCGTTGATCTCGGCAAGCAGTCCCGGATGCGAGTTTTCCACAAACTTGTGCAAGCTGGTTTCGAAGTCGCGAATGTCCTCGATAGCGACGTCGTCGGTGTAGCCGTTCGTCGCCGCCCAAATCACCAGCACCTGTTTTTCAACGTCCATCGGCTGATACTGCGGTTGCTTCAGGATCTCAGTCAGACGTTGACCACGCGCGAGTTGAGCTTGCGTAGCTTTGTCGAGATCGGAACCGAACTGTGCAAAAGCCTGCAATTCACGGAACTGGGCCAGGTCGAGACGAAGTGTTCCCGCAACCTGTTTCATCGCCTTGATCTGAGCTGATCCACCGACGCGCGACACGCTGTTACCGACGTTGATTGCCGGTCGGAAACCGCTGTTGAAAAGATCAGCTTCAAGGAAGATCTGGCCATCAGTGATCGAGATCACGTTTGTCGGAATGTATGCCGAGATGTCGCCGGCCTGCGTTTCGATGATCGGCAAACTTGTGAGTGAACCACCGCCCTTAAGATCAGAAAGTTTTGCAGCGCGTTCCAACAAGCGCGAGTGCAGATAGAAGACGTCTCCCGGATATGCTTCGCGGCCCGGTGGGCGTCGCAGCAACAACGAAATCTCTCGATACGCGGCCGCTTGCTTGGACAGGTCGTCGTAAATCGTGAGCGCGTGACGTCCATTGTCGCGGAAGTACTCGCCCATAGCGGCGCCCGAATATGGCGCCAAAAACTGCATGGCGGCCGGATCGGAAGCGGTCGCTTTGATCACGATCGTGTAGTCCATCGCGCCGTATTCCTGCAGCGTCCTGACTACCTGAGCCACCGTCGAAGCCTTCTGACCAATCGCGACGTAGATGCAGATTACGTCTTTGCCCTTCTGGTTAATGATCGTGTCGACGGCAACTGCTGTTTTACCAGTTTGACGGTCGCCGATGATCAGCTCGCGCTGTCCACGACCGATCGGCACCATCGCGTCGATCGCTTTCAGACCTGTTTGCAGTGGTTCCTTCACGGGCTGCCGGTCGACTACACCCGGAGCGATGCGCTCAACGGGATAAAAGTGTTCAGTAACAATTGGACCACGGTCGTCGATCGGGTTGCCGAGCACGTCCACCACACGTCCGACAAGCGCTTCTCCGACAGGCACCTGCATGATGCGTCCGGTGCGTTTTACGAGATCGCCTTCCTTGATTGTTTGAAAATCACCGAACAACACCGCGCCAACTTTGTCTTCTTCAAGGTTAAGCGCCAGACCGCGAACGTCATGTGGAAATTCGAGCAGTTCGCCGGCCATGACTTTTTCAAGGCCGTGAAGTTCTGCGATACCGTCGCCGATCTTGATGACCGTTCCTACTTCGGTGACCGTAACGCCTGTTTCGAAGTTCTCGATCTGTTTGCGAATGATCTCGTTGATCTCGCTGGCTCTAATTGGTTCCATGATTTCCTCTACACACTAATGCGACTACGAATTTATCAACCTGCCAGTTCGTTGGCCAAACGGTCGAGATGGCTTTGCACCGATCCGTCAAAGATGGTTGAGCCAATGCGCGCAACCATTCCACCGATAATCGTGTCGTCAGTATTGAAGTCCAGTCGCACCTTACGACCGGTTGCGGCAACCAGGGTTTCGTGCAGCTGCTTCTGCAATTCTTCCGGAATCGGTCTGGCCGTTGTGACGGTCGCCGCCACGATTCCGCCACGCTCGTCAAGCACGTAGGCATAACGAGCCGCTACATCTCGCAACTGGGAGAGACGCTGGTTTTTGAGCAAGACACGGAGAAAGCTCGCAGTGGTCTCGCGCACGCGCGTCCGCGAGATCAATTCCTCGAGTAGTTTGCGTTTGTGATCGTAAACAATGGTGGGATTGGCGAGGACTTCTTTCAACTGAGGGTGCGATTCAATCATCGCCGCCCATTGGTCCAACTCCCTCTGAACCTCACGTTCTTCCCGTCGTTCGATGGCCACGTCGGCGAGTGCCGCAGCATAGCGGCGTGCAACCGTTTGCAAGCTCAAACCGTGGTCCTCCTCAAATCACCGATGTTCTCCTTGATCAGTGCAGAGTCATCTTCCGGCCTCATTTGATTACGCACTGACTCGCGCGCCACTGCAATGCTTCGCTGCGCAAGAAACTGCCGTAATTCTTTGCGTGCGAGTTTGCCGGCCGTCTCGACCTCGCGTTGCGACTGCTGTTTCAGTTTCTCCATTTCGCGCGCAGTGGCAGCAGCCAAACGGTCGCGCTCTGATCTTGCTTCCTCGGCGGCTTGCTTGTTGACCGTGCGCACGTCTTCATGAAGCCGTTCCAAAAGATTGTCAGCTTCCGCAACCCGGGCCAACGCTTTTTCCCGTTCCTGCTGAGCATCGACGATTTCCTTTTGAATCGCGCCACGACGCGCCAGCAGTGCCTGGCTGATCGGTTTGCGCAGCACAAAAATGGCTGCCGCGGTGAAGATGGCAAGATTCAAAAACTTCCACAGCTCAAGGCCGGGATAGTTTGCCCACTCCAACGTTTCTCCAGACGCAAATAACAGCATGTTGTTTACTTAAGGATTCTACGACCTTGATTATCGAGTAGGTCGACGCAGTATTTGAGAACTTATCAAATTTCCTATCGTGGCGGCCTGTCCCTCTAGTTCTCTCTTTGCCGCCTGCTCTTGACTGCGCGTATTCTCGATTTGCGCAGCAACTTCCTTCGACACCTCGTCGCGATACTTCCGTAGTTTTTCGTCTTTCTCTTTTAAACCTTGAGCGCGTTCTCTTTCCAGAAGCTTGTAGCCGTCGGCGCGAGCTTCTCGCAGAGCGTCGTTGTACTTCCTCAGCTTCTCCTGGGTTTCGGCCGCCATCGCCTCTGCTTCTTTGAGACGACCGGCAATTTGTTTTTCCCGTTCAGCCAGGATCTGGTTAATCGGCTTCAATAAAGTCCGATTCAGGACGAATACCATCACGGCCACCATCAATAGGTGAAGCAGTAACGTACCGTCAGGAACCAACTGAATTTGGGCCTCTAAAAGAATCATCCGATTCCTCTATCTATGTATAAATTGTGGGCTACCGAAAAGCGCGCGAGTCTAACATGGTGGCAAAACAGGGTCAACCGAAGGCGGACCACAAAGAGGCACAAACTGCACAATAAGAAAGCTTTTTATATCGAGATCAGCTTCCAACGCTCAGTTTTACATTGTGCTCGCCGAGACTAGTACTTTGCCTTTTATCTATTACATTTGGGCGGGAGGAACAAGAAGACTGTAGATTCGATCCAGGTCTTGAGTATTGAAAAAACTGATCTCCAACTTCCCCTTTCCGTCAGCAGCCTGAAGAATTTTGACCTGTGTGCCGAGCGCTCGCCTTAACTTTGTCTCGGCGGCTTTGATGTTCGGATCGACCGGCGCCGGTGGATTTCGTGCCGGCTTCTCTTCACTCGCTTTCTGAACCAATTGCTCTGTTGCTCGAACCGATAACCCGCCATCGATAATCTGGCGCGCAATCCGTCGCTGAAGATCGGGATGACTCAACGCCAAAAGCGCCCGGGCGTGTCCAGTTGA
>DATEIS010000649.1:0-16185 GCA_035278765.1 Pyrinomonadaceae bacterium | reverse complement strand
CGCTTAGCTATCCACTCTTTCACCACTTCCTTCGGATCCCTCTTATTTCCGTCAATCTCGTAATTCAACCGTCGCATTTCGTCGGTCGAGATTCCGTTCGCGAGCTTCGATAGGATTTCTTGCAATGCCGGGACTCTTGTTAACGAGTCTTGACGCACGAGGTAAACGGCTTCGTAGGGTGGAAAGTAATGGCGGTCGTCTGCCAGTTGAAAGAGGTCGAGAGTGGCGATGCGTCCTTCAGTCGAGTTGCCGGCTACGAGATCGACCTGTTTTGACGAGAGGGCGATGTACGTCAGCGATAGGTCCATCTCGCGCACTTCTGCGAACTTCAAGCCGTATGCCTTCGAGAAGCCCGGATAACCATCGGCACGCGACATGAAGTCCTGTCCAAAACCGGCTCGCCAGCGCGGCGCTTGGGGCGCGGCATCCGAGATCGTCTTGAGATTCAGTCGCCTGGCATCATCGCCGCGGACGAGCATCGCAAACGTATTTTCGAAACCGAGTGGCTGGCTAACTTCGACATTGAACTTAGCGGCATATTCCTGTTTGACTTGATCGTAAACCGCGCGCGGATCGCTAATCGGCGTGTGATGAAGTATGGCTGTGTAGGATGTGCCCGTATATTCCGGATAAAGGTCGAGCGTGCCGGCTACCATTGCCTCGTGCGGGAGATTTCCGCCCAACTCGAAACGTCGCTCTACAGACACGCCGCGCTTCTCGAGCATCTGGGCCACGATTTCAGCCAGCAGAGCCGATTCGGTGAAGTCTTTCGATCCAACGCTGACACGTCCTTCTCCCGCGGTGCTGCCGCGCCACAATGCAAGACCACCAATCACCAGGACCAGCACGCCTGCTGCCAGCACAAGCTTCCGCACAGTCGAACCAGATGCACTTCGCTTCCCTTCAAAACTGAATTGACTCTGCAACAAGCCCAAAAAGAAATCAGCGGCCAGTGCGAGCAGTGCCGCCGACACGGCGCCGGCGAGTAACAGATTGTTGTCGTATTGCCGTAGCCCTCGAAAAATGTAGACACCCAAACCACCGGCGCCGACCGCAGCCGCGATCGTCGTAACTCCGACCGCAATCACCGTCGCGACGCGAATGCCGGTGACGATCACGCCCATCGCGAGCGGCAATTCGACTTGTCGCAGCACCTGGCTGCCAGTCATACCCATCGCCACCGCAGCCTCGCGCACGTTTGGATCAACGCCGAGTATGCCAGTTACCGTGTTGCGAATGATCGGCAATAGCGAATAAAGCACGAGCGCCACGAGCGCCGTGCGTGTGCCAATACCGCCGATAAACGGAAGCGGAATCAGAAAGCCGAACAACGCGAGACTCGGAATTGTCTGCATCACATTGGCTATTCCCAACACCGGCCCACGCAGCGAGCGATGTCGCGTCAGCAGAACTCCCGTGGGAACTCCGATCACTACCGCAATGAGGATCGCGATGAACACGAGTACGACGTGCTGTTGTACCAACGACAACAACTCCGACCAGTTAAGCTGCAAAAATTGCCAGAAGCTCACTGGTCGCCTCCTTTTAGCTCGAGCGTCTCGAGGTAGGCGCGGACTTGCGGATGATCGGAAGCACGAAACTGCGCGGGCGTTTCGAGCAGCAACAGTCGTCCCTTGTGCATGAGGCCGATGCGGCTCGCGAGAATCAAAGCCTCGCGCACGTCGTGAGTTACCAGGATCGCAGTCTTACCCAAACGCGTCGTCAGATCGGCAAATTCGCGCTGCAAACTCGCTCGTGTCAGCGGATCGAGAGCGCCAAACGGTTCGTCCAGCAATAACAACGGCGGATCCGCCGCAAGCGCGCGCGCCACTCCCACGCGCTGCCGTTGCCCACCTGATAGCTCACGCGGATAACGCTCCGCAAAACGATCCGGATCCAACCCGACCAGACTCAACAACTCACGCACGCGTTCATCGATGCGTCCCTGTTCCCAACCTGCAAGCGACGGCACCAGACCAACATTCCGCGCGATCGTGAAGTGTGGAAAGAGACCGCCTTCCTGAATCACGTACCCAATGCGACGCCGCAACGCGATCGGATCCCACGCAGTCGTTGTCTTACCTTCAACGCTTACGTCGCCGCCAGAAGGTTCAAAGAGACGATTAACAAGCTTCAGCGTCGTGGTCTTGCCGCAGCCTGATTCGCCCAGCAGGACCAGAGTCTCGCCTCGTTCAACGGTTAAGTTGAGGTCTGTGATTATGTTTGTGCCGGAGATTGAAAAGCTGACGTTCTGAAACTCTACGAGTGCTTTATCGGCAACGTCGCTCATCTGCTGAATCAGTTGGCAAGCAACAGATTACTGCTGAAACGTTCCTGTGAGTCGAGCCACGTGCGCGAAAGTTCAAAGTCTGTTTGCCCGGCGAGCGCGCGGATGCCGTTGATGTCGTACTTGTAGGAATTCTCGGTGTGGATTAGTTCGCCTGCCGCAAACTCGATTTCGAGATCGAGCTTCTCAATGCGCACTTGCTGGTCCATCAGGCTCTCGATATAGATCTCGATTCGGCCCGCCTGTTCGTTATAAAAAGCGCGATGACGGAAGTTGTGAAGATCGAAAGTGCCGTTCAGCTCACGATTGATTCTCGCTAGCACGTTTAGATTGAACGCCGAGGTCACGCCCAATGCGTCGTTGTAAGCCGCTTCCAAAACTGCCGGATCCTTTTTGAGATCGGCGCCAAGCAAAAGAGCGTCGCCTTTGTTGAGCACGCTTCGCATTGCGCGCAGGAACCGTAGTGCTTCTTCGAGATCGAAGTTGCTGATGTTTGAACCGAGAAAGAGCGCAAGCGTCCGGGCGCGTGGTTTCTTCCCGAGCTCTGCGAGACCGGCAAAATAATCTGCCGCATACGCCTCGATCGTCAGGCGCGGGTACGATTGCAAAAGGATTCGCGAACTACTCTCGAGGGCCGTCGCCGAAATGTCGACCGGCATAAACAACAGTTCCTGCTGACGTCGCAGCAGCGCTTCAATGATCAGACGTGTCTTTGACGCACTACCGCTACCCATTTCGACGAGCGTCTTTTGACCGTCGACCGCACCGACGATCTGGTCTGAATACTTCTGCAGTATCTCGTTTTCAGCGCGTGTTAAGTAGTACTCAGGCAGGAGGCAGATGGCCTCAAAAAGCTGCGAGCCCAGTTCGTCGTAAAAATACTTCGGCAAAAAGCGCTTTGGTTGTGCGGTCAAGCCCTTGCGCACATCTTCAGCGAGGCCCGTCAGCGGATCGCGCTTGACGAGGTTGTGGATATACAGTCGTGAGTCCCTGCTGGGTTCGGACGTTGCCACGGTCCGAACATCATAGCCTATAACCCCCAGGATCCACACGAACGCGCACATTTCAGCACCAATCCGTAAAAAATCCGTGTGATCTGTGGCCGCGCTTGACCCGTGGCCTTCAGGCGGGCAAGATCTGTCGGCAATGTCGTTCCAACGCCTCGCCCAGCTATTGTTTCTATTAACAGGGTTGTGCCTTTCAGCATTTGCCCAGGGGTTTAAATCCGAGCACGAAGCACCGGAAAAAGTCACGCTTGTCGTTAAGAATCTTGACGGACGAGTCAGCGTAGTCGCGTCTGCGGAGCAAGAGAAAAAGGTGACAATCGACGCCCGATCGACGGGATTGCCAGTTGCTCCTGAAGACATCAAAGTGGAGTCAAAGGGCGGCACATTTCAGATCGACGTGCGACCGCGCGGAGAAAAAAATCGTATCGATATCGTGGTTACAATTCCGACGCGTTCGAAGGTCGAAGTCGAGGGCCAGGCAGGCGCAGTTGACGTGATTGGCAGTGTTGAATCCGCTGTTGTGAAGACTGACACGGGCACGATTCACGCCGATGTGCCGCTCGATGCGGTGAAGTTCAACTTCGTTTGGGAAGCAAGCAAACCGCGTTACATGAGCGACGTCGAACTTCCTCCGATTAAGGAAAAGGCGGGCGGCGTTTACAAACTGTCCGGGCGGCTCGGCGAGAAAGACGTTAAGAAAGAAGAGCTCGTCGCATTGGACTTTCGCACGCAGCGCGGCGTTGTTCTCTTGAACATCGATCCGGAACGAGCGCCGGCAGATTTGCGTGAGCGGCCGTTGACCGAGGCAGCACGCTCGATTGTTCGCAGTGGCGACCCGTCACTGGTTGAGTCGATTCGCAAGGTTTCACCGAAGATGTTTGGCGACTACGCCAAGACGCTACCGCCGCCCGAGAAGGAGCCTTCGCTGCGGCAACGTGGCGCCGTACCTGGACGGATTGTTACCGAGGTGGCGCCGCAGTTGATGCGATTCAATGCGAGCGTTACCGATCGTAACGGACGCGCGATCGGCGGCATGCGCGAGTCGGACTTTACGGTGTGGGAGAACGGCGTCGAACGCCGCGTCACGAATGTTGCACCTGCCAACGAGCCGTTCAATCTCGTGTTGTTGCTTGACGTTTCGGGCAGCGTTGAAGAGCGAATGGACTTCATTCGCAAGGCGGCTCGCGACTTCCTGCGCACGACCAGTCCTCAGGACAAGATTTCGATCATCAGTTTCCGCGACGACATTCAGGTGATTTCCGACTTCAGCACCGATCGCGAAATGCTTTCGCGGAAGTTGGATGAGATCGATGCTGGTGGCGGCACGGCACTTTACGATGCGCTCGGCTACGTGTTGAGCGAACAAATCAAACGTCTGCGTGGTGAGCGCACGGCGATTGTTGTGATGTCAGACGGCGACGACAACAAATCGTTTCTGCCATTTCCGGCAATTCTCGAAGCGTTGAGCGAGTCGGGCGCGCTCGTGTATCCGCTTTATGTGCCGTCGGGTTTGGTTCCCGAGGCGAGTGTGCCGAAACCGGAGATCACGATCGATCCTTTGCGTACACGCTATCTCACGCTGACTACGCGTGCGGACGACGAAGGACGCAAGCTCGCTGCCGCTTCAGGCGGAATCTACTATCCGATTCGTCGTCTCGAGGATTTGCAAAAGGCGTACGACGACGTAGTGGCCCAACTGCGCTCCGCTTACACGATCACGTACGCGTCGAATTCCGTGTCCACGACACCGCGCGTGCGTGTTCGTACGAATCGTGACGGTGCATCGGTGCGATTGAGCCCGGTAGTGGAACTAAACACTCCGTAAAAGTGAATCTTGGCTACATCTTGTTAATCCTGTGAACCAACCCCTTTTCAACGCGCTTTTCGACGAAACCGAGCGCCGCCCGTTAACTGTCTCCCAACTCACAAACTCGATCAGAATCGCTCTCGAATCGCGCTTCATCTCCGTTTGGGTTGAAGGCGAGATCTCAAATTTCAAAGATCACTCTTCCGGACACTGGTATTTCACGCTTAAAGACGAAAACGCACAACTACGAGCGAAATGCTTTCGCTCAACGAACACGCGCATTCGTTTTCGTCCCGCAAACGGTTTGAAAGTTCGTGCGCGTGGAAAACTCTCGGTTTATGCACCGCGTGGTGAGTACGAGCTTGTTGTTGACGCGCTCGATCCAGTCGGCGCCGGCGCGTTGCAGATCGCGTTTGAACAGCTTCGCGAACGTTTGCAGAAGGAAGGGCTGTTTGCCAAAGAGTTAAAGCGGCCGTTGCCGGTTTTTCCACGTCGTGTCGGTGTGGTGACGTCACCAACGGGAGCCGCGATTCGCGACATTTTGAACGTGATTTCGCGTCGCACGAGGACAGTTCACGTGCTGTTTTCACCAGCGAAAGTGCAGGGCGACGCGGCGGGTCCTGACATCGCGCGTGCAATCCGTTTTATTAACGCCTATCACGAGCTGGCGTTGCGCGAAGGTCGCGATGCCGACGCGGTCGATGTTTTGATCGTTGGCCGCGGTGGGGGTTCGACTGAAGATCTGTGGGCATTCAACCAGGAAGAAGTCGCGCGCGCGATTCGCAAGTCGACAATTCCCGTGATCTCAGCAGTGGGCCATGAAACCGATTTCACGATTGCTGACTTCGTCGCCGACGTTCGTGCAGCAACGCCTTCGGCCGCGGCCGAGATCGTTGCGGCACGTGAAGATCAGATCTGTTCAACCTTGGACCACATGGGCCGGCAACTCGTTAGACTGACCAAGTATCAGATCGTCAACTTACGCGCGAGAGTTCAACAGCAGGCACTGTCACACGCCTTCGATGAAGTAAAATCGCGTTTGAACAACGCACGCGCGCGACTTGACGCGGCTTCATCAGCTTGCGATGGAGCGCTCGCTGAGAAGTTGCAAGAGGGTCGCGAACGACTGGGCCTCGCTGCGGCGTCGCTTGACGCTCTGTCGCCGCTTGGAGTATTGCAACGAGGTTATGCGATAGCACAGGATGAGTCAGGGAAATTGTTGCGCGATGCGGGTTCCGTAGCTGTAGGTGATGTCGTGAACGTGCGGTTGCAAAAGGGCAAATTAGGGGCGCGGATCGAACGGATCGAAGCCACGGATTAATGCGGAAACGAATTGTAATTAATCTGGACGGGCAGAGTGCGGAGGGAACAACTAAGCGTGTCCGAAAACCGAGGCGCTGGCTGCGTGTCCTGGGAATACTCGCGCTGTTGGCTTTGATTGGCGTTGCGGGAGTAGCGGTCGGCGGGTTTTTCTGGTGGCGAAATTATCAATCGGGACCCACCTATGCAGCAACATTACTTGTCGATGCGGCTCAGCGAAACGATGTCGCCGCCTTTGAAAAGTTAATCAACGACGACGAGGTCGCGAAGAATATGGTCACGAGCGTGAGTCAGAAAGATGCGGCCCGGTATGGTTTCGCACTCAACAGTTCGATTCAGCAGCGGATTGATGCGGCTGTGCCTGCGTTATTGCCGCAGTTGAAGCAGACGATTCATGCTGAAGTCGTGAAGGAGTTACAGGTCTTGGCGGCGAAGTCTGAGCCAAGGCCGTTCATCCTGCTTGTCGTAACAGTGCCTCGGTTGATGACGGTAACGACGGAAGGTGATACTGCGAACGTCAAAGCTCCGATGCCCGAGCGCACGATTGAATTCACGATGAAGCGTGATGCCGAACAATGGAAGGTTACTGAAGTCAAAGACGACGCACTGGTCCAGCGCGTAGTCGATAATGTGATGAAAGATCTGCCGGCAATTGGCAGTATTGACCCAAACAGCCCGTTGCTCAAAAAATCGCAGCGGAAACGCCCGCGTCGTAACAGATAATGGAAAACAGCAAAGTACAGGGCCGAACGTTTGAAGCGTCACTGGAAGCGCTCGAACAAATCGTGCGGCAATTGGAAGACGGCGACTTGCCGCTGGAAAAGAGTCTGGAATTGTTTGAGCAGGGAATACGGCTTTCGCGCGAATGCCAGGAGCGACTCAGCCAGGCCGAACGACGAATCGAGATCTTGTTGCGCGATAATCAGGGCAGACCAGTGGCCGCGGCGTTTAAGGAACCACCCGCAGAAGCGACTAATGGTCGGACAGGTGAAGAATGACACGACCATCAAACGCTCCTCTCGGAAACTCGCTCGAGCTCGACGCTCTTTTGGCAGGCAGTCGAGCGCTCGTTGAAGTCGAGCTTAACGAGCTTCTGCCGTCATCGGCCGCTGCGCCCGAAAAGATTCATCAGGCGATTCGCTGGAGCGTGTTTGCCGGTGGAAAACGCTTTCGACCCGCGCTGCTGCTCGCAGTCGGTCAGGCTTTTGACGCCCCGTTTGAAGCTTTGATCGGGACTGCGTGCGCGTTTGAGATGGTCCATACGTACTCGTTGATCCACGACGATCTTCCGGCGATGGACAACGACGATTTGCGACGCGGCAGACCGACGTGCCACGTGCGCTTTGACGAAGCGACTGCGATTCTCGCCGGCGATGCGTTGCAGACTCTCGCCTTCAAAACGATTGCTGAAGACGATTGCATAAATCCCGAAACACGAATCTACGTCATCTCGGAGCTCGGCCGCGCCGCCGCGACGCCGCACGGCATGGTGGCAGGTCAGGCGCTCGACATGGAAGGGGAAACGCGGCAGGTCAGTGGCGCGCAACTAGAGGAAATACACCGGCTCAAGACCGGCGCGCTGATCGTCGCCGCCGCACGCTGCGGGGCAATTATCGGAAAAGCGAGCGACGAGGAACTCGAAGCTGTCACGAGTTACGGGGCACATCTCGGATTATTGTTTCAGATCACGGATGATTTTCTCGACGTTACCGCAACGGCGGAAGCTCTCGGCAAAACACCCGGAAAAGACGCTCGTTCAAACAAAGCCACGTATCCGGCGTTACATGGAATGGAAGAAACGCGAGCGGCAGCCGAACAGGCCCACCGCGACGCAATCGCAGCCCTCGATCAAATCAACCGGCCCACTGAAACATTGCGGCGCATAGCAGATTTCATCCTCCATCGCACTGGTTGACCTATTCATAGGCCAGCGCCTCACGCACCGTCGTTCGTGATGCCCTCCACGCTGGCAAGAAACTCGCCAACGCGCTCAGCCCGATCGACACCAGCAACCAGATCACCAACCCTACTGGTTCAAAAGTAAAATCCAATCCACTTCGAAACATCACCTGGACCATAAAATCACCGATCGCCTTGCTAATCGGCCACGCCAGCAACGCCGCGATGGCCCAGCTCAATAAACCAATCACGACTCCCTCGGCGACGATCATCAACCAAACAAGTCGCGGCGTCGCGCCAAGCGCTCGCATCACGCCCATCTCGCGTCGACGCTCGAGCACGTTCAGACTCATCGTCGTCATCAGGCCCAAACCACCGACACCCCCAACGATCGCCGACGTTACGATCAGAAACACATAGATCATCAACATGTGCTGATCGAAACCGTAACGACTCTCAGCTTTGCTCGTGGCGCCGCGTGCACGCACTCCTTGTTGCTCCAGATTGCGATCCAGATCTTCCTTTACTGCACTGATCGAATCGGGATCTGTACTCGTGAGAGCGATTCGCAGGTTGTTAGTCATGCCTGGGTGGCGCAACTGCATTGAACCCAAGGGAATGTAACCCACCGCGCCAGGTGAAAATGCTTCACGAGAGATTCCTACCACACGCCATGTTTCTTGCAGCGGACCGATGCGCAACAGAACATCGTCGCCCACGTGCATCTTTGGCTCGCGGCCGGCCAGCGCATTATTGATGACAATGGCGTTCGTGTCCTGCGGCGTCAACTTTCTGCCGTCGATGATTTCAAAATCGAGTAGCTGTGAGTCGGGAGGCAGCGCCACGATGCCGAAACGATTGACTTCTGCACCATCAGCACTGCCGTGCAAATCACCCGATGCGTGGGGATGTGTCGCGCTGGGTGACGCAGGCCGATCGAGCAGTGCGGCCTCACTCGTAAACCAGCCTTCGAAACTCTTCACACCAGGTGTGTTTGCGATTGCCGTTTGGATCTTTTCGCCCGGATACGCATTGGCTAATGAGACTGATAGATCAAATTTTCTGGCGCCGAAAAGGTGGTCGAGGGTGTTAATCATCGACGAGCGCACGTTCAAAGCCGCCAGAAAGAACAGACCGCCTGCGGTCAACGTCAAGAGCGTTAACACCAATCGTGCACGTCGTCTAAAGCTGTTTCGAATCGCTAAAGCGACCAAACTAAACGTGCCGCCGATTCGCGTCAGCGCCCGATCGAAGGCACTGGCGCCGAAGGTTGTTTGCGAGAGTCCAAAGTCTGAAAGTGCTACCCTTACCGGCGTCGCCGTACCACGCCAAATCGGCCACGACGCAGCAATCAGTGGGACTGCGATTCCGATCAACGCCACGAGCAAATAAACCCAGAACGGCACTGCAAAACTATTGATGTCGAAATTGAGGAAGTAAGCCATGTACCGGCACAGCGCGCGGCTGCCGAGGATTCCCAGCGGTACCGAAACAATCACAGCAGCGATGCCGAGGAAAAGCGCCTGGACGAAATAGATCCGCGCGATCTGCCAACGCGTTCCGCCGATCGCTTTCATCACGCCGATCTGCCGCACCTGCGACGCCATCATCGCTGTGAGCAAATTGATGACGAGAATCCCGCTTAGCACGAGCACAAACAGTCCAAAGCTCGACATCGCCAGCAACATGATGCCGGTCAAATCCGAGTGTGGATGCTTGCCGGGTCGAGGAATATCGACGCGCAGCACCTGGTGTCCACGGCTCTTGATCAAAGCTTCAACATCGGCGACGACCCGTTTTATGTGCGACTCGTCAAACCTGTTTTGCGCGACGAGAAGATTTATCTGATTGAGCCGCGGCTCTTCGCCGAGTTGGGCGAGGGTGGCAAGATTGATATAGCCATAGACGATATTCTCCATGCGCGCCTGCGCCTGGCCCACATCGTGAACTCGGCCGCTGATCACGAGTGGCTGCTCAACGCCGTTCGCAGTCTTCACTGTTACGGCGTCGCCGATGCTTGCTTTTGCGACCTGAAAGGCATCGCGCTCGATCAGGATCTCGCCCGTCGCAGGCGGCCACGCGCCATCTTCGGGCACGAGTCTGCTGACGCGAATGTTGCCGTAGTCCTGGACCACAAACAGGACGAGGTTGCGCCACTGCACTGGACCAGCCTTGATCTGTCCACCGATTGTTCGACGCGGTTCTGCATCGCTCACTTCCGGATTTTGTAGTATTACTTTGATGAGATCGTCGTCGGCCGAGTCAACACGCAGCACGGCCGAAGCCGGATTGGTGGCGAGGTAACCCTGATCGAGTTCACGCGTCAGGATTGCGTAAGAAGAGAGAATGGCGGCGAAGGCAGAGATACCGAGTGCAATCGCGAGCACGACGAGGGCCGTTCGGGCGCGTTCCTGCCAGAAGTCACGAAAAGCTTTGCGCCAAACTGTGTTCATTGGTGAAGAAGTGTGCCGTCAGAAATTTCGATTCTGCGATCGATCACGCGCGCGATATCGGCTTCGTGCGTGGCGATGACGACGGTTGTGCCCTGGTTTGCCATGTCGCGAAACAGGTTGAGAATCGCGGTGGCTGTAACCGAATCGAGATTGCCGGTCGGCTCGTCTGCAAGTACGAGAGGCGGCTCGTTCGCGAGTGCGCGAGCAATCGCAACGCGTTGCTGTTCGCCACCGGAAAGTGTCGCGGGCAGCTTATCTGCATGTAGCCCGACACCGACACGTTCGAGCAACGAAACCGCGCGTTTGCGACGTTCGCGCAAAGGGACACTTTTGGAGAAGTCCATCGGGAGCATGACGTTCTCCGCGGCAGTGAGCGTCGGCAACAGTTGAAAGAACTGAAAGACAAAGCCGACATTCCGGCCGCGCCACGCCGCCAGTTTGTTTTCCGAGAGGCTCTGGATCTCCGTGCCCGCGACCGCAACAGATCCGGAAGACGGACGGTCGATGCCGGCGACCATGTTGAGCAAAGTCGATTTCCCGCTGCCCGATTTGCCCACAATGCCGACGAACTGGCCCGACTCGATCGCAAGGTCGATATCCTTCAGTGCCGCAAACTTTCCCGCAGGCGTCTCGTAAGTCTTGTTTACCTGGTTTAGAGAAATCATAGGTCGTTCTGTGTAATCTGTGGATGGGTTGTCTGTCCAGCGGTAAGATGGTGTTGGCTGTTGTTATCGAACAAAGAGGTCTCGAATGTCCAATAACGATCACTTGCAACTTGCCGGATCGAAAAAGAAGACCGATGCTCGCGTGCGACGCACCCGCGATGCGCTGGGCGACGCGTTGATCGCGCTGATGCAGGAGAAAGCGTTCGACACGATCACGGTCCAGGAGGTTTTGGACCGGGCACACGTCAGTCGTTCAACCTTCTACTCGCATTACAGCGACAAGGACGATCTTCTGATGAGCGACGCTGAAGAATTTTTTGAAGCGATCTCGATGGCGCTTTCGGCCCAGGGCGACAAGTCTGATCGCGTCTTTCCGGTAAGGGAGTTCTTCACGCACCTCTCCGACGTACAACCGTTCTTCAAGGCACTGGTTAAGTCAGGAAAGTATCAGGAAAACATGGAACTGGCCCGCGGCCACTTCGCGCGCGGCATCGAGCGTCGGCTATCTGAACTCCCGCGTGCCAAATCAATTCCGCCAAATCAACTCCCCGCCATCGCGTTCACACATGCCGGCGCGTTGCTATCGCTCCTGACTTGGTGGCTCGACCGCGGCATGCGCGAATCGCCAGCGGAGATGGACGAACTCTTCCATCGCATGATCTGGACCGGCGTTTCTTAGCCACAAAAAGGCACATAAAGCACAAAAAGAAAACCATATTTATTGACCACTGGTCTTTTTGTTTATGTGCTTTTTGAGCCTTTTTGTGGCTGATCTTTTAGTGTGGCGTGGAGTTTTTCGGGGGCAATTAGTTTCCAGGCTTCGCGTAAGTGAGCGGCAAGTTCCTTATCACTAACCCGTGGCAATTCGATCCCCACCCAGCCCGATGGTCCAACATATGGCGGACGGTAAAATTTCTCCGGATCACGCTCGATCAAAGCCGCTTGAACGCCAATCGCTGCCGGAACCGTAACGGCGATGTGGCCATCGTTGTGATGATTGATCGAGCACATCGCAAAGACTCTCTTCTTCACAAAGAAGGTCGGCTCACCATGCGAGAGCTTCTCCCATGTTTCCGGCAACGCCAGACACAACTTGCGCACCCGCTCGACGTGTTTCTCTTCATCTTTTTTCATGAGGCCCAAGAGTATATCTCAGATTCAAGTAGTAAAACGAACGTTCGTGCTATATACTCTGCGGCACTGTGACGAAGCTCGAGCTCAAGGGACGCAAAGCGCAGGGCCAACGAACCCGCAAAGCCATACTCGAAACGGCCGTGCACATTGCCTCCGCCGAAGGTCTCGAAGGCCTGACCATCGGCCGGCTTGCCCTCGAACTTTCAATGAGCAAAAGCGGTCTTTTCGCGCATTTCGGTTCCAAAGAAGAACTGCAAGTCGCGACCGTCGAAGCCGCCCGCGAGATCTTTATTCGCGAAGTCATCAAACCAGCCTTCGAAGCGACGCAGGGCCTCTTGCGTCTTTGGAAGCTCTGCGATATCTGGCTGGCCTACGTTCAGAGCGGCGTTTTTCGCGGCGGCTGCTTCTTTGCTGCTGTGGCAGCGGAGTTTGACAGCCGTCCCGGTCCGGTGCGCGATCGCATTGCCGAGATCATGAAGGAGTGGCTGGCGGCGTTGCGCAACGCGATCGTCGAAGCACAAAACGCCGGTCATCTCAATAAAGAGATCGACGCCACACAACTCGCTTTCGAATTCAATTCTCTCGAACTGGGCGCCAATTGGGCGTTCCAACTTTATGGCGATCCACGCGCATTCAAACGCGCGCGCGAAGCGATTCTTGAACGCTTGAACAGATATGCAACTGCGGCCGGTGGTCCATTGCTGTCGTCGAAACCTCGGATCACGCGAGCTCGCGCTTGAGATAAACAATCATGAATGACGTCAACACCAGTCCGACGTCGGCCGTTGTGCGTAAACGAAAAGCCGCCTGGGACGGTCTCCGGCTGGAACATTGCCAGCTTCAGTCCGGCGAATTACCGGCGCACACTCATCGCGAACACGTTGTTCTACTTTCACTGACTGAGGGTTGTAAGGGTGAGCTGATCACGTCGAGCGGCATCGGAGTGCGTGGCACGCAGACGCGTGGGAACGTTTGCGTGCTGCCCTCCGGACTCAAACATCAGGCTGCACTCGAAGGTAACTCCGAGCATCTCGCTATTTACATCGATCCACTGTTGATTACGAAGGCCGCGTCGGAAGCAGATCTTGCTGGTAGTGTTGAAATTCTTGAGCGATATACGCGACACGACAACGTCATCAACAGTGTCGGCATGGCATTGCTCGGCGAGCTTAATTCGGAAGGTTTGAGTGGCCGCCTGTATGCGGAGTCGCTCTCGAATGTGCTCGCGGTCCATCTGCTTAGATACTACTCGGTGTCGACGTCTCAGCCGGTAACTTTCACCGGCGGATTATCGGCGAAGAGGTTACGCGACGTGACGGAGTTCATCTCCGACAACTACAACAGAGACTTAAAACTGGCAGAGTTGGCCCAGGTCGCAGGAATGAGCAGTTTTCATTTTGCGCGTGAGTTTAAGCGAACGACTGGGACCACGCCGCATCAGTATCTGATCAAGTTTCGTGTCGAGCGTGCGAAGTCATTGCTCGTAAAGAAAGATTTACCGTTGATAGAAGTTGGTTTGCAAACGGGGTTCAGTCATCAAAGTCATTTCACGCGATTGTTCAGGCGAGTGACGGGATTCACACCCAATGCGTACCGGCTCGCGAGGCAAGCGTAGACAGGATGACAAGATTCACAGCAAGAAAAGTCAAAGCAAGCAAGAACCTGAAAGACCACTAGACCATCTCTAATTCACAATGCACCTCAATCTGGAACTATCCACGGAGGTGCATTTTGAACATCAGGATTCTGCTTTTCATTGCGATCTCACTCACGCCGTCCATCATTAACGCGCAGACATCAGCATTCAAGCGTGGCGACGCGCTGGTGGCCCAGGAGAACTACCAGGCCGCGATCGTTGAATACAACAAAGTCTCGCCTCGCGAAGGCGACTTGTACGCGCGAGCTATCTACAACATCGGTGTTTGTCATTACGAACTATGGCAAACCGAAGAGGCGATTGTTTTCTACAAACATGCTATCGAGTTGAAAAAGGGAAACTACGCACGAGCCTCGTACGCACTCGGCATCGCGCTCGACGATCAGGGAAGATCAACCGAAGCACGAGCGGCTTATGAACAAGCCCTCGCGGCATCAAAAAGAAAGTTTGCACCGGCGACTTACCGGTTGGGATTGCTCGAAGCAAAAGCCGGCAAGTTTGAGAAAGCCGCTACGCTCTTTAAAGAAGCGGCTTCATACGTTGGCAGACACGTCCCCGCGAGTCACAACAATCACGGCGTAATGCTCGCGCGTCTCGGTTTCTTGAAGGAAGCGGAAAAAGAATTCGACAACGCTCTCAAAGCATCGGACGGCCGGCTCGCAGACGCCGCACACAACCTGAATCTCTGCCGCTCCCTCACATCCGGCCTGCGACCTGACTACAAACTTTCTATTCTGAACTAAGGGGCACAATAAAAGGCACAAAGATCTAAATCAGATCATTTGTGCCTTTTGTGCTTTATGTGCCTTTTGTGGCCTAGTTTGGAGACTTACTTGTATCGTCCGCCTTCTTCTTCACATACACGTCGCCACGAAGCGCCATGTTTGACTTCTCCGCTAGCGCGGCCAGCACTGACTCAAGTACTTCCTTGTTCTCAAGCTTAAAGCTCGTAATACCGCTGACTTTCGAATCGGGATCGTTGTATTGCAGCGTCAGGTACCGAACTTTGGTCTTTATAAAGCGAGCCGGTAACGCGTAAATGAGTGGAACGGCGCTGGCAACGGTTGCTGCTCTTGGCTGTCGCTTTTGCGTATCGGCGAAAGCAGACATGATTGCCTCGTAAGGTATTGAGATCTCTTTCGGCGGCTTCTTGTCTTTGAAGTGCAGGCGATTGTTGGTGTCGTCAAACGTCAACGTGCCTTCCATGGTCTTGGTGTAGCCAAACACTCCGCCCTCATACTTTGCCTTCACCGACTTGGGAGCCGATTTAGCGGCTGTTTGTCCCGCCGGCTGAGGATCCATGGAGCGTGGACGCTGTGCATAAGCGCCCGTAACCAACGCTCCAAGCAGGAGCAGAGCGGAAATGATCTTCATAATGTCTCCTTGTTACCGATACTCAATCGAATTGACCAAAACTTACCCACGTTGGCACATGATAGAGAATCCACCAGAACCACACCTGAATTCCCAGGACCCCGAGACCAACAATTGCACTCACGTAATAGATGACGGTTGAGTCGCTCACTTGCGGCGAACGATAAGACCTAACTATGCCAACCGCGCCGAGCACCACTGCAGCCGGGCAGAAGATGATGCCGAGATAAGGAACCAGAGAAAAAGTCGCAAAAGCTCGAGCTGTGCCGGCTAAGCCTGTCATGTTGTACTTAGTACTTTGCGGTTTGTACTTAGTGCCAAAAACTAAGTGCCAAGTACAAAAGTTCTACTTGGCAAACGGCTTCACGCGTTCGATCGATTCCTTGAAATCAGGATCCGAGGGAGCCAACGCAGCGCCTTTCTGGTATGCAGCCAGTGCCTTCGTGTACTGCTTCGTCACTTCAAACGCGTAACCGAGCTCACGATAGATATTGACGTCATCGGGCGTCTTCTTTGCGGCAGATTCGAGGGCCGCAATTGCTTTCGGGAAATTCGTTGCGCGCGAATGAGCCACGCCCAATA
>DATEIS010000648.1:0-16199 GCA_035278765.1 Pyrinomonadaceae bacterium | reverse complement strand
TTTACGGACGCGCCGGAAAGACTCCCTGCAATGCAATGCAGAAATTGAGAGTCAGGTAAGGCTGCATGTTATTGTGCGGCAGACCACCACCGGTCGGAGTCAGTGAATTGGGGTTCACTGTTCCCGTGGGCGCGCCGTTTTGATAAAGAGCAGCACCTCCACGACCTGCGGCCGACTGGGCCCAAACAGAGTTGGCAGGCGAAATTGAATTGCCGGCATCATTGAGTGCTCGGCCAACGCCATGCGCGTGTGCCGGTATTTCGGATACCAGCAGAGTGACCGCTTCAACTCCACCCGTCTCACCCAGATCATGTAGCGACAACCCGGGACCTTGCCCCGGATGCATGGCAGCACTGCCCTGCAGATCGGGAAGCGCAAAGGTCGACTTGCCGTCACCGCCATAGGTTGTTCCCAACAGCGAGAAGAGCGCTGTATTCTGGCTTATCGGCAGGAGTTGCCCATCGCAGAATGCCCAGCCTTTGGGGGCAAAGTTGAATGGAAAAATTCGGATTTCAGCGACAAAAGGATCAGCCATGTTTCTCTCCCTGTTTTTAGTTTTGCGATGGGAAAATACCCTGGAGCGCTATACAGAAATTGAGCACAAGATAAGGCTGCATATTGTTATGCGGCTGGCTACCGCCCACGTTGCCAACAGCCTGTGGGTTCATCACGGCGTTTCCCTGACCGGTATTCCAAATCGTCTTTCCAGTGTTAGCCCAGTTGTTACCACCCGGAGCACCCTGAGTGGCGTTCATGTTGGCGCCGATCACCGCCATGTTGGCAGTAAGAAAATGCGTGTGGGTAGGCATTTGCTGGAGGTTGACTGTAACGGCCGTTGAACCAGCGGCCTCTCCTAACGTGTGGCCGGCCCCTTCATGGATCGACGCGCGGCCTCGCAAGTTGGGCAGAGCGAAATTTGTTTGCCCATTACCTCCATACGTGGTGCCCAGTAAGGAGAATAAAGCCTGGTTCTGATTAATAGGCAGCAGTTGACCGTTACACAATGCCCAGCCCTTTGGAGCAAAGTTGAAAGAAAAGATTCTGATTTCTGACAAAAACGGTTCAGCCATGGTCATGACTCCTTAAATTTTGAATGTTCAGCCTCGCTGCACCAACAGTCATTGATCGTCAAACGACCGCGTCTCACGTTTGTTGGGGGAATAACCCAAAGAGCGAGATGATGTAATTGATACAAAGGTATGGCTGGAAGTTGGTATGCGGTTGGGAGCCACCACTTATGCCACTGTTAAAAGGCGGTGTTCCCAGCTGGGTATTGGGAGCGTTGTTAGGCGCTACAGTCAGATCGTTGTACTGGCTGATGTCTGCTGGGCCCGGTACAGCATTTTGTGGGTTGCTTGAGACAGCACCAGTAGCGTCCGAAAAACAGAACATAGCATGATTGTGAATCGGAATCTGCTGCGTGGTGAGCGTTACCTCTTCGCTTCCTCCTGTTTCGCCCTGGATATATGTGGTGCCATCCGGACCGGTGCCAAAGTGCAGAGGTATGCGGCCCCGCAAATCGGGCAGCGCAAAAGTGCTCTCCCCATCACCACCATACGTGGTCCCAATCAACTGAAACAAAACCTCGTTTTCGGAAATCGGTAACAACTGCCCTTCGCAAAACATCCAGCCGTTAGGATTAAAATTACCGGCGAACATTCTTATTTCGCCTACATAGGGTTGGGCCATCGAATCGTCTCCTTATTCCTTTAGGTAAGCCGTTATGGAATCTTAATGATTATCCGGCCGACTGTATGGGTCTCTGGAGTTGGCCCAAACAGTGGTTTCGACTTTCGCTCGGTTTTTTGCAAACCGATGCAGAACCTGTCATGTCAAGTCTTTGAACTGCTGCGGAAAAGGTCCGCCTTGTCTTTGGGTCGAGCGACGAGGGCGCACTATAGATCGAAAGTCGAGATATTACAAGAGTGTAGTGAAAGATTCTCCAAAACTTTTTTCGTGTGTTTTTTTTATTGCAAGTTTTCGAGAGAACAAATAGACTGCACCACCTATTTTTACCGCAAGCCCAGTTCAAGCATTTTTCTAGGAGAGAACAGATGAATAGTTCGCGCCGAAATTTTTTAAAGAGCGGTACGTTTGTGGCACTTGCAGCGGGAGTACCGCTGGGCCTCGCCGAGAAAGCCTTTGGTATGGGCACTGCAAATTCAACTTCGGGTGGTTTGGGCATGGCGTCATTCAAATCCCAGCTAGGCTCGAGTTTTCAAATTAATCACCAGGCGTCAAAAGTGAAGTTCAAGCTGGTTGACGTTGCTAATTTAGCTACACGCAAGCAGACTGAGGCAGGTAAAGAAGGATTTTCACTACTGTTTCGTGGTCCAAAAGAGACGCCTCTAGAACAGGATACGTATCTGATTGAGCATAAAGAGTTGGGTATGTTCTCCTTCCTGATAGTTCCGGTTGGAACCAAAGATACGCGCGCTCCATACTACGAGGCCGTCATCAATCGCCTGCATTCTTAGCTTCCTGATTATCAACCGTTCGTCGTTCTTCTTGGACAGAGATGAAGCTAGGACGTGAGGTGCTGGTTGGGATTGCACTGCATCAACAGGTGAATTCCCTGCTGCTCGCTCGGTGAGAAACCCAAACGTTCAAAGAGACGAAGGGAAGGATTAAATTCCTCGACATAGATTCGTGTAACTTTTCCAGCGCGGCTTGCTTCGTCGAGCAACTGCCGGATCAGGTAGCTACCGGTCCCGGCATTCCGCTCGGCAGGTAGTACAGTGATATCGATAATTCGAATCTCCTGGTCCAGCCTGGCAACATAAAGACGTCCCACCGGCCGGCCGTCTAACACGATGATGTCGTGGTTAGCAGTGGGATATTTCTGCGCATAATGGTCTTGTTGCGCGGCAAACTGCGATCGGACAAATACCTGCCGCTGTTCGTCGGTCCAAGGCACTAAAGCCATCTCATCCGCGCGAGTGCTGCCATAAATTTCAACGAGAAAATCGTAGTCGTCCGCACTTACCGGACGAAGTGTAATGTTTGCAGTTCCTGACGGTTGGCTGCTCATTTTAACTGATTACTGGCGAAGGCGATTGAAAATTACTTCGTAGTAAAAGCCCTGCGCGTCTTGCTTGATGGGTACTATGAAAAGCTCAAACTGACCCATTTGCTCGTGCGAGAAGTTGCGCACGCCCTGATCGAGAAACCTCTCTAGTGGACCACGAAACTGGAGTGAAAATTCTTCCTGCTGAGGGTACAGTTTGAGTTCCGAAATCGTCACTAGCTCCACATCCACGTTCGTGTTTTCGTCAGCCTCAACCTGAAATTTCGTATTCACGTGTTTAGAAAATTCTTCGTGCGTTAAAGCAGCCTCCATTCAAATCTCCTTTTCCTGTGTAGACTCTGGCGGTTTGTTCATTATTAAAACGAGAAAGTCTTTTATGTTGGGACCAAAGTGATAACCCGTGTTCAGCGGCGAGAAAGAATACCCGATCAATCCAGTCTCTTCTACTATTCTTTGACATCGTTTTTCGAAGTCTGATTTTGAAATCACCGCATAGTCAAGAACCAGTCCGTAATTCTTAAAGACGTGATTCAGACAGAGCAGATGCTCTTCACGTCCATTAAGCACCAGTACGTCGTCGTCAAAATTAAGGAACTCCTTCAATGTCAGCAGGCGACATTGAAAGCCCAGCTTTGCGGCACAGGCGGCAAGATGACCAAAGTGGATCGTAAACTCGTCGTGGTTCAAATTGAAGGATCGGGCCGGATATTTATGTTCGGTCCCATATTCCGTGACGATGAGCGTCCCACCTGGCCTGAGATGTTTCCAGGCGCGCTCAATGAAGCGAAACGCGCCGGAGTTAACCACGAAGGAATCAGGAGCATCCTTCTCCCAAAGATCATACTTCTCCATGTAGTAAGCGCCATCTCCGTAGACCTCACCGGCCTCATTCTTCTGAACCGAGGCGACAGGAAAATCTGCGATAACTTCGTTGGAAATAATCAGATCAAATTTATGACCCGGAAGATCAAACTCGGTCGCATTCTGTTGAAAATGCCGGCTCTCAGGTAGAAGTCCCGACAAGATCTTTCGCTGGTTCTCCATTAACGCCGGTGACAGATCGAGGATATGGTAATTGATCCGCGTAGCGTTCAAGCCAGCTGCCTGGTTTATGAACGAACGCCCAAAGCTGCCTGTGCCGCCGCCGACTTCCAATACTTCGAGCGTCGGCGAGCTGTTCATTAGTGGAACGACTTCCGGCTTCAGCGTGGAAAGGCAAAACCGCGAGCCGTAATCGAGCCCGCCCAATGCTTCATGAGGGAAACGGAAACAGTGATTTACGGTGGGCTCTATCTGATCGAATTCCCAATTCGCATCTTCGATTCCGTCTAAATGGAAATCGATGATGGCTTCGGTTGAACTGTCAGGACGCGGTTGATCTTTTCTCTCGGAATGATAAAGATTACGCGGCACTATATTGACGTACGTAAAAGGATGGTCCAGATCCTCCAACTGCAGAGTGAACTTAATGAGCTGCCGTTCCTGACTCGTTAAAAAATCTATTGCTGTTCTGAATTCGGAGTCCTCCAGAACACTCTTGCCATTCGCTCCTCTTAGCGCGCTAAAAATCTGCTGGAGGGTTTTGGCGCCGTCAGCCATCAACAGTATACCGGCACTCAACGACGACAATTTTTCTTCAATGATCTCCGGCAGTTCGTCGCGTTTTCGCGAGTAAACCGTATGCTCCATTGAAGTGCGTACGAGGATCCAATCTCCGATTGTCGAACGGTACGCCACAGCCGGATTTTGAATCGGGCGAGCCACGTAATGGTTAAGCAGGGAAGCTAAAGGATCGTGACCTTCTGGGATCAGAAATTCCTGCTGAACCAGTTGAATAAACTGCGCTCTGTCTCCGCTCTGATTGTTGAAATCATTTTCGCTGATTGATGTGCGACTTCCCGACCTGGTCGCAGCCAACATACCGCGAACTGTTTCGCCTGGTTCCAATATCATCCCCGTCAATCGATGAAAGACAGCGCGTTGGACAAACTCCGGAAACAGACGACTTTCGATGAAGCTGATGTAAGGATTGAGCGAGTAGCTAGGCATTAATTCCACTTGTGGCAGGAACCCATTTCATTTCCAAATATGCGGCTCCTTCATCGCCGCTTCGACAGAATCCCAAACGCTCGTACAACCGCACCGCTGGAGATGAGGCCACCACATGCAGTTGGATGGGTTTGCCGGCTGAGGCTGCGTCCTTCATGAGCTCAGTTATCAAACGGGTTCCGATACCTGCGTTTCTATATTCTGTCAAAAGAGCAATGTCTCTCAGCAATATCGATGCGTCTCCTCTGTCAACCATCATTCTGCCGACGGGACGTCCATTCAAAAGAATGATTCGACTATCGACTCGAGGATAAGACCGTTCGCGCGCAGTAAACTGCATTTTAATAAACGCGCGCTTCTGATCCTCATTCCAACCGAATCCTTCCAGCTCTTCGATACGCGTGCTGGCGTAAACCTCTAACAAAAAAGCCTCGTCCTCGGGTGTGGCCTCGCGGAGCAGAAGATCAACCTTTTCGTTTGTCAGGCGCATTAGTGCCTCGATGTCTGCCAGATCGTGCGGACGATTCTGGGTTCGTTTTACCTGCACAACGTGTTCGAGCGCTGCTATTCGCGCCACCTGATTGCCAACCCGCACAGACTCAGAGCTGGACCACAACGCTTCAAATGGAATGTGATAGCGAGCAAAGACATCAACCTCACGCGACAACCGATCAAACAGTCGCAGGACCGTCACCATTTCCAGCGGAAGCGGAATGGCGGGTATGAATCCCGCTAGCGCGAGTGCGTACATACAACGCTGGGCTTCCGTCGGCGATGGATCGACGACGATGTCGAGATCGATGATGTCGCGCTTATGCCCATGCATCACAACAGCGAACCCGCTGACAACTACGTAGCGCGCGTTTTCACGATTCAGAATTTCCAGTACATCACAAAACGTCTCTGGAGTCGGCATACGGAGTTTGCAATTTTTTCAACTGAACTTGATGTGGAGATTTCGAATTAATCGCTGCAGATAATTTGGATGAACGCCAAGAAGCCTGGCAGCTTCTGTGAAATTCCCGCTGACTTGCGCCGCTACGTCCAGAATTATCTGTTTCTTCGCTTGCGTAACTGCTTCATGATACCTCAGCGTCAAAGAGGGCGATAGCTCGGCTTCCAAAATAGCCTCCGGCAAATCTTCAGGCAGGATCAAATCCGTCGTCCCGAGCACTACTGCACGTTCAATCGTGTTCTCGAGTTCACGCACATTACCGGGCCAGTCGTAAGCCGTCAAACACGCGCGCGCTTCAGCCGAGAAACCTTTCAACTTTCGATTACACACGGCGCCGTACTTATCCGCGAAATAATTTGCGAGCAGCATTATGTCTTCACGTCGATCGCGCAGCGCGGGCATTTCGAGCGAAACAACATTGAGACGATAGTAAAGATCCTGCCGGAACTGGCCGCTCTCGATCGCCTCTTCAAGATTCTTGTTTGTCGCCGCTATCAATCGCAGATCGACGTTGATGGTTGCAGTTCCACCGACGCGCTCGAATTGTCGTTCCTGAAGCACGCGCAATAGTTTCACTTGCAGTTGCGGCGTCAACTCTCCGATTTCATCGAGAAACACGGTGCCGCCATCGGCCATTTCGAGTCGACCTTTTTTCTGCGCAATCGCGCCTGTAAACGCGCCTTTTTCGTGACCAAACAGTTCGGTCTCCAGCAGTGAGTCATTAAGCGCCGCGCAATTCACCGCCATAAACGATTTTTGCGCGCGCTTACTATTGCGATGAATCGCTCGTGCCGCAAGCTCTTTGCCAGTCCCGCTTTCACCACCGATCAGGACGGTCGCATCGGTCGGCGCCACTTTCGAGATGAAGTGATAAATGCGTTGCATTGCCGCGCCGTCGCCGATCATGTTGTGCTCAATGTTTACATCTGCCTGTAATCGCTCGTTTTCTGTTTCCAGCCACTCAAACTGGCGCGCATTCTCAATGGCGACGGCAGCAATACTCGCGATGGCAGTAACGAGCTGGAGATGTTCACGATTGAACTTGTCGCGCGGCAGAGTGCTGTCGAGATACAACACGCCAAGCTTTCGCTCAAACATGATCAGCGGCACGCACATCACTGAATGCGTGCGCGCGGAAATCAAACTCTCGGTGGCAAGCTGTTTTTCCTCGTCGCCGTTGCCGGCCAGCAGTGCCACTCCCTCTCTCAATACTTGCTGGACGATCGTGCGGCTGACTTTTACGGCCTGATCTTTTCCGCGCGCGCGGTCAAGTGCAAAAACATGGCTCGTTTCAAACTCACCTTCGTTTGTGAGCAGGATGGCGCCACGTTGAGCCGGAACCACTTCAAACAGCAGTTGGAGAAGTCGTTCGAGCAGGTTGTCGAGCCCGCGGATCGAGTTAATGACCGTGCTCACTTTCATCAGCGCGCTCAAATCGCGGGCCATCTGGTAGAGCGCGTCGTCGAAACGGATCTGGACCGTGGAACCGCTGACTACCTGAGCTTCGTCGAGAGTAACGTCACTCGATTTCGAAGCCGGTTCGCCATCCTGCGTGAGGAAGATGAAATGCACATTGCCGATGCGAACCCGATCACCATGCTCGAGTTGTCGATTCTTAACGGGAACATCGTTAACAAATGTGCCGTTCAGACTCTCCAGATCGGTGATGACAAATCCCGTTTCCTTCTTCTCGATTCTGGAATGACGGCGCGACACGGAGGCATCCGCGATGCAGAGACCGGCAGCGGTATCGCGACCAATGACAAGGGCTTCATCGCCAACCGCGAAGACTGCTCCCTTGAGCTTCCCGGAAACTGCTGCGAGACGAGGAGGCATGCCGAATACTATATCTGCGTAATCTTTTTAGACAAGAAACATATGTATATGAGGAGTCATAGAAACCGGACTTTGAAATAGTTCGAAATTTCCGCGCCCGAATTTTCATCTATAAGTTGAGGGGATATACGGGCGGTTTTCGCGTTACTAAGACAAAATGCAAGGACCGACTCTCCCACAGGGCCTTGAGTGGATTTTAAGTTGGGCAATCTGTTGGGCGGCCCCGTTGGGTAAATAAAGCGAAGCTGGTCCCTGCCTTTTATCTCAAACTCACATCGTCAGGAGAATTATATGTCGTACACCGTAGAAGAGGTTAGTAAAGGTCAAGCGAAAATTAACTTTCAGCTTGTTGAAGTGGACCAAAAGACGATTTCGGCCCTCAGGACAATACTTGGGTTTATCAAAGACATAACTGCGGTCCCAGGTGTATCAGCCCATTTGAGGACCCTTGATTTCAGTTCGTTGGAAAAGGCGTTAGACGGTGCGGAAGAGCAGAGTAAAGGAGTTGCCTCGATAACCCCTCCAGGTTGTCAGGCCCCACCCTACTAACCGAGCAGTGGCTTACGAGGTTGGAAAGCCTGCCGTGTGGCCGCTCTTGATGCCTTGGCGACAATATAATCGTGATCCAATTCGAGCATCGCGGCCATTCTCCGCAATGATTGCTTTACTTGTCTTTTCTAATCTTAACGACGTTGCTGGTCCTGGTACCGAGTTGACACGCTAACTGCTTGTAATCAGGAGACCACTCGTACGAAAAGATCAGATTGCGGTTGAAATTCGTCAGCTGCTTCGTCTTCCCGGTATCAAGGTCATAGCTCCAAATGTTTGGGTAACCATTGGCCTTCTCTATGTAACTCAGCGTGGTTGGGGAAAGCCAGACAACGCGTTGCCAATCAAAATTTGGAATCGTCGTGATTCGCTTCACTATTTCGCCGGTGACCGCGGACAAGATGAGTGTATCTTTCGTTCCTGACTCAAGATCATAGCGGGCCAGGATGAATTTATTATCAGGTGAAAACGCCGGCATTCGATATCTGTCGATGACTTTCGTCGCGTGTCCGCCTTCAAGTGGGACCTTCCAAACACTCTTTTGTGTTGGCTGTTGATTGTCGTAGGCAAGCCACTGATTATCCGACGAGATAGTGGGGTAAAAGTTGCCATCGCTAGAGGTGAGTTGTTTTAAATCGCTTCCATCTTCGACATTCATTCGCCAGATATCGTAGCTACCTGTTCGGTTGGAAGAAAAAACTATGAATTGACCATCCGAAGAGCCCGCGGGCAAATAGTTGTCTTTAGATTTCATAGTCAGTTGGTACTGATCAGTTCCATCTGCGTTGATACGCGAGATATTCAAGCTGTCCTGGGCCATCGCCGAAAACACAATTCTTTTCGGGCCCGCCCATGTAACGCCGAACGGCATACCAACTCCGGAGGAAATTATAGAGGGCGTCCCAAAGTCTTTTACTGCACCAGCGACCGCAAGTTCCCATTGCCACTCGGTTCGAACAGTCAGGATTTCTTGCCCGGCCATGCTGACTCCCCAGTACTCCGCCGGATCCTCAGTCAGCTGTTGCGACACGCCGCCGGGGTAACTGATCCGCCACAACCGAAAGGGCGCCGTAGCTTGATCTCTAGCACTAATGACCAGACTGCTGTCGTCCTGCCACGCAATTTGCAGAATTGCGAACCAGGGCTGATCACCGATCGGATGCATATCCCCAGTGTTTGCATCTATCCCAACCAGTTTCACCTTGTAACCATGGCTCCACGAACGTACCGGACAAACAATAAAGTTGCCATCCGGTGACCAGGTCAGACCATAAATGTTAAAGGCATCGCCCTCATTACGGGTGGCGAGAACTTTTTCAGCTGATCCGTCGATTGTTGAGACCACCAGCGAATACAAATTTGCGTCATTATCAACTCGGACAAACGCTAATCGATCCTGCTGCGGAGACAAGCTTACCTGGCTGTCAACTCCGACTTTTATAGGGACTGGAAGACCACCCGGTAGTGGTAACCGGTAGAGGATGCCTTTCGCGTTCTCCACACGAGTGAAGTAGAGATAATTACCATCCCGCGTGAAGGAAACGCTTGTGTATTGAACGTCGGCCAGTTCAACAACGTCTGAATGAGCGGATGTCTCGAGGTTTGTCAGCACCAGGCGCTGCTTTCCTCCTTTCTCTTCCGCGTGTGCCGCCCATTTACCGTCCCCGGAGATTGCCATACAGACAGAAGTTCCAGCGTTCGTTATGGAGGTCCATTCTCTCTGCACAGTCGGCGGACTAAGTACACCGTTCATCGGGCTAAGTTGACCGTTCATATAGCGAAATGCGCCGGGCAAAAACAGAAGAAGAAAGAGCACGCTCGTGACGCCGGTGAAGATTGCTGCCTTTTTGTGCGATCGAATCCCGCTGAGAAGGAATTCAGTATTGTTTATGGCCTGTGATTTGAGGCGAATTAATAGTCCCGATGGCTCGATCTTTCGCGTCTGTTGTTCGTCGCCTCGAACAGGATAGGAGTAAAGTTCGCTCCCCCTTTGCCCCTGCAGCTTCGCTCGTAACCTATTCAAGTCGGTCGCGAACTTCGTAACTGTTTGATATCTGAAGTCGCGCTCCTTCTCCAGTGCCTTACTGACGATGTCCTGAAGCTGTTTGGGTATTCCATCAGGGAATTCCAGCTGCGGTCGTTGCGAGCCCAGGATGGTAGCGACTGTTTCATTCGAGCTCGACGCTTCAAAAGGCGTCGAACCTGTCAGCATCTCGTAGAGAACAACACCCAAACTCCAGATGTCGGTTCGTTCATCGACCTTCGTTTCCCGCAGTTGCTCTGGAGACATGTATTTGACGGTGCCCATTAGCATGCCCATCTCGGTATGGACGGGTGTAGCAAGCCCATCAGCACGTTCAGGTTCCGGAAGATTCTCGGTAAGTTTCGCCAGGCCAAAGTCCAGGACCTTCACGTAGCCATCAGGCCGCAGCATTATGTTTTCGGGCTTTATGTCCCGATGAATAATGCCCGACGCATGAGCGCTGGAAAGTGCGGTAGCTACCTCAACGGCGATCGTCAAAGCTTTCGACACGGATATCGCGCCACGAGACAATTGCTGTCGCAACGTGGTCCCCTGGATATATTCCATCGCGATGAAGTGACGGCCGCTTTCAGTAATGCCTAGCTGGTGAATAACGCAGATGTTGGGATGATTGAGCGCTGATGCAGCCAGGGCTTCCTGTTTGAAGCGTTGCACCCGGCTTTCATCACTGGCGAATTGTGGGGAAATAAACTTGAGGGCGATCTTACGGCGTAAGTTTTCGTCTTCGGCGAGATAGATCTGGCCCATTCCACCGGCGCCGAGCGGGCACAAAATCGTGTAAGGACCGATTATTTGGCCGGCGGGGAATTCGGTCTCTTTGCCGGCGATTATGCTGGCAGCAAATTCATAAGCTGGCGCACTCAAAAAATCTTCATTGCTGGCATCAGCAGTGAGCAAGGCCTCGACCTCCTCGCGAAGCGACTGGTTGTCGCCGCAAGCCCGGTCGAGATAATCCGAGCGCTCTTCGGGTGCAAGCTCTTGAGCGGATTGGAAAATCTCTTTTATTCGCTGCCAACTGTCATGGGTGATCATGTCGTTCGGCGAGGTAAATTCCTTGTAAGGCCTTGACTACTGACTAACGCGAAAAACGCGTCCTAAATCCCTCAGAAAATCATTTGTAGGCTCGGGTCAGTTCACGTTTCAGATAGGCTTTTGCAGTTTTCCATTCGCGTTCGACTGTCGCGTGTGAAATCTCCATCACTTCTGCGGTCTCCTCGATCGTTAGCCCGCCAAAAAAGCGCAACTCCACAATGCGGGACTGATCGGGATCAATTTCCTCCAGCCGTTTGAGAATCTCGTGGAGCGTCATCAGGTCTGCATCCGGCTGAGCACCAAAAGCCGCGATATTCCTTAGCGATACACAATAACGACCGCTGCCCCGCTTGGAGGTGTAATGCGCCCGCGCGTGATCGACCAGAATGCGTCTCATCAATTGAGCCGCGACGCCAAAAAACTGCGCCCGGTTGCGCCAGTTCGTTCGCTGCTGGTCGGAGATTTTCAAGTAAAGCTCGTTCACCAATGCGGTGGGTTGCAGTGTGTGTTGGCGGCGTTCTCTGCGAAGGTAGGTGGCGGCCAGCCGGTGCAGTTCGTCGTAGACAAGTGGCATCAGCTGCTCAAGGGCGTTCCCATCACCGTCGTTCCACCTTGCGAGCAGTTGAGTGATGCTTTCAGACGAACTTTTCGCCATTTGTTGACTAAGGGGATTCATATTCGAGAGTTACAGTGAAGTCGGCATCGAGGCTCTCGTTGGCCCGATTCTAGCACCCTGCCATCATTCAGACGAATTTCTTAAAGATTTTGTGCGTTCAATACGCGGGCCGAATCCCGCTCACGGCAGTGAGCGGATAGTTCAAGTCCTTTCTACAACACCACCTTCACCTATTGATCTAATCCCGCCCACGGCAGTGGGCGGATAGTTCAAGCCCTTTCTACAACCCCTTCTTCTCCCTGAAACTAATCCCGCTCACGGTAGTGGGCGGATAGTTCAAGCCCACACTATTTATGAAACAACTCTCGAAAAAATTTCCGGATTATTAAGTAAACAGGGAGGACTTGAAGCATCCGCCCACTGCCGTGAGCGGGATTAAATCCGAAGCCAGGTAGATGTTTATAGAAAGGACTTGAAACATCCGCTCACTGCCGTGAGCGGGATTCAAACCCCAACTTCGTTATGAAAATATTTTTGAGGGGGTTTTCGCCTGGATACCGCGTTATTTACAAAACAAGCAGGGTCGACGACGGTCAAGCTGAACCGATCAGATCTTCTCCTAACGCGACCGGGATCTGTTTGCATGAAACCCAGATTCACGCCGGTTCAGCGCTGACCGATACCACTCACTTTCTTCTCACACGCAACTCCCCCCGCGACCAAAGCGGCATTATTAGAACTCACCTCTAGCCGCTTTGTGTTTTACGGGAGGAGGCGCCAGTTGTTGTTGGGCGTTGCGGGAACTGTCTTGTTACGTTCAACCCAATCGATAATCAACTCCCGAATCTCTTCGCTCGAGCGGTAGACGACTGGGGCATTTTTGTACATGTCATAGCCACCACCGCCGTTGACTCGATAATTGTTCGTCGCTAGCCGGAGCTTCCGCGTGGGCGCCAGCGGCTGACCACGAAAGCGCAGGTTCTGAATCCGCTGTCCAATCGGCTTCGTGATGTCGAGGTCGTAAGTCACACCTTCCGCGATGTCGAAGTTGTAAGCCGGAATCTTCTCATTGATCAGGTCGCGGGGCGTTTTGCCCTGTTCGTAAGGCTTGAAATACTTCGCCGAGTGTTCGAGAGCGTCTTTGAGTTGCTGACCGGTAACTTCCAGGACGGCGAGGGTGTTTTCGTAAACATAGAGACCGGCAATGTCGCGAACACTCACCGGGCCTTTTGCGATACGCGCTTCGGAGTTGAAACTCGCTACCGTCGATACATCCGCTTTGCCGGCTTCGAGTTGAACCTTCTGAATCAAATCCAATATCGCCGTGTCGCGGAAACGGGCGTCGCGGGCCGTCAACTCTTCCGGCGACTCACCAATTACTCGCGACAACCAGCCCTGCGTCTCCTGATCGTAAGGCTCTGCCAGTTTGACTACTTCCGGATCGGGCTCTACGCGATCGTCAGACGGAATCGTACGGGCTGACTTCGCATACATGCGCCAACCACTTCCGGCCCTTTGCAAGTACAGATCGGCACGCGCGAGATGGCGTCCCCAGTGACTGGCCTGAGTCAACAACTCGCCGTTGATATAGAGCGAAGGCACGTCGCGATGTGTGTGGCCCATGAAGATCACGTCAACGCCGGGAACTTCCTTCGCGATCGTTATCGCCTGGTTTTCATGTTCGACCTGTCCCGGACTTAGCTCGCCGGTACGCAGATCTTCTTCGAGGCCCATGTGCATGGCGATGACAACGACGTCAGCCTTCTCCTGATCGCGCAGAATCGGCACCCACTTGCGGGCTTCGACAACAGGCTCGTGAAACTCGAGACCGGCGTAGTTTGGCGGGTTGTCCCAGTTGGGAACTCCCGGAGTTGTGAGGCCAAGTATTCCGATTTTAATACCTGCCACTTCCTTCACGATGTAGGGTTTGTAGTGCGGTTGTTGTTTGCCTTTGTCGTAGGTGTTGGCTGATAGCCACGGAAACTTTGCTTCGCTGCGTGCCTTCTCCAACACTTTGAGACCAAAGTTGTATTCGTGATTGCCGACAGCCATCGCGTCGTAGTTGAGCGAGCTCATTATCAGCATCATCGGGTCGGGCGGTTTATTGTTCTTGCGGCCGTGAAACGACTCGAGCGGCGAACCCTGGATCGTGTCGCCGGAGTCAATTAGCAAAACGTTGGCCTGCTCTTTGCGAACCCGTTTGATCAAAGTGGCGATCTTTGCGATGCCGCGGTTGTCGGGTTTGTTGGTGTAGTAGTCGATCGGATTAATGTTGCCGTGTAGATCCGTGGTTCCGAGGATCGTGATTTGCACCCGGTCGGGCGCAAAGCTTCTCCCGACAAGAACCAGCGCAAGCATGATGACGAGTGCCGATAGGGAGTAGATGAACGGTGAAAATTTACGGTTCTTCATAAGAAATCCATCCAGTTCGTCGTTGATGAACGCGGATTGCAATCTGTGTTCATCTGCGTAAAATGCCTTATAGTAATAACTTGCGCAAGAACATGTCGGAAATTAATTGCTCATGGATAGTTTAGTCACTTCAAATATTCGCCAGCGGCCCATCCGGACGCTCGTCAGCGTTGCCGGAGTCGCCCTCGGCGTAGCCCTGGTCATGCTCTTCACCGGACTCGCGCGCGGCATGTCAAACGACCTCCAGCGCCGCTCCACGAACGTCCGCGCCGAGTTGATCTTTATGCGTCCCGGCGCAATCCAGTTCAATTCCACAATGACCAATCTCGATACGCGCTATGCGGATCGCCTGAAACAAATTGAAGGCGTACAGGAAGCACTGCCGGTGATTCGTAACTTCGTTCAAGGCACCAAAGGAATCGGTATCGAGCAGATCGATGGCGTCGATTGGGACGCATACGCACGCATGAACGGCATCAACATGATAGCCGGACAAGGACCGCAAAATCCCAGGGAAGTAGTCATTGATGAAACCAAAGCGCGAGCCAACAACTACCGCGTGGGCGATACGATCAAGCCGATAAACAAAGACGACGAGTATCGCATTGCGGGAATCTATTCACCCGAATCAGGCCCGCGCGTAAAGCTGTCGCTTGAAGGGATGCAAAAAGCGATGGAAGCTGAAGGAAAATGTACCTTCATTTTCATAAAGGTTAATAATCCGGATCAGATGCAGGAAGTCGCAAAGCGAATTGAGACGGAGTTACCGGGTAACACGATTCAGCCAACCCGCGACGTTTTTCCGAGTTTTGAAAAAAGTATTCCTTACCTGGGCGTGTTCCTGCGCGTGCTGGTTGGGCTGGCAGCGGTGGTGAGTTCCCTCGTGGTGATGCTGGCGATGTACACGACGATCACCGAGCGCACGCGCGAGATCGGAATCCTGAAGGCGATGGGCGCATCGCGTGGTTATATCGTGGGAATCATTGAGAAGGAAGCGGTATTGATCAGCATCATCGGATTGGTGACGGGTTTCGCGGTTTCTCTAATAGCGGGTTATCTGATTCACAAAGTGTACGGGCTTGTTTTTGAGTACAGTTGGGCGTGGGCGACTGTTGCGGCATCGATTGGTATCGGGGGAGGAATTTTAGGAGCGTTGTATCCGGCCTGGCGCGCGTCGAATCTCGATCCGGTTAATGCTCTTGCTTATGAATAGGGCCACAGATTTACACGGGTGAACACGGATCAGGCATTTTATTTTGGAAAATTCTGATCCGTGATCATCCGTGATAATCCGTGGCCTTTTTTCCAAATGAGGATTAACCCGATCGCGGCCCAAAAAATGTCGCGGCCTTTCCTCACGATCGCAAGTGTTACTCCAACGTCTTTCGCAAAGCCAAGCACCTTCGACACCTGACCCGTCCCACCTTCATCAACACCTGCACGCAACGGAATAAACTTAAACGCCACATTAATAATTCGATTCACCGATTCGAGAATAAACGCCTGCGTAATCGTTGGTGTAACCGGACTGATGAACGAGAGGGTGATGTAAACCTCCAACATCCCCGCGAGGTGGAAACAACTGTCCAACAGAAAGATCGAAATAAAACTGCGTTGACTCGTCGCATAAAAGCCATAAACACGATTCTCGAGAGACTGGGCACGCGGTTTCAATCTC
>DATEIS010000647.1:0-17178 GCA_035278765.1 Pyrinomonadaceae bacterium | reverse complement strand
CGTGCTTTGCGTCGAGGTGATGAAGATGCAGCGGCGGCGCCGTTGCGCCCACTCGCGGAATGTAAAGCGGTGCCCGTCGCACTGCTCAAGCGTGGGTAACAGTTTTAAGGAAGCGCCAACTTCTGAGAGGGTGGCAAGCACTCCAGCGCGTTGCGCTTTGGCGGCTCTATCGATCAGATGCGCGTGCTCTGTGCAGGCCACGCAGGCGTCAATCAGCTCCTCGTCAGTGAGCATTTGCACCAGCCGTTCCGGGGAGGGCTTGAAGCCCAGCAGGTGAGCGAAGATGCTGCGTGCGGCCTTGTTAAAAAACTGCGTCGTGGGCGAGGAGTGAGGATGATCCGGAAAGAAACTCTCGGCGATGAAGTAGCGCTCCGGGGCACTCGTTTCGTCCGAGACATTCTCGATCTCATCGACCGGATTCCAGTAGGGGCAGCGCGCATCAAGCGGGTTCAGGATGATGTCGGTCTCGGGATCGTAATGCTGTTCCAGAAACTCGCCGACCGGGTCGTAAATGACGATCGCCTCAAACTGTTTCCGGCTCGCAATCTCGTCGATCAGTTGGTGCATGATCTGGCTCTTGCCGGTGCCGGGATCGCCGAGTAATAGCAGCCCTTCATTCTCTTCTTCGCGGGGCACGGTCAACGTGTAGGAGCGCTGCTTGAAACCGAAATAGTTTTGCACTCGGGCGAGTAGATTCATTACCTGTGGATAGACCGTGAGGGCGTAGCCGGTGTGTTTCCGGTGCTCTCGCCGGTATTGTCTGGGTAAGAGCTCGCGAGTGCCGCGCAGGGGGTGGCCGGCGACGTAGCGGCGTTGCGCAAACAGGTAAAGCCCGGTCAAGCCGCCAGTGCCGGAGAGAAAGATTACGATGGCGCCCAGCCAGGCAGGACGCCAGAGATCGATGAGGCTTAGGTCTTCGTAGATGAGGCGACGAAACCACCCGTATGCGGTCGCATCAATCAGGAATTCGTTAGTCCAGGCAAACTGTTTTACCTCGGCTCTTGACGCTGTTGGTGTTGGTTACTCTGATCCAGACGCTGTAGATCGGATGCTCGCAGAGAGCGACAATCGTCACCTCTTAGCCACCTTCAGGTTATTGGTTGATTCGCGTGACTCGCTCGCGTGGGCTTCTTTACTTCATCTGAGACGAGGCATTGGTGAAAGCTTGTCAGACTATATCTATGAACGTGCCCGCGTGGGGCACCTCAAGTTTGGCGATGCATTGTTCGATGCTCACGCGGCAAACTTTCCGAATGCTCCCCGATCCGCTGCATTGGCCCAACAGCTTATAGAGTCTGTGACTCGCTGGCTCAATGATCATCCCTTACCCGTCGAATATCCTGAGAACGGCTGGGGGCATTGGATGATAGAGGTAAGCGGCGGCGACATTGTCCCGAAACCAACCGCAGATTTCGTTGCCTTGCTGGAAGCTCTAGATGCCTTGATTGAAGAGGGCCAGGATTTAGGAAGGTTTCTTGGTCAGATAACCCCGCTCGGAAAAGATCGCGCACTCGCGGAAAGCGAGGGTGTCCGGATCATGACAATGACAGGTTCTAAGGGGCTTACTGTCCGTGCAACTATTATCGCCGGTGTTGATGACGGGATTGTACCGCGTCCAGATCAAGATCTTGGCGAAGAACGAAGGCTGCTCTATGTCGCCATGACACGATCGAAGGAATTCCTGTTCGCGACGTGGGCCGGTCAGAGACGTGGTCCAACCGCGCGCGCTGGACGCCAGAGACCATTAAGAGACCGAAGACGGGCTACGCAGTTCTTTGATGGCGGTCCAGTACGGTCCCAAGACGGCGAGAATTACCTACATCAACGCGAGCGCGTATGACCTCCATATGTTTGGTCAAAACCCTCTGATGCAAATCAAATGGATCAGAGACAGCGCAGGAACAAACACTGAGCGTTGCAATATCAAGTCTCGGGTCGGTACTACAATCTAGAATCTCTTTAATGGATAGAAAGGCCTGAGAGTCAGGTAGTCCAATTCACTCCAAGAAATAACTCATTGACGGTAATATGGCTGAGGTTCACAATATTCGACACAATCGATCTCATGCATTTACGGTTGGGCGATGAGCGGCGAAAACGACAAAAATTCCAAGTTCAAGCTGGAAATACACAGACTTTTGCATCAACTGGCTGATTCTGCTGATGAGGACGTCAAGTGGCTTGCTGGGGGTATTCACTCGACACTGACGCTCGTAGGCAACATGACTCTCGAAGAGGAGCAGAGGGCAGATATTTATCAACGACTACTTGAAACCGGAAGATTGTTAAACGCACATAACATCGAGGGTGCTATTAATGAGTTTTACCCCCTTGTAGCCATGGTCAGGAAAGCAACACCTTTGGTATTCATAAGCCAATCACCTGAAGGGACGAAACTAAAGCGAATTGCGACAACTTTCACTGTTCAGGACGTTGATCTTAAACAGCTTAAACGCGACGCACTCTATTTTGACAATTTTGCCTTTTGGAATTCTAAGAAAGTGATTAATGACTCTCCCGAGTTGTCTTGGCTGCAAGAACAAGAGGTCGTCATCTCCTGCGATCATGATCTTGCGTTTAAGATTGCTCTAAATCGGGTTATGAGCGCCACAAATCGTGGGCCTATTAGGATAGATCTGCCTAACGAGGCGGGGCTTTTCCAACTAATGGGATCGATCAAGAGACTGGCTGCGGAAGCTGTTAGTAACGTCGACAATTGCATCGGAATCCCATGGTATGATTCTCGTCAGGAATTCAATTCTTCGTTTCTGGAAGGCACTGAACCTTGTTTGGCAGTTATTCTGAAAGCATTACCAACCCCAAACGATCACACGCCCTGGGAGAGTATTATCGACTTTAGAAGAGATCCAGACTCTATTCGCACTAGAGCGGCCTTGCTGAATTGGCAAAATAAAATCCTCAAGGACAACAAAAACCCAAATGAGTTAGCCGATGAAATAGAGTACCTCATTTCGGAATATGAGGAACATCTGAAATTACATAAGATAAAATATAGTCAAACAGGCGCTGAGTTGCTAATCACTGGCGCTGCTGAAATCATTGATGATGTCGTACATCTTAAATTCAAGTCTCTGGCCGAAAAATTGTTCGCGTTCAAACAAAGACGACTTGCTTTGCGTGAGGCAGAACTCTCTGCTCCTGGTAAGGAAGTAGCTTACATATCACTTGCCAAAGATCGATTCTTGTAAGCAAGATTAATTAATTCTAGTAGCGAAATGGAACTTTACTAATTGGGGTATATACAAGAAGAAGCTTAAACTTCAATTGACTCACGCGAGGGGTTTGGTATTTAGTTTGTGGCCAACCAAAATGAAGATTCAGAATAGATCTAACTGACTCTTCTTAGCTTCAGTGCGCGGGCAGCCCAACCTTTTTTCGAGCAAGTCAAAGACTGCCCGCCCGTCAGGTACATCATCTCCCCACCCGTGTATATACTCGTCGTAAATCGCATTCCAAGGACGAACGGGAATAAGAGGATCTAACATCAAGTCCAGTTTGCCGCGATCGACGAGATCGATAAGGCAACCTTTGTTTTGTACTTTACGACTTAATTCTTGAGCCCAGTAGGTGAAGTGGTTTGCAGTTGATACAACAATCCCACGAAGGCTGTCTTCGCTGTACATTACACCTAATAGATTTCTAATAGTCTCGACTGGTTCCCCGGCGATGCCCGAACGCCGGTTTTACCTGAACCAACCACTGATTCTGTTCGGAATCGATCAATAGTACGTCTATTCCACCATCATTAGGTTTGCCCATATGGGTAACTTCGCAATGTCCGTAGTTCGCACGCAGGATGTCGGCAACAAAAAGTTCAAGTCGCTTTGGGTCTATTAGGGTCCAATTGCGCTTGTCACGACGTAAAACTTGCGCAAGTTCTGATTCACAGCCCTCTGGCAACACCTCCGAGAACGTTCTGGCTTTACTTAGATATGCCTCCCAATAGATCCTAGATGGAAAGTCATCCAGAAGCCCGTGTTTACAAAAGAACTGCCACAAAGCGCACCACCTGCAACACACAAGAACCCATTCTTTACAATTTCCTCCATTCGGGTAATCGCCCCATACCTGTCGAGCGCTGCGAAGTGGCGATCTGCAATAAGGGCACTTTCTACGTGCACGAAGGTTTTCGATGACCCAAGGACCGACTTTCGGAAACTGATCATCTAATTCCTCTCCATTAATAATCCGCCAACCGTCGTCCTCGACATGAAACTCATCGTAGCAGCACATTCTCGTTACTCTGTGCTGTTTCGTTTTACTGGTCATGACACGTTCCAATCGACGCCATTCGCAAGTCAGACAGTATCGTCGGTGCCCCAGTATTGAGGAAGAAGCGTATTGTCGTCTGTGATTGCTTCCTTGAGCTGTTCCTGAGTAAGTCCTCGTACGGTTCGTAGATCGACGCCGCGCAAATTCGTGCCACTAAGTTTGGCTTGTGTAAACCTCGCATTAGTACCACTGCGGGCGGAAGCGGTGGGTTTCCCTCTTCAGCGTACCGTCGTCCAAAATCGGATCCGCTAAGATCACAACCATAGAAGTCACTATCAGTAAAATCTGCAGCAAGAAACCAGCCGTTAACATATTCGGCATTCACAAAGTTTGCCCCGCGGGCGCTTGACTCTGTAAAAGCGGCACCTCGCGCCCGACAGAACGAAAGGCCAGCCTCGTCGACGTTTGCGCCTGCGAAAGAGGCATGATCTAGTCGACTGTAATAAAACATCGCGCCTCTAAAATCGCCGCCACGAAAGTTCACGCCGTTCAGTCCGCTATGATAGAAATCAAGACGGTGCGTTTCGGTGTCCGTATAAGGTCTGCGACCGATTACCGTTACAGCGGCTTGAACATCAGCTTCCACCTTACTTTCGGTTGGCGTTTGATGGCCACTTCTCGTGTGTTCTCGAACAAATGTCGTAAACACTTCGATAACGGTTTCTCGATCTGTTGTCGAATCTCGAGCGATGCGCTCTAACCCATAGATTCCGCCAATTCGGACATCTGCGTTAGGATTCCCGAGTTGTTCAATAGCCTTCGCATAACGCTCGGTAATGTGGCCCTCGCGTGTAAGCTGGAAACCGCGAGCAGTAAAATACAGACCAGTCCCGAGCACTACACCTCCCACAAGTTGAATCAACGAAGAGCGAAGGCTGGCCTCGGCGTCGAGTTGCTCCTTCGGCGTCAAACTCAAGTGCCGCGCGCTTATCAACACCTGCGGCAGGAAAAGCATTAATAGGAATACGATTACCGCGGCAATCGTCCCAAAGAGAATACTCAAGGCGCGGTTGTTCTTGGCGCTCGTTGAAACATTTTTCTTAGGAAGTTTGCGTAGCGTTGCCAGGACTTGTCTTATGAGTTTCATAGAGGAGCAGGGCCAAGTACCGAGCTGCGAGGACGCAGAAGGTCAAAGGTCAGCTTTCAATAACGCGGCGGGAGGTTATTGCGATAGGGAAGAAAAGTCAACGAATCAGTGTTGGAGTAGATTTTTACTTGAGGCAATAGGCGAGTGGTGGCGCTTTTATAATGCCCGTAGTTTCGGCATTGTTTTGCTTCAACGATGTTAACGTTGATTCGCGCGAAAGGACACCTAACCACTCCTTTGATGCTAAACTCGCCGCGATTTATTAGAAATTCGTTACGTATGACAATTAAGCTACCAACGACGAAGCGATTGTTTGCGGTTGCAGGCAACACATGCGCCTTTCCGGACTGCGAAAGGCGTCTCGTAAAGGCTGACGTAGTTGTAGGCCAGATTTGTCACATGCGGGCGAAGGAAAAGGGCGGTCCGCGCTATGACCCTTCTTACCCTGATCCCGATGCTCACGAGAATTTGATCCTCATGTGTGGTGAGCACCACAAGACGATTGACACGAAGCCCCTCGAATACCCAACGGAAATGCTTGAAGAATGGAAACGCCGACACGAAGAGCGTTTTGAACAACCGAGCGATGAGGTACTGGAGAAGCTTACGGTCAGCATCAACGAAGGCTCGGTCGTTACAAGTATCAATCAGCAAGGAGGGCAGACGGCACACAGAATCACTAATGTATACCAGGCAGCAGCGCCGAAGCCCGTCCCGCAACTTGAGCCCGTTATCGAGACACTCATGGGCTCGCCGCAACACCCAAGCATCGACTCCTACGACTTCCGCGTCAAGCTCCGGAACAATGGAGCAACGGCCGCGAAAGAGTTCCGGCTCGAGGTCGATATACCGCGAAAGTACGCAAGTAACCCAACCATTTCGGCCGCAGAGATTCCCTGCCCGAACAAGCCAGACATGAAGTGCTATAGACGCACGCAGCCGCTTGGCTTCATCCTGTATGCTCATGAGGAAACGCCGGACTACGTCCTGACCCTCGATTTTCAACTCCGTCACGAAGATTATGAGGCGGTAAACGAAAGTATCGCCGTGAGGCTGTACCACGATGACGCGCTCGTCTTCGAGAAGGACTACCCTATACGGAACTTTCGGAAGAACGATCGCTTGGACCATCTGGGTCTCTCATGAAACTATTGCTGTCCCCACACAATGACGACGAGTGTCTGTTCGCTGCGTACACAATCATGCGCGATAAGCCTCTAGTGATCATCGTAACCGACAGTAATGCACAGCTTGCGGAGAGCATCACGGCGGACCAGCGTAGAGAGGAAAGCAGGCGAGCGTGTGAACTGTTGGGTGTGCCTGTTGCGTTTCTCGGACTGAAGGACGGCACATTGAAACAGCAGAAGGCCGATCTCGAGCGCCGACTTGAGCCGTTCGCCTCTCAACCATGGACACACGTCTACGCGCCAGCCGTTCAAGGAGGACACAATGACCACGATGCGCTAGGGGATGTCGTCTCGTCGATGTTTTCCGAAGTGAGCTATTACGCGACATACGCTGAAGGAGAGTTCTTTACACCCGCAGGTAGAGAAATCGAACCGACGCAGGAACAGGTTGAGCGCAAAAACAGGGCTCTCGAATGTTATCGGTCGCAGATAGGATTGCCTCAAAACAAATGTCACTTCGACGCAGTGCGCGGCAGAGCTGAGTACCTCGGAGGTACAGCTCGTCCGCGGCGGTAGTGTCGATGGATGAATTCAAAATTGTCTCAACAGAGGGATTCACCCCCAAATTTTGTGGCCAATTTGTGGACAGAATTCGCAGCACACAGCCGAGATTCGGTGATAACGAATTGGAAAGAACCGCAAAACCCTAATCAACTCGTGGTGGCTGCAACTTTCGAAAAGGCAAAAACTTAAGCTTTGCCGAACCTGTGATTTGGGACCGAGAGGTCGGAGGTTCGAATCCTCTCGCCCCGACCAATAGCATCAATAGTTTATGGCTGCCATCATCGGGCTGCCTAGCAGCGATTTGATCTTCTTCTTCACGGAATTCAAAACGAGGAGTTCACTACCTGCATCTCCCAATGTCCCCAGCGGGATTGTGTTTAGCGGGATTGTGTTTAGGAGGATTGTGTTTAAAGGTTTCCCGCGGCCTCGGCCATCTATTCTCTCCAATTAATCTCTTTAATCTGGCTCTGACTGCCTCGCAGTCTATAAACAACCAGCCCTTTGCCTTTGGTCAATCTTATACTGCCGCCCAGTTCAGTCAGTTTGGATTTGTCTTTAGTGTCGTGGACAACATTCATTTTGACCCCGAGTTGGGATACGTCTCGAGCACTCCCTATTCAGGCAACATCATTGCGAACAGCACGCACATTACTGGCGCTAACCCTTTTCCCCGAACCAACTACGCTGCTCCTGCCCGGCACAGGACTAGCAGGTCTCGCGATCAAGACGCGGAGGAGGGTCAAAAGTCGCAAGATCGTCATCCGGCCGATTTTTGAAGGACGACAAGCTAAAACTTGACTCTTGAATCTCGAGTCTCCATGGGTGTATAACCGTCCTCGTCTTCACATCCGCATAAGCTTACGCGTGCCGCCCAGTGTCTTTTTCCGGCCGCATCCTCGAAAGGACGCCGCATGCTTGCTCAATTACTCCAGCGCGACTTCATGCTCAAAAGTACCGGGAAGCTGGCGCAAACTCTGCACGTACAGTCGGAGGAATACAAACTCGGCGATCACGGCGTCCATAAGCTTATGGAGCAACATGAACTGACAGTCGAAGATCTCCTTCGCGCAGCCGCTGAAATGAAGAAAGCCATCCGCGAAGAGGGCAAACGCGAACCCGAAGCTATGGACGGCGCAGCCTACTTTCCCCGACATCCGGTGATTGGCTTAACCCAGTCGGCGTTGCAGGAGTTCTGCGATACAAGAAAGAAGAAACAGGTTGTTGCCAACAAAGCACGCGCTGCAGGCAAGATGCAGAATATCGCTGTGACAAACATGCAAATGGATCAAAACCTGGCTTTATTTCTCTCCGGTTCACCACCACAACGAGCGCTGGTAAAAAAATACGAACTGCTCGACATCCGTTGGGCAAACTGTTTAGCAGCCATCGGTCTGCGCAAGTTATTCAATCGTTATCCCTTCAATGAACAACCAGCCAAACCAGCTCAAATCAGCAATCGCGCACGCGTTGTTCTTGTCGGCGACTGGGGTAGCGGCTTGCCGAGAGCCGCAAGCGTCGGCGAGGCGATTGCCGAAACGTTACACGACCCAAAAGCAAGGTCGAGAGACAAACACGTAATTCATCTGGGCGACGTTTATTATTCCGGGCTGCCGCGCGAATATGAAAACAACTTCCTGAAATACTGGCCGGTTAAAAAACACGAGGCAAACAAAATCTCGTCGCGCACTCTCAACGCCAATCATGACATGTACTCCGGTGGCTGGGGTTACTTCGACTACGTTATCAACGGCGATCGACGCTTCCAGAGCCAGAAGGATGAAAACGGTAAACCCTCCAGTTTCTTCAGTCTCGAGAACGACCACTGGTTAATTCTTGGTCTCGACACCGGATACCATGAAAACCTTGTCTTTGACGCACACGATTTATACGGTCGCCAGCATGCATGGGTGTCCGAGAAGTTAAATGCTGCGCCAAACAAAGGTGGGATTCTGCTAAGCCATCATCAACCGTTCAGTGCGTTTGAGAAAGGCGGCAAAAAGATCGTCAAGAAACTCAAGCCTACGTTGCGCTCCGGCCGCGTAAGAGCGTGGTTCTGGGGACACGAGCACCGATGCACTCTCTACCAGCCACGCGAGAACATTGAGTATCCACGCTGCATTGGTCACGGTGGCGTTCCGTTCTATGTGTCGAACAAAGACCTCCCTTTTGGTGTGAGTTACGAATATCAGGACGGCTTTCGAGACTATCTCGAAAAATGGAACTACTTCGGTTTTGCCGTGCTTGATTTTGACGAAACCAACATCCGCGTCACATACATAAATGAAAAAGGCGTCCCGCATCACGCGGAGACGATAACCAAGGCGTAACAAAATGAACATCAAGGAAATCACCATTCGCATCAACACTAGTGGCGCTGGCGGTTTTGTGTTGCAATTGATCGATTCTGATGGGACCTTGGTCGAAGAGAATCTACCTGCCGATCTCAAGGTTGGCAGACATGCAGGCGACTACAACACCTTCCGGGAAACGTTCGTCAAAGAAGCTGACGAGAGTCGGGTGTTTAGCGATATCGGACAGCACCTCCTGGCTCTTTTGTATGTCGGACAAGTGGGCGAGCGGCTGAAGCAGTTGAAGCGGGACCGAAGACCGGGTGAAAGATTCCGCGTCCTCTTCGACGTCGAAAGAGGAAATGAAAACATCGCACTCCTTCCCTGGGAGCTGATGTTCGACGGAGTTAATCAACGGCCGTTTCAGAAACTCGACGATTCGATCATTCGCATTCACAAGTATGGACCAGCCGAGGCGCCGGGCATTGAACCCCTCACCTGGCCCATTCGAGTACTCATCGTTGTCGGAGTAAAGGACGCCTCAATCGCAGCGGACAGAGAAGTAACCGAAATCGAAGAGGTGTTACGTCCAGTCAATCGGCTCGTCGACGTGGAGCCGTTGTGGTACCCGACTATCGACGATCTCGAAAAGGCGTGTCGTTGTTTTCGACCACACGTCTTACACTACATTGGCCACGGCGGAACCACCGCGACCAGAAACCCATTCATTCTTTTGCAACAGGCCGGTGGTGGAAATGATCCCTGGACAGCCGATCAGATCGACGGGAGCCTGCAAACATGGGGATGGATTCCTCGCTTTGCTTTTATTAACGCCTGTCGAACTGCGGGACGCGACGAAGCGACGATCCAGGATCAGATTGCCGCCTGGGGCGTAGCCGATGCATTTCACGGCCTCCACGTTCCGGCCGTACTCACAATGCAGGCTGACATAAAAGGGGCGGTAGCCGGGGAGTTTGCGGGCGCCACCTACCGACGATTAGCGCAGGGAGAACCGATCGATCTGGCCGTTGCCGCGGCGAGAGTCAAAATCCGCGACATCACGCTGGCCCGCGACAAAAACCTGAAACGCGACTGGGCCACGCCCACGCTCACGGTCTCGATGCCCCCCGAAGACATTTTGTCTATGACAGCAAAAGCCGACACAGATCTCAAAAACGCGATTGAGAGGTGTGCCAGGTTTCAGGAAGTCAGCATTCTCGCAAACTGCCGGGAGGATAGACGCAACTTTATTCAGGGTTTTTATCCACTGCCACAGATCGCGAGCAAAGACTTGATGATTGTTCGCGGTGTTAAGGAGTCAGGAAAGACGTGGATCACTTTGTGGTGCCTGGAAGGATGTGCATTACAAAACCACAACGTGCGTTATGTGGAAGTCAGCAGTAAGAGTCCGAAGTGGCTCGATGTGTTGACCCAAATACAGACCGGTGATCCATCGAAAAAGATCGGAGATGAATATCAACTAATCTATCGACCCCTTAAGCAGGAAGCATTTTACGAGTTCAATCACGAGCTTCGTTATCGCCTCAAGAACCAAACCCCACCGGAGTGGGATGGGAGGCCGGTACTGTTCGAAAGACCAGATTCGGCGCAACTGGATAACCTGCCGGACAACACAGTCGCCGAGATTTTCAAATCGTTTCGCAAAGCCCTGATCAATGCAGCGGAACCGAACCAGGACCTGATCATCGTGCTCGATCAGTTTACCTACAACCGTGCCAAGATCAGTGAACCTCACATGAAGAAGTTTCTCATTCCCTTTCTGTTTGAGCAGGCCGCGGTGGGAGCTCTCAAATCCGATGACAGAACTCGCGTCGTCAAATTTGTGCTGGTGTTAAGTGAAGAGGAACTCAAAACCTATCCGGAGTTGAGCGAACTTAAGGCTTACTGGCATGACGTTTACCTGCAAGGCATACCTGCGAAGGAGTTTGACAAAGTCATGAAGGAATACTTCAACAACCTTCGGCGGTCAAATTCCAAACGTCCGGTCAACATTTTGCGCGAAGACGAAGACGAATTCTGGATCACCAGGTTCAGACGGGAAATTTCTGACCCATGGCATCCCAGCTTTCTGGGTTATATCGGAAAACAACGCGAGAAACTGGAGAGATCGCCAAAACCGTGAGGCCGCCATGACTGAAAGCAGACTACAACGGATCCAGGAGCTTCTTGAAAGCGTTGACTCGATCGAAGATCTCAGCCGGAGACTGGAGCGGCCGGAAGAACGAGAACTCCTCAAGCGTGTTTCGCTGTTACGATATTTCAATGAAACGATTTTCAATACCTATCTGCGCAAACACCTGCCAGAGTCGGCGCCTGATTTCAAGACTTTCACAAGCGATGTGAATATCGAACCAGTTCCACGAACGCAGCGGATTTATGCAATCAGGGAAGAAGCACGGCAACATTATCTGGGTCTTTTGCTGGCAGACAAGGCAAGCAATTCAGAGTCGTGGAAGAATGCAACGGCAGTTTTCGCAGACCTGCTAAGGTACTACAAAGGCGACGATCCAATCTTCGCCCTGGAACGCATGGTCCTGTTGATTGTAGTAAACCCGGCAAAGGCCACAGAGACGTTTGAAGACTTATACACGGAAGCTGACTCGCGCTTCGACCTGGCTCGTTGCAACGACGTGCTGGGAGCCGTCGAACTGCGATTGAAAGTAGCGTCCCCGGACCTATACGCCTCATGGGATAAACGGCGGCAGTACTACAACTCACGACACCTTTACCTTAGCGACTTTTATCAGACTAATACTTATTACTCCCAGGAAGTGAAGTCGCTCAACCTTGACAGCTTCTTTCACCGTGCGGCTCCGGATGCGAAACAGTGGATCTTTCACGTGTATGCGACTGGCGGGTTGGGCAAGACCATGTTTGTGCGTTGGCTCATCTCTCGTTACTGCCTGCCCGAACCCAGACGAATTCCTGTTGCTCGACTTGATTTCGACCTGCTCAACTTGAACTACATCAGTCTTCATCCGTTGCTGCTGTTGCTACCGATAGCCGAACAGCTCAACCAGCAGATTGAAAAGCGGCCTTTTAGCGAAAAATTCAATCGCCTGTGGCGGTTCATGCCGCTGCTCGACCGTGAGACGCCAGGCAGCGACAGAACCGCACTCGAGGCGAGCTTTGAAGCTTTCGAGTCATCGTGGAATCAAACGGCGCTGCAGGAGTTTTGTCTGGCCTTCAGTGACGCTCAATTCACCGGTCCAATCGTTATCGCTATCGATACTCTCGAAGAAATGTTGTTCTTCAATCGCGACAGCCTGTCGGCTGTAATCAGACAGATTCAGCAGATGCATGACTCTTATAAGTCTCTGCGGCTGGTGCTATCTGGTCGGTATGACTTGCGAAAGGAATTAACAGACCTCGGTCGCCTGCTTCACGACGAAGCTATCAGCCATGAGCTGCACCGGTTTACCACGACCGAAGCGAGAAGCTATCTCACCGAAAAGCGTGGTCTCAGTGATGAGGCTTACATCGAAGCCATAATCGAGAAATGTGCGAACAAAGAGGAAAAGACAATCAATCCATTTGTCTTGTCGTTGATGACAGACCTCGTCAGCTCTAAGGAGATCAAAACGGTTGAGGAAATCGCGAAGTATCCGCGCGCGGAAGTAGCTTACATGATTCAGCGCATCATCGACCGAATCAAGGACTACGAGATTCGCTGGATATTGCGCTATGCAGTCGTGCCGCGGGTGCTGACACTGGACGTGCTCGAAGGCGTTCTGTGGAAACACCTGGTGGCAGAACGGGAGAAAGAGCGTGGCCTCGATTCGAGACGAGGGCGAGAAGGCGACTTCGATCAGACGGAATATTGGCCGTACGGCGAAGCATCCACTCCAGCCGAGGCATGGGAAAAGTTAAAACCATTTGTGGCAACACGCGGTTGGATTTCCAGCGACAATCGTGACCCCGGTCAATTAAAGCTCCACTCCGACGTTATCGTTCCGATGCGGTACCTCCTTGCGACGGAGGAAATTACTCGGCGGCTGCATAGAGATGCGATGCGCTATTTCGCCGAGCGAGCGGAGAAGGAGGGAGCAAGGGTCGACGTCTGGCTGGCTGAATCCCTCTACCACCGCTTCCAATGCGAAGGCCCCGCCACGGCCGGTTACTGGCGTAAGCAACTGGCAAAACACCCCATCTTGCAAAGTAATATGGAGGCTCGCAGAAGGTATGCGAACGAGATTACAACGCGTGATTACGTAGACGAAGAAGGAGTTCCAATCAAATGGCCTAATGAGGAATCGGCAACCGATATAGTCGCCCTGGAAGACCTCTGCACGGCGCACGAGGAAGCGGCTGCGGCTTGCATCGTATTAGCGGCAAGATACAAACAAACCACCTCTCATTACAGGGCCGAATGGAATCAGGCGAGAGAACACCTTTTAAGGCTTAGGACTTTGCTGTGTTCGCCAAATAATGATGACGTCAGGCCTGGCTTTGACGTCTATCAATACCTCGAACTCGCCGATCACTTGAAAAATATCTCGCTTGACTACACCCGGGTTTTACCGCTGATGGAAAAGGCGCTGGAGGAAACGCACAGCATCTTTATCTCTGTCGCCCTCCGTATTCAACTCGCGGAGATGTATTCAGCCCTTGGCTACCGAGAAGCAGGATACCATTTCCGTGAAGCACTCAAAGCCGCCGGATTTCTTAGGATTACTTTTCTTTCACCTTCTCGGATCAGATTGAAACTTGCTCGCTGGTACCAGGAGCAAAAACATTACAAAGAAGCTCTGGCTGAATACGCAACTGCTCTTCAAGAGACCAGCCACGGCTCAAGGACCGGGCGTGACATTCAACGTCGCATCGCGGCAATTTATCTTGACATTGCCAGACCAAACACCGCCGCGACACTGGTCGGCGAACTAATCCAGTCTGGTAGACCAAACTCCAGCGACAACTTCGAGAACCAACTCTTGTTCAGCCGCATTATGTCGCGCGGACTTCATCGGCCGCGCATCGCGCTGGCAAATGTGAGAACGCTCATCGAGTTCGCCCCCGATCAAAAAGGAACCGCGGCGGTTACCGAACTGGAAGGATTGATTCTGGCCCAGTTGATGGAGTTCAAAGATGCCGCCGTACTTTTAGAACGCGCGAAAGAACAGTGGAGCACCCTAAACGACCTAAGGGGTCCGGATCGGACACGCATGTATCGACTCGAGTTGCAGATGGATCAAATCGGCGATTTCAAAGAGATATCGGCGCTGCTCGATGCCTGGCAAAACTATGGGAATAAACGAGACCCAGACATCGCCAGCAAAATGGAAGTGCTGTCGATGCGCTATGCGGTGTCGCAAGGCAATCGCAGTATCGCAGAGTCTTTGTGGCGAGCCGCAATGCAAAACCAAAAGTTTCCGTCTGCCCTGGCCCGACTGCTGGCCGCGGCTCTGGTTCTGGGTTTTGGCGGCGAACAAACAGTGCAACAACTAATCGATGCGCTCGATCAAATCGAGCCGAGCTCAGCCCGGCTTCCGCTTCTGTCAGTTTTCCGGTTTGCCAAACAGGGTGCAAGCGATCGACTGCCACAGAAGTACTTAAAAAGATTACTCAGACTCATCGAGTGGCCGGTTGAAAAGAGAGACGCGTTCTCCACAACCATCCTATGTGCCGACGTGCACCGGTTCTGCGGCATGAACGACCGGGTAAATGAAATGCTCGTCCAGGCGATTGACAGGGCGCTAAAACAAAATGAAACGTTTGCCTTAGTGCAGCTACTGTCAGTGATCAATCGCACGCCGCAGTCTCCGCTGGAACCGGTGGACCTCCACTCGACGCGTTTCTTTGGTGATTATCGAGAGTTTCCAGGAGTCTGCTACGTCGCCCTGCTGGAACAGGCCGAGCGCGAATTAAACGGACGTCAGCTCGAACGAGCAGAGTTCTCACTTAAGAGTGTCAATTCATTTCTGCGGCCTGATTCGATCAGCAGATGGGATGCGTTTGCGGCGCAGTTAAATGCAAGGTTACAAATGCTAGTCGGCGACAGAAAAAGAGCCACAATCTCTCTCAACAATGCAGCGTCGATCTATCAGGAGCTGGGCGACCACCACGCTGCTGAGCACCTGCGTGAGCAGCAACCGGCGGTACCGATGGATCTCGAGTCGCAGCAGTTATCACACCTCGACAGAACCTGGATGCTGCAATACGAAGGTTCACAAGAACATTGCTTGTTGAAACTCATAAGAGGCAATGATGAAGTCTTTACTAGGACCATCTCTGCCAGTGAGCCTCTCAGACAAGTCTTCGGAAGCCTAAGAGACCGAGCTGAGATACTGAGACTCGTTGGCCGCATGAGCCAGGAGCCGCAAAACTTACGCACGGAATTCGCAGACGTATTGATTGGAGCGGACATTGCCAATGTTTTGCGATCTTCAAAACTATCCCCGGTGGACTTACGCCTTGAACTTTCTCCCAACCAGGCGAAACTCCCATGGGAATGGATCATCAGCGACGTTAGTCTCGACCTGGAGTTCACCTTGCGCTATGTCTATCGTTGCAATGCCGCCGACCTTTTCGACAACGAGATCATAAAGTGGATACAGGTGGCACTGAAGGTCCTGACGGATCAGGACGTTAGAGTAGATGGTTTTCTTGGGCCTGTGGCGCAAAGACAACTGGATCAGCTTGGATTGCCACGCGTTCGCTCACTGATAGACATCCCCGAGCAGCTCGCACCACAGTTACGATCTCATCATACTGACTCACGGATAAAGGCATTGGTTATCAAACCTTCGCATGAGACTCGGGTAAGCTCTATGCGAGGACGCACGGCACTGTCCGCCCCGAGTTTGTACAGCCAGTTTGAGACTGCAATATTCAATGTATCCAAAGTCGAGCGACTCGCTGAAGAGTTACAGACCGCAGTCATTCGTTTTCAGCCACAAATAATTCATGTCGAATCCTCCTATACCGAAAATCCCAACACGGGTGACGTTTATCTCGATTTTAATGTTTTGCCCGATTCTTATTCAGGCGGCGGTTCCAGCAGCCCGTACAGCTCGGAGTACGTGCAGATTTCGACGACGCTGCTAAGTGACATTCTTGACTCTCTGCCGGTTTCAAAACTTCGACCATTACTCGTTCTTGAGGGCCAATCCGGCGCCGGCATCAGTTCCACCATCCATCAAATGTTTCTGCGAAACACGTTCGCGTCTGAACTCTTCAGGCACGGAAAGACGACCGGGGTGGTATGTACGGGCCTTTTCGAAGACAGCGGACAGCGGCTTGATCTCTTACAGGCTTTAATTGACGGATTGGGCCACAGTGACGCGTTGAGCGGCGCCGTAGATGAGATGATCCAGGTTCATAGAGGTCATTTTTTACGTCCGCCACACGACGCAATGTGGCTGCCGGTATTGTTTACGAATAGCCCCTGGTTCCGGTTGTTTCCGGACCCGACCTGAGCATTTCTTTAACTCCGACATCTAACCAATCCGAAGAGGTTTCAGTGAACAGCTATCGGGATCTCGATGCGCAGGAACAATTGGTCTATCGCAAAAAGAAAGAGATTCGCCGCAAGCTGCGTAGTTTGAAGACAGAGTTTAATTCGTGGCTCAAACGCAGCTCCGAAGGCTCCGACCTCGAAAAACATCACTATCAACTGCGAGCTATACGCGCGTTTCTGCGCGGTTGGAGCAAGCAAGTTTGCGCCCTAATCAGAGAAGACGATGCAAGCAACTCCGCCGAGTTTCTGGCGTCTGTCGCAAACGCACAGCGTCTCATCCTTTCTGAACATCGTATCTGGGAATATTTTCGCAGTAAATTTGCGCAAAGAAATGAACCGAAC